>JBBQIC010000023.1:0-19623 GCA_038324555.1 Chloroflexia bacterium
GCTGTGGGGGAGTGGCTGGCGAGCCAACCTGCGCAGTTTACGGCTATATATTCCAGCGACCTCGTCCGTGCCTTACAGACCGCTCAGGCTATCGGCGAGCGCCTGAACCTGACACCGCAACCCACAGCAGCCTTGCGAGAGATACATGGCGGGGAGTGGCAGGGTCTGTCGGTCGAAGAGGTAGAAATGAAGTATCCCGGCAAGCTGGCCGAATGGCGCGCAAAGCTGGACAGCTACAAGATACCAGGCGGTGAGAGCATCCCCGAAGTCCAGGAGCGCATCTTTGCATTTTATAAGGACGTAACCCATAGGCACGCAGGCGAAGCCATCATCCTCGTTTCGCATGGCGCTGCCCTTTCGGCCCTACAGATAGCTATTCATGGTTGGGACTTGGTGGAGACCTGGCGCAGCAGGACCACCAGGATGGGCAACACAGGGGTCACGGCGCTTGCGATAGAAGCTGACACGGGCAAAACCAGCGTTATTATGCACAATTCGACAGAGCACCTGCTACGTCCCACAGGGATGACAAGCTTACTCGACCAGTCCGCTTAGGTTTCCTCCAGCTGGCGTGGGTGGCATCGCTGTATTTAGGCAAAGTAGCACTCCCCGACTCCGCCCGGCGGCTAAAGCCACAGGCTACGAATACAAAGCCTCCCTTCGGAGGCTGAGGAGCTTGACTCTGACATAAGCCAGCCTCCGAAGGGAGGCTTTGTATTCGTAGCCTGTGGCTTTAGCCGCCGGGCACGGTACATCGGACAAGCTCGCCTAAATGCTGACGCGCACCCTCTGACAGTATAGCTATTGATTAAGCATCGGGAGTTTGTTAAGATGTATCTATTGCTATGCTCATGGGGAGGCTTTCTTAGCCTTGGTGTGACTGTGCGCCTGCAGACTGTGAGCATATTGATTGATGCTGTTTTGGCGGGTAAAATTGCGCCAACAATGTTCGGTACATGGGGATCATTATCAGCTTTGTGAGTGAAAGAGTGGGAGAGATATGATGGATATGAAAAACTATAGACGGATAGGTGTAACATTGACCCTGGCGTTGCTCGTGTTTCTGCTGGGCATATCTGGCGTAAATAGAGACCACAGCGCCCTTGCAGGAGTGCCGTCACTGGCACCCGCTCCTGGCCAGGCCGATGCAAAAGTTGGGGGACCGGCACAGCAGGTATCGGCTATCTATCGAGGCGTTAGCACGGCGGTGAAGTTTGACGTATCTCCACCTCTTACTTCCCTATCGTCCATGCCGCTTCCCTACGGCAAGATACGCGAGAACGAGGACCGCGACAATCCCGGCGGCAAGCCTTCCGGCCTCCCTACCAGCCCGGATACGGCTATCCAGAGGCTGCTGGGGCCGTTTACAATGCCTACGCCCTTACTCAGCTTCAATGGTCCTCCAAACGGTTGCGGTGGCTGCGCGCCACCAGACCCGAACGGCGAGGTCGGACCCAACCATTACGTTGTAATGACCAATTTGACTTTCCAGGTCTTCAACAAGACTGGCACTTCAGTCTATGGCCCGGTAGCAAATAACACGCTATGGTCTGGTTTTGGCGGGGCCTGCCAGACGGAGAATGCTGGCGACCCGGTTGTGCTATATGATCAACTCGCCGATCGATGGCTGCTCTCGCAGTTCACGGCGGCTGGGCCGACTTACTATAACTGCGTCGCACTCTCTACCAGCCCGGACCCGACTGGTTCGTACTACAGATGGGCTTTCACCACAGGGAGCAACTTCCCGGACTACCCGAAGTACGGCATGTGGCCCGACGCTTACTACATCAGCACCCGTGAGTTTGCAGGCGGTGGCCCCTTCGCTGGCGTTGGAGCCTACGCGACTAACCGGGTGCAAATGCTTGCGGGCAACCCAAGTCCGCAGGTGATCTCCTTCCTTGCATCTCCCAGCCCTGCTTATAACGTTGGCGACGGCCTCCTGCCCGCCGATATGGACGGCACGACACCGCCCCCTGTAAACAGTCCCAACTACTTCGTAGGGTCTATGGACAACAATGCGGGCTACGGCGCGCCACAGGACGCGCTCACCCTTTGGAAGTTCCACGCGGATTTCGTCACCCCCGCAAACTCAAGCTTCACACTCGCCAATACCTTACCCACAGCGCCGTTTAACAGCATTTTCGCCGCGTGCGGTGGAACCCGCAACTGCATCCCGCAGCCTGGGACGACCAACAAGATCGACATCCTCTCGTCCAGGCAGCGCCCGCTCTTCCGGTTGGCCTACCGTAATATGGGCGGCTTTGAGTCGCTGCTGACCAACCTGTCGGTAAGCGCGGGGACGGGTCCGAGCGGCGAGGTTGCAGGTATTCGCTGGTACGAACTGCGCAGCCCGAACAGCAGCCCGGTAATTTTCCAGCAGGGCACTTATGCGCCCGGCCTCACGGACGGTATCAACCGCTGGATGGGTAGCATGGCTATGGATCGTAGTGGAGACATTGCGCTGGGTTACAGCGCTTCCAGTTCGACCCTCTTCCCCAGCGTCAGATACACAGGCCGACTACCGGGCGACACATCTGGTACGCTGCCGCAGGGGGAAGCATCAATTATTGACGGCACAGGCTCTCAGACAGGAGGGAGCAACCGTTGGGGTGACTATTCTGACATGACGGTTGATCCAACGGACGACTGCACCTTTTGGTACGTGAGCGAATACGTTCCCACGACGAGTTCCTCCGGGTGGCAAGCCCGCATCGGTTCGTTTAAGTTCCCCTCCTGCGGCGCAGCTACGCCAACTCCCACCCGCACAGTCACAGTCACGCCAACACTCACACAGACGCCTACCAACACTCCTACACCGCACTCACTGGTCGGACATGTTAGTTGGCAAGGGCGCACGGTGGGTAGCGCCGCATACCAGGCTCCTATCAGTCTGACCTTGAAGGCGGGCGCTACTGAGGTAAACTATCCCGTCCAGAACACCGACACCAGCGGGTTCTTCACCGTATCACTGGGCGCGCTAAACATTGGCAACTACCAGTTCAGGGCGAAAGGTCCGAACGGCACCGCTAACCTGCCAGCCAATTCACCTCCGGGGTACCTGGCCGTGACGGGGACGTTTACACTAAGCAACGTTCCCATCACCCAGGTAGAAATGGGGTTGATGAAGGCGGGAGACGCCAACAACGACAACATCATCACAGCGCTTGACTTCAACATCCTCAAGAGCGCCTACGGCAAAGGTGTTGGACAACTAGGCTACGACAGCCGCGCTGACTTCGATGGAAGCCAGGTAGTAACCGTCCAGGACTTCAACCTGTTGAAGAACAACTACGGGCTGCCAGGAGGGGGTCCTATCGCGCCGGAAGTGAAGCCCTTGAAGTAGAAGATACTTTTCACCACGAATTTTCTAACGGGCCGCAAAGACGCGAAGAGCGCAAAGAACGCAAAGGATTCTATATTATTGACTCACCTTACGCAGTGGTATAGCAGGGTTGCGGTAAAGTCAGAAGCAAAACTATGAGAGCAGCAAACCCACTCACCCGTGTCATTCTGAGCCGCAGCGAAGGATCTCTACACGGTCATAAGCGTTAGAGATGGAGATAACTTTGCTGATACTGATCCCCAGACAGGTTGGTAAGGTGAGTGATTCTTCGCTGCGGCTCAGAATGACACGGCTCAGTTGGTCCTTTTCCTTCTAATGCCTGCGTAAGGTGAGTTATTGATCCTTTGCGTTCTTTGCGCTCTTCGCGTCTGATATGAAAATAGGGATCAGGGATCAGGGCGGGTAGGGGCGCACGGGATTTCGCTTCGCTCCATTGCGCCCCTACGGGTGCGTTCCCCTTTTCATCCACGGGTGGTGTGCGCCCGCTCATAGTTACTTTGCGGTTCGTTACTGCGGAAGGCGAGTAGCAATCCTGACAATATTTCAATTATTACCGATTTCCATTGACTATGGAGGATGGCTTCTGTTACCATGGCCCTATGAGGGGATAAACAAAGGAGAGAGGAAGGCACAATGATATTTAAATCACATTTTCATAAAAGGCCATTAGCGGTCGTCACAGTAATTATATTAATGCCAATTCTTGCCTTGATAACCATCTCCGGGTGGCTCGTCAACGGCCATAATGGGGGGCAGGCTCCTGCTTCAGCAACGCGGCAAGCCCCAGCCCAGCAGGTCATGGCTCCTGCCGGTGCGGTCTCTGGACAACCAGGCAGCAAAGATGGCTCATCTCCGCACCAATATCCGAACGGAGTAATGTCGGGTGAGTCGTACAAGAACGATGTATCACCCGCCCTGCGAGATATTCCACCCGCACCTCTGGTCAAAGGGAACCCAAGGATAGAGAACGAAAACCCTTCGCTCATGCCCCATAACCACCTCGATCAACTCGATACGGTGGTACAGAAGTTTATGGCGCCCCTTGTCATGCCCACGCCCATCCTCAACTTCGATGGCATCCCCTTCCCTGGCGTAGTGTGCAACTGTGCGCCTCCAGACACCAATGGAGAGGTGGGCGCTACCCAGTACGTCCAGATAGTAAACGAGGGTTATCAGGTCTTCAACAAGACCACCGGGGCCTCCATACTCGGCCCATTGGCTATAACCAACATTTGGAGCGGCTTCGGTGGCGTCTGCCAAACCAATGGAGACGGCGACCCTGTCGTGCTCTATGACCAACTCGCCAATCGCTGGCTGATAAGCCAATTCGCAGGTGCAGGAGTACCCACCGACGAGTGCATAGCAGTCTCCACAAGCAACGACGCCACCGGAACCTACAACCGATACGGCTTCCACCTGGGAACCAACTTCTTCGACTACCCGCACCTTGCCGTTTGGCCCGACGCCTACTACATGGCTGACAATGTCTTCAACGCAGCAGGTACAGCCCGTCTAGGCCCTCAGCCCTTCGCCTTCAACCGAGCAGCCATGCTGGCAGGCACAGCAGCCACGTTCGTCAGCACGGGTATAACGGGAGGAAACAACGAATCTTATTATCTGCCCGCCGATCTCGACGGCTCCATCTTGCCGCCCGTGAGCGCCGCCAACTCGTTCGTAGAATGGCCTGGGCCTGGCACATACAAAGTGTTCCACTTCCACGCTGACTTTGTTACTCCGGCAAGCTCCACCTTCACCCTTTTCTCCTCGCCAGCCGCAGCAGGCTTCACAGCTCTCTGCCCCGCCACCCGCAACTGCGTGCCAGAGTTGGGAGGCGAGGGCCTGGACGGCATAGGGGACCGCCTGATGTTCCGAGCGGCAGACCGCTTCTTCCCGGATGGACATGAGTCGCTAGTGGGCAACTACTCGGTCAGTTCAGGCGGGGTAGCAGGAATCAGGTGGTTCGAGCTACGCAACGTAACTAGTGGACCTGTGACGAAGTTCCAGGAGAGCACCTACCAGCCGGACACAACGTGGAGGTGGATGGGCAGCACCGCTATGGACACGCAAGGCAACCTGGCGTTGGGCTTCAGCGCATCGAGCGCGTCCATCTTCCCACAGATACGGTACGCAGGGCGATTAGTTACAGACCCTGTGAATACACTGGCTCAGGGAGAAGCTACCCTATTTTCGGGCACCGGCTCACAAACAGCAACAGGCGACAGGTGGGGCGACTACAGCGACATGACTGTGGACCCTGTAGACGATTGTACCTTCTGGTACACTCAGGAGTATTATGCGACGACAGGTTCGTTCAACTGGCGCACTCGCATCGGTAATTTCAAGTTCCCTAATTGCACCAACGTAGCAGCCACCCCTACCAGGACGGTCACGGGCACGCCGCCCACTGTCACTCGCACACCCACCCTGACTTTCACACCCAGTTTGACTCCTACACCTTGCGGTGGAGGCAACTATCAGGCGACAGCAGGCGCAGCCACTGTCGTGCCTGGCACTACTGACATCGGCAACCATTGCGACGACTGCCAGACCACTGTCAGCCTACCCTTCCCCTTCCAATTATACGACCAGACGTTCACCACTGTGGACGTGGAATCCAACGGCAAGGCCCACTTTGTAACGGGCATTGCCTCCTTCACCAACGCTTGCTTACCGGCTAGTGGTTACACTTTCAGCATTTTCCCTTACTGGGATGACCTGCGCACCGACGTTGGCACAGGTAGTGGTATCTTCACATCCATAAGCGGTAGCTCCCCCAACCAGATATTCAACATAGAATGGCGCGCTACGTACTTTACGGGTGGAACCACTGCTAACTTCGAATTGCGCCTGTATCAGGGGCAGAATCGATTCGACATCGTATATGGCACATTGACGCTCGGCAACACCAGCGCCACGAGCGGCGTACAGAAAGATAATACCTTCTACACCCAGTACTTCTGCAATGGCACGGGTGGAGCGGCGGCAGGCTCTGTCGCCTTCACGTTCCCGACGTGTGGCGCGCCGCGCTCCCTGGTTGGACATGTGAGCTGGCAAGGGCGCACCGTGGGTAGCGCGGCTTACCAGGCTCCTATCAGCCTGACGTTGAAATCGGGCGCTACCGAGGTCAACTATCCCGTTCAGAACACCGATACTAGCGGTTTCTTCACTGTATCACTGGGTGCGCTGAGTAACGGCACCTATCAGTTGAGAGCGAAAGGGCCAAATGGTGGACCGCCAAGCCATCCCAGCAACGTGAACGACCCGCCTGGCTTCCTGGCCGTAACGGGCACGGCCACCTTGAGCAGCGCCCCCACTATCCAGGTGGAAATGGGATTGATGAAGGCGGGAGACGCCGACAACAATAACATCATCACAGTGAGTGACTTCAACATTCTGAGGACTACGTCTGGTAAAGGCTCCGGAGACCCAGGCTATGACGAGCGTGCGGACTTCGATGGTAACTTGCTCGTCAACATCCTTGACTTCAACCTGCTGAGGGGTAACTATGGAGTGCAGGGAGGCGGTCCTATCTCACCCATAGGCAAGGAGCATAATTGGGGTTAGACTAATGAGGAGTTTTACTCTTTCAAATATCTTTCTAAAGACCCTGCGTGACAACCGGGCGGGAATAGTGGGCTGGGGGATTGGCATGGGGCTGATCCTACTCATTGAGGTTGCTGAATACCCGCAAATTATCCATGGCACCCCAGAAGAGCGCGCTCGGATGGTGGCCGAGATGACCAAGGCGTTCCAATCGTTCAGCTTTATGACGGGCGAGGTGAACGCTATAGGTACGCTAGGTGGGTTCATTACCGCGCGCGGGTTGGGCGTCATTCCGATGTTCCTCGCCCTGTGGATGGTGGTCGTAGCCGCAGGGCTTATACGTGGGGAAGAACAGCGCGGCACCATGGACATACTGTTGGCGACTCCGCAAAGTCGAGTACGCACATTTGTCGAAAAGAGCATGGCCTTGCTGGTCGCTATAGTGGCTACCACCGCGTTCATCGGCCTGGGGTTATGGTTGGGAGCTCCTCTGGCGGGCGAGAGTCTGGACGGGGGGCGTATGCTCGAGGCGTTATTCAACGTCGTCGCCCTGCTCGCATTCTGGGGCGCGGTGGGCCTGCTCGCCGGGCAGTTGACCCTCTCGCGCCGCCAGGCGTCAGGCGTCGTCGGCGCGGTAGTTTTCGTTACCTACACGCTGAACAACATCTTTGAAGACCTTCCCAGCTTGAACGGGTTGGCCTGGCTCATGCCCTTCCATTACTATGCTCTCAGCAAGCCCCTTGTGCTGGGCCATGAATTCAATTGGACCGCATGGCTAGCGCTCGTAGCGAGCACTCTCGTAGTAAGCGTGCTGGCAATGATAATCTTCGTAGGGCGAGATATTGGCGCTGCGTTCGTGCTGTTCCATCGCAATCAGCCGGTAGCGCAGCGCGCGAGCAGCGGTTCGTCCGCTTTGCTGGGGTCCGTGTTCGGTAAGGCGTTGCGCGACCTTTCGGGACAGACGCTCGCTTGGGGTCTGGGGATGGGACTGTTCAGCGTGGTCATCGTCGCAACCACGAACGCGGTAATAGGGCCTATGCGTGAGTTGGCGAAGAGCGCGGGCTGGATAGGCGCGCTAATAGGCAACATCGCGTCGAATGAAGGCTATCTGTCAATCTCTCTGTTCAATTATCTACCCGCGCTGCTGGCCGCGCTCGCCATTGTGCAGATCGAAGCATGGTCGAGCGACGAGGAGGAAGGGCGACTGGATATGGAGGTTGCCATGCCATTGCCGAGGTGGCAGTCGCTCACGGCCCGTTACGCAGCCATAGCCGCAGCGGTCGTGACAGTCCTGGCAATAGTGGGTGTGTTTACGCTGGTCTCAGCGAGGATATTGGGGGTCGAACTGAGCGCAGAGCGCACATTCGAGGGTCTGTTGGCGGTCGTGCCAATAGCGATGGTGGTAGCCGCGTTCGGCTTTTTCCTGGCTACCTGGCTGAGGCGTCCCAACTACGCAGTGCCCGTCACTGTGGCTATAGTGGTGGTGATGTTTCTCCTGGAGGTGTTAGGCCCGATTTTCCACCTATCCGACGCCGTACTCAACCTTTCCATTTTCCACATAACCGGAAAGCCCATGGGCGAAGGGATGAAGTGGGGCGGCTTTGCGGCCCTGTGGGTGGTCACGCTGCTACTCGCGGTGGTAAGTCTTGTCGGTCTGCAAAGGAGGGACATGGCGAGGTGACGAGTGACAGGTAGGGTTGGAGACACTGGTGAAGGTAAAGTGAGGCGAGATAAAGGTGTGGCGGTATTGAGGAAGAGGAATTTGTAGTGACTATTGAAATCATTAGAGGTTAGGCTATGTTCAACGATATCAGCAAGTGCAAAACTTGCAAAAGCAAATTAGTAGCTGGCCCCGATGTCGGAAGAACAGCAACCAGCAAGGAATTTACTTGCGAGATAAGCGGCATCCCCACACGAATTTGCCCATCAGGTTGCTCAGGTTATTATTGGGCCGATTTAGATTTTGGTGTCTTTATACTTGACTTACTTGGACCCGAATCAGAGCATATTGCGAAGCGCCGCATGTCTTTCTTCAAAACCCGGCACCTGTGCAAAAGATGTAACACAGAGCTTGTAAACAATAACCAATCGGCTACGTTCACCTTTGACAACCAGCCGTTTGGCGCGACGACGTTTCTAATGAAAATCACTGCACCCGCTTTATCTTGTCCTAATTGCCACTCAAATTACATGCCTGCGCAAGAATCTAGCGCGGACCCGTATTACGTTGATTTGGCTAATGTCATTAGTCAAACCATAACCCAAAACCTTATCTACGATTAGTCAAGCATTTTATTCTACGACGAAGTTAGAAGGATATATTATGAATAACTCGCACAAGACCGCCCTCATCACAGGCGCATCAGGCGGTATCGGCTACGAGCTTGCCAGGCTGTTCGCCCGCGACCGTTACGACCTTGTGCTGGTGGCCAGGAGCAAGGAAAAGCTGGAGCGGCTGGGCGACGAACTAGGCAAGAAGTTCGGCGTATCGGTGAAGGTAATCGTGAAGGACTTGGCCTCGCCTTCGGCCCCGGAGGAGTTATTGGCGGAGGTCCGGCAGGCTTCTATCAACGTAGACGTGCTGGTGAATAACGCGGGCTACGCGACCTATGGGCCGTTTGCGAAGAACGACTTGAGAAATGAGCTAGATATGATGCAGGTGAACATGGTGGCGCTGACCCACCTGACCAAGCTCTTTCTTCCAGGCATGTTAGAGCGTCACGACGGGAAGATACTGAATGTGGCTTCGACCGCCTCCTTCCAGCCCGGACCTTTGATGGCGGTCTATTATGCTACTAAAGCATACGTTTTGTCCTTTTCCGAAGCATTAGCCGAGGAGTTGCAGGGTACGGGCGTGACTGTAACAGCCCTCTGCCCTGGGCCGACGCGAACAGGCTTCCAGAGCAGGGCGAACCTTGAGGGAGCGCGGCTGCTTCGAGGCATCATGGATGTTCGTCCGGTAGCGATTGCGGGCTATCGCGCTTTGATGCGGGGCCAAAGAGTGGTTATCCCTGGACGGGTCAACTGGCTGTTCGCCGAGTCTGTCCGGTTCGGGCCGAGAAGATTGGTTACGGGGATTGTAAGGTATATGCAAGAGAGGGAGCATTAGTAAAGAGAGTAGAAGTGTTCTATATTGTCGAAGGGAATGCTATAATAACTGTGACAGTTTACGTCTTTTATAGTAAATGGGAGAAAGAAGATGCAAATCCTGTATAACTCGAAGACGGACTTGCTCTACCTTCGCCTGGATAGCCGGACGCAGCAGGTTGTCAACGAGCAGATCACCGGGGATATTGTACTGGATGTCGGGGAAGATGGCCGGATCGTTGGTATTGAGATAGTTGACGCCTCCAAGCATCTGAACTTGGAGCAATTACTGCCTATCAATTATCTAGTCTCGCCTGATGTAGCATAGAGCAAGCGGATACTCCTATGCCTGACAAATGAGCGATCCACCACGAACAGTCACCATACTCGACAAAGACGGTATGAGGCGGGCGCTGACCCGCGTCGCACATGAGATTTTAGAGCGCAACGGGGGCACGGAAGGTCTGCTCTTGATGGGAGTGCGCACCCGTGGATTGCCTCTCGCCCTGCGAATCGCTGCTCTGATGGAGCAATTTGAGGGGGCTAAAGTGCCCGTCCATGAGTTAGATGTTACTCCCTACCGCGACGATAGAGGCAGGGGATTGGTGGTCGTGGAAGAAGCTATGGCTGACCCTATCATGGTAGAAGGACAGCATATTGTGCTTGTAGACGATGTATTCTACACGGGTCGCACGGTAAGAGCCGCCATAGACGCCATCATGAGCATGGGCCGCCCGGCCAATATCCAATTTGCTGTGCTCATAGACCGGGGCCACCGAGAATTACCCATCCGCGCCGACTACGTAGGCAAAAACGTCCCCACCTCCCGCACAGAACGTGTTCAAGTCCGATTGGCGGAAACCGATGGGGTGGACGAGGTGGTGCTGAAGCGTTAGAACGTTAGAACGTTGGAACGTTGGAACGTTCTAACTCTCCCGCCTGATCCTCGCCCCCAGTGCCGCCAGCCTCGTCTCTATAGCTTCGTAACCTCTGTCTATCTGGCGGACATTGTAGATAGTGCTTTTGCCGCGAGCGCAGAGGGCGGCCATGACGAGGGCCATGCCTGCGCGGATGTCTGGGCTTGATATTTCGTCGCCTCTTAGTTGCGACTTGCCAACGACCACTGCGCGGTGAGGATCGCACAGCACAATACGCGCGCCCATGCTGATCAGGCGGTCCACGAAGAATAGGCGACCGTCGAATAGCTTCTCGAAAATCAGCACGGTTCCCTCAGATTGCGTGGCCGTCACCAGAGCTATACTCATTAGGTCTGAAGGAAAGGCGGGCCATATGCCGTCGTCAATCTTGGGTACGGCATTATGCATATCGTAGGCGATCTTCAACTCTTGTCCGCCCGGCACGATCATGTCGTCGCCGTCTACGTCTATACGCACGCCCAGCTTATTGAAGGCGAGGCGGGTCATCCTCATGTGCTGCGGTATCGCCTTGCGTATCCTCAACTCACCGCCCGTGACAGCCGCCAGACCGATAAAGCTGCCTATCTCTATGTGGTCTGAGATGATAGTGTGCTCACCGCCGTGTAGAGCGGTCACGCCATCTATCGTCAAAGCATTGGAACCTACGCCGCTTATCTGCGCGCCCAGGCCATTGAGCATGTGGCAGAGGTCCTGAACGTGCGGCTCAATGGCGGCGTTGCAGATAACAGTCCGGCCTTCCGCCAGCGCTGACGCTAAGATGGCTTGTTCGGTGCCCGTCACGCTGGCCTCATCGAGGAAGATCTCCGCACCCCTGAGCCTGTCAACGCGCATACGGTACTGGTCACCGTCCACGATGCACGACACCCCCAGCGCCTCTAATGCTAACAAATGGGTGTCTATGCGCCGCCAGCCTATGGCGTCGCCACCAGGCTGTCCCAAGACGGCGTGTCCCGTCCGGGCGAGCAGGGGTCCGGCCATCAAAATAGAGCCACGCACCCGCGCACCTAACTCGCGGTCGGGTTGCGTATCTATGTTCCTGGCCTGGAGGACAACGGTATGGTCGGGTCTGGAAAGTCCCGACGCATCCACCTCCACGCCCATGCCATCGAGCATATTGAGCAGAATACGCACATCTTCGATATTGGGTACATTATGCAGGGTGACAGGCTCATCGGTCAGCAGGCAAGCCGCCAGCATCGGCTGGGCCGAGTTCTTGTTGCCAGCAGGCGCTATCTCTCCACGAAGGGCATGACCGCCCTCCACAATCAGTCGTTCCATGGGTCTCCCTCTATAGGGTGAGGGAATAGGGTGAGGGAGTAGTCTTTATTCCTACTCCCTCACCCTATTCCCTCACCCTAGCGCGAAGCGCGCAACGTCAAGCTATAATAAAGTGGCTGGTTTGTGGGCGCTTGCAGGCGCAGCCAGTTGGCGCCTGCGTGGAGTGCATCGCTGGACAGCGTTGCGTCGTAAGTGTTCGTATTGTCGAGTTGGGGCGATGTCTGCACAGTGTGGTCGTTCAGTGTTGTAGAGGGCAGGCCAACCGGAATATCCGGCTCCTGAGCGGCGTATCTCGATAACGCCCAAAGCGCGTCAGCCGATAGCGAAGGCGACGACCATCGCGCGCCATGTCGCATCTCCATGAGGGTATGAGCATATTCTCGCGCTTCGGCTCGGTATTCAAATGTATTCGGCGTGTTTTCAGCGCCTTGCCAACCCGTGTTGCTCGCGGCTACGAGCACTTCGAGCAACGGGGCCGAAGCCGTATCCTTCGCTGTGGGCGGTACTTGCAACAGCCTGTCTACGAGCGCCAATGCGTCTCCGGTATCGCCCGCCTGCCACAGCGCGAGCGCCAGCCATGCGACGCCCGTCCTGGACATGTGTACGCCTTGCTCGTTGGACGATGATGCGTAAGCCATCAATGGGCGTATGGCATCGGCTTTGGCAGCGCCGTACAGCGAGAGCGTAGCGAGGGCGCGGGCTTGTTCATCGAAAGTGGCAGCGCTTGTGAGCCTGTCAACCGGCCTGGCGCTTTGCCAGGCTAGGTAGGCCAGTGCGCGGGCTGTTACGGTTTCGTCAATGCCAGGCTCAGGTTGCTTTCCGGCTTCCGCCCAAGCCAGGTTCTGGCGGCGCATGGCGAGCAGCACGTCCGAGGTCTTGCCTGGGTCGCTCGGTCCCCTGGACGGGTCCACGCTGTCGCCCCAACCGCCGTCGGCGTGCTGCGCGGAGTAAAGCTGTTGTAGCGCCAGGGACCGCCCCACCCCAGAAGCCAGGATGCGCGCCGGACTGCTGGAGCCTACACGCTGGTAGGCCGAGGCTACCGAAGGCGCGGCGCTCAGTTGCGCAGCCCACGCTGCCACATCGTCTGAACCGCTCTGTGCAGATAGATCGCTCGCGGCGTCGGCCAGTGCTGATAAGAGAGACGTGGAAGCCCGTATCTCAAGTTGCACGCTGTCGGGTTGCCGTCCCGAAGGCACGAGTACGCCCACCGTGCGCTGCCCGGTAAGCACGCCTGCGGCATAGTTTATATCGGTGTTGGTGTTCACACCCGCCTGCATTTTAAGTGTCCATGAGCCGCCGACGCTCGCGCTCGGTAAGAAAGAAAAGGCTACCGTAGAGGCTCCAGGCTGTTTAGCTACGAAGTTCCATTGAAGTCTTTGCCAGCCGCCCGCCGGTACTTCAACGCCCTGAGACGTGCTGCCCATGATGCTTATCGAGTTGTCGCCTTCAACGCGGATACCGCTCGATAGAGGAGTATCCAGGGGGTTATAGACAGATATAGCTACGACTTGAGCCGCGTTGGATTGGAGTTGTTGGGATGTTGGCAATTGTATGGTAGGACCGGGCAATACATCTACAACAGTGCGTGAGAGTGTGTGTGCGCCTTGAGCCGTAGTCGCCTCGGCAAAAACGTACCAGAGGCCGGGAGAGTGCGGGGCTGTGACAGTGACGGTATCCGTGAGCGTGTCGCTAACGTCTATGTGGGCCGATGGCTCCCACCCACGCTCTGTTGGCTGGCCGTCGCCCGATACCGCTCTGAACCATATTGAGGCGGCGCCTTCCGCACCCTGCCCATTTTTAGCTGTCAGCTTCAACTCCACCGGCAGAGGCGCACCAGGCGCGGTTGTGCCTGGGGCGTCAACCGATAACGAGAGATTCGCGTCCTGGGCAAAAGGCATCGCTAACTCCCTTGCTCCATCCACACCGGCCCGCATAAAGTAGACTTTACCCCCGACAAAGGTAGTAGTGAGCGGCAGCGTGGTATCGCCGCCCAAAGCTGCCAGGTCAACTGACCAGAACTGGCGCTCGCCCGAAGGCGATTGGGCCTGCACGAGCACAGCGCCACCCATCGGTTGTACGCTTCCATCGAGCGTCACCAATCGCAAACGAGCGCTGCCGTCTTTCTGCGGTTCAATGACACCCGCTATATTGAGCGAAGGAGACACCAGGCTGTCCGTACCTGAGAGCAGAAGGGATAGAGGTATCAGGTCTAAAGGGATATGTCTACTTCCCGCGTGATCGTGCCACGAAGCCTGCACGTCCAGATACATACCTGGGTCGTTATAGAGCGCGCTCCATTCGGGCAAATAGACGGTAACGGCAGCAGACCCATCACCTCGGGTAGTCGCATATACGGGAGCAGACACCCAAGCATCGCCCGATATGCGTAAAGTGGCCGTGAGGTTGGCGTTCGCCGCAGGCTCGCCACTCGGACCAAGCACGCTTACTGTTTCGGTAAGCACCCGTGTATTGTTTGCACGCCGCTGTTGAGGCACAATGTAGACACTCAGAGTGTCATCAGGAGGCGATATGATCGCTAACGGGAAATCTCGCCATGCGGAGCCGAAGCCGACCCGCAAGATGTACTGCGCGGGTTGGAGCCTGGACGCAAGGGTGAATAGCCCCGTAACGCCACCTGCGCTATCCGGTTTGAGGCTCAGTATAGATACAGGCGACCCCTGCGGATTGAGCAGACTGACCGAGACGCCAGGCTCACCAGCTGGGCCGCTTATTGGACGGGATTGCACGGTTGCCCGGAAGTTAATTGCCTGCCCTGGGTAGTAAGCGGGCTGGTCGGTCTGCAAAGTGGCCGAGAGCGTACCTTTATTGATAATAGCTTCTTGCTTTTTAGGGGTCAGGGTCATAGCGGCCAGGTGGCCCTGCGGGTCGCGGGCTATAGCCAACGTGGCACTGCTGCTTTCTGCCGAGGCAGGGGTCCAGAGGCCCGACCCGTCCGTCATACCCTTCTCGATCAGGTTTCCGGCAGGTGAATAGAGCGAGACTTCAGACCCCACCCACGGCTTACCTGCTTCGTCAGTTACCCAGAAAGGCGCTGCGTCCCCCGCGAGTGCTATGCGTCGGTCGGTGATGACGAGGAGTTGCCAATCGGAGAGTGCGCCTGCGTGAGATTGGGCGGTAGCCGCGACGAGGTATGTTCCTGGGGACCGTCCCACCAGTTGCTCCACGCCTGCTTCCGGGTTTGTGAGTTGCCCTGCATGTCTGATGGACAACTTACTTGATGGAGAGAGGTTATCGGGAAAATCTGTGGGCAAACCAAGGGGCCAACTATGTGCCTGCGCTCCAATGGTGGAGAGCATTTCGGCGGGCACATCGTAAATCTTGAGCTGCGCCCGCCCGACTTCACCCCCCTGGCTCGTGGAAATCTCATAGCTTACTGCTGAGGGGCTATCCACTTGTGAGATTGCCAGCCGCCCTCCCGCCAACTGTAGCCTTGTGTCTGGCAAAGCCACCGTATAGGTGAACTCGGCGGAGCGCCCCAGAGTATCGCCCGTGCGGGTGGCCGCGTCCGCGCCGACGCGCAGGGTCAATACCCCGACGGGCATAGGTTCGACCGGGATGATTGTCAACTCTCTGGCCGAGGTATCCCAGGAATATGAGGCTACTATATCCTGGCCGGAATCTTCCATGCGCAGCGATACGTCGCGTGTAGCCTGGGCGGTATCCATTGGAGCATCAAAGGATAGCTTGAAGCTGCCTGTAATAGGCGCTAAGGAGCCTGACGACGCGCTCGACATGGTTGAATAAGCTCTGTGCGTATGGAACGACCAGGAGACCGACTTGCCCGTGCGCGTGCCCGCCAACGAGCGCGCAGTGTCGCTGAGGTTGACCGTGTACGTGACGCCCCTGAGCAGCCCCGCGCCCGCCGGTGTGAAGCTCACTTCGTTGTCGTAGTTCCACTTGAACTTACCCGCGACGGGTGGGTCTATATGTATAGCATCTTCGATCGACGGGCGATCCATAGGTAAGTCGGAGCCGATATGCAATGGCGCGCCAGCTTTGACCTCCTGCGTACCGTCTATAGGGTCGAGGCGCAGCAGATTAGGTACGGCTATCGGGCCGCCTGGGGCCGAGGAAATAGCGGGTATGGGCGTGCTGGTTAGAGCGACCTGCTCTTGTTCGCGTGGAAACAGGAACCCAAACTGGTTGTAACCCCAGATAGGGGGCAACATATTCAGCCAGTATGCCATGCCTATTATAGAGAGTATGGCAACGGCTGCGGCCATGACCACGCGCTGTGGGGAAGTATCATAGCGTAGGAGCAAGCCAGAGGTATAGAGGCGCAGACCTTCGCTTACGGGGAGATGTTGAACGCTCTGGCTGGGTGCGCTTCGTGAGGGTTTCATACCCGAAGCCGCACTCAATATGTTGTCGCGCACTCTATCCGAAGGTTGGGTCTCAGGAACCCCTTTCAGCAGAACTTCGGCCTGTCGAGCGCGAGCCAGCCATGCGGCGCAGTCATGGCAATGCTGTACGTGTTCCAGCACGTCTTGACGCTGTCGCGGCGTTACCTCACCGTCCACGTACCGCGATATAAGTTCTTTATACCTTGTACAGGTCACTCTCTAAGCGCCTCCCGAAGACGTGAAACGTGATGCGTGATGCGTGATGCGTGATGCGTGATTATTGTAATTCACGTTTCACGTTTCACGTTCCCATATATCTGCAAAAAAGACTCTCGCGCACGGGCGAGACGGCTGAATACGGTGCCTTTGGGTATCTTGAGAATCTCGGCTATCTCCTCGCAAGAGAAACCTTCCACCGACCTGAGCACCAGGCAAACGGCGAGCGCGGGCGGCATCTGCGTCAGGGCGCGACGCACCATCTGCGATTCGATTACCTGTGGGCTGAAGTCTTCCTCGGTGAATTCGTTGGTTTTGTCGCCCCCTTCGAGCATCGGCATCCAGGTGATTAGCTTGCGGCGGCGAAGCGCATCGAAGCAGGCGTTGGACGCTATGCGATACAGCCAGGCGCTGACGTTGGAGTCGACAGCGATCTTGCGTATGCTCTGGAACGCTTTGAGAAAGGTTTCCTGGGTGATGTCGTCGGCAAGCTCCTGGTTGCCCACCAGCCTGTAAACGTATCTATGTATTTGCGCGCTGAAATGCTCGTAGATGAGCACAAATGCCTCATCGTCGCCACTGCGCGCACGCTCGATTATCCCTACGTCCATCTTTGCTCCCGGAGCCGGTAAGAGTATTGAGGTTGGCTTGTGGAGGTGACTATAGCTGCATTATAGGAGGATGCGGGGGTGTCGTCAAGCGCCATCTAGATACGAGATCAGATTCAGAGCGCCGTGTAGGGGCGAACCTTGTGTTCGCCCTGTTTGCATACCGCTTCGTCAAGAGGGCGAACACAAGGTTCGCCCCTACACGGCTATTCCCTATACCCCTAAACTGAACTCCTACCCGTCTAGTCCCGCTTGCCATACGATTAGTGGGGATATATAATACATATACAATCAATACTCTCTCAGTGGAGCACTCGTTGGACCAACGCATTGATGGGTTCATTTGGCTGGATTGGATTGTGGAGAAAATCATAGTCAAACATGGCGTTGCACCTGAAGAAGTTGAGGGGGCCTTTTTCAACACACCCTATAAGATTCGCCGGGTAGAAATGGGCAAATATCAGTACCTCAGCCGCTCCGATGCAGGGCGGTATTTGGCTATCGTCTTCGTCTGGGCAGGCCGCCAAGTCAAAGTTATTACTGCTCGAGACATGACGGAAACCGAGCGTCGCTTTTATAGCCGGAAATGAGGGAACGAATGACAAAAATACCGAAATTTAGCAGCGAACAAGAAGAATCTGACTTCTGGGACACACACGATTTCACGGATTACTTGGATGAGACGGAACCAGTGGACATTCGGTTCATAGACGGACGTCCCGGCAAGACCCAGATTTCGCTTAGACTCGAGCCTGAAACCATCACCAAACTGAAAGAGTTAGCAACACGCAAGGGCGTTGGCTACCAGACGCTTATCCGCATGTGGGTGATGGAGCGGCTTGCCCAGGAAAAGGGATAATCTACGACTTGCGGAGTATTGACAGCCACTCGATATGCTGCTACACTGGCAACACAAGTAAGCAAGTAGGACATACGAAAGGAGCAGCCGCAATGAAAGATACCACTCGTTCATGCTTCCACAGTTGTCTCTCAGGTTGTGAGAGGGGTATGCCTGCTTGCGGTTAGTTTTCATCGCCGCTTGACCGACCGGCCGTAGGCGCTCCTCTCGAGCCAGCCCACGGCTTTTTTGTTGCCCCTCAGTACTTGAGGCTCCCTACGCAAGCCGAGGCCGTAGACTTCTTTGGAAGCCTGCGGCCTTTTCTATGTCTGTGACATTAAAGCGGCTATGCGCTAAGGAGCATTCTCTTCATGTTCGACTATTCGTATAATCTGGACGATTCTGAGGAATTTACTTATAGAAAGCCACGCAAGACGCCGAAACGCAGCCGGGCCGAAGTCGTGGCAGAGTTGATAGAGCAGGGCGACGACACGCGAGAGGGCTTCAACCCGTCTTTCCATTCGTCGCGCCACGAGCGAGAATGGATACTCACCTATCTGGGTGGGTTCTACGAAGACCACATGATAACCGACGTGCTGCGTCAGGTGAAGGGCGGCAAGGAGGCCAACGTCTATTGCTGCCAGGCCCATCCTGTGACGGGCGCGGAGCTAATCGCGGCTAAAGTCTACAGGCCGCGCATGTTCCGCACCCTGAAAAACGATGCGCTCTACCGCCAGGGCAAAGGCGTTCTCAATACCGAGGGCAAGCAGACACGCGGCAGACGCGAGGCGTTGGCTATGCAGAAAAACACGCGCCTGGGGCAGACACTGCGCCACCTGTCGTGGCTGTCCAACGAGTTTCAGGCGATGAGCAAGCTGCACGAAGCGGGCGCAGACGTGCCCAGGCCGTTCGCGCAGAGCGATAACGCCATCTTGATGGAGTACCTGGGCGAGCAACTGTGGCCCGCGCCCGCGCTCGTCAACGTTACTCTGCAAGCAGACGAGGCGCAGCCTTTGTTTGACCGCATCATGAGCAACATCGAACTCATGCTCGCTCACGATCTTGTACACGGCGACCTATCGGCTCACAACATACTCTACTGGGAGGGAGGGGTCAAGATAATTGATTTCCCCCAGGCAGTAAACCCTTACGTCAATCCCGACGCATACACCTTACTGGAACGCGACGTGACACGAGTATGCCAGTACTTCACGCGCTATGGCATCGCGTCGGACCCGGAAGAGTTGGCAGCAGAGATTTGGGGGCGATATCAGGTAGGGTGAGGGAATAGGGTGAGGGAATAGGGTGAGGGAATAGGGTGAGGGAATAGGGTGAGGGAATAGGGTGAGGGAATAGGGTGAGGGAATAGGGTGAGGGAATAGGGTGAGGGAATAGGGTGAGGGAATAG
>JBBQIC010000024.1:0-19568 GCA_038324555.1 Chloroflexia bacterium
CTGTGTATTGAATGGCACTTTGGGAGTTTACGTTTATGCTTTTACTCAAGGGAACGATTTACCTTGAAACGCCCAAACATAATTAAGTTCTTAAGGTGCAAGTGCTACACACATTCTACCATAAAGGAGACCTTATGGATAACCTTATTCTACCTCACCACACCCCATAAATGGGCGTGGCTTTAGCGATTCCTCAGTAATTGCGCCGCATTGATCTCTGCTCCTTCCTTAGTCCAGACCCTTCCTGCCCAAGGGTCTGGACCTTTTTTGGCTTTTTCATTATAGGGGTAAAGGAGATAGCCATGTATAGGGGCGAACCTTGTGTTCGCCCTCTTGACGAAGTGGTATGCAAACAGGGCGAACACAAGGTTCGCCCCTACATGGCTATCTCCTTTACCCCTATAATGAACTCTTACCTCAGCGTGCCCTTTTGATTGAATTACCCTTTACGTGCTAAGATAGAGCCACTAATCCTTATTAGGAGCACGTATGCTTGCTAGGGCTTATAGTATGTCGTCTCGAACCACCTGGCTCATTGGAGCACTCTTAACGGCTATCTGGCTCGTGTTATACCTGGTTACCGTCTCCCCGACGGTCAACTTCATAGACAGTGGTGAACTTATCACGGCACTCCACGAACCTGGCGTTGTACACCCTCCTGGTTATCCTCTATACACCTTACTGGGATATGTCGCGTCGCATGTTCCAATTGGAGAGGTCGCGTGGCGTGTCAACCTCTTTTCTGCGTTCTGGGGCGCTATGGCGGTCGGGGCTGCATACGTCTCCCTCATAACGTTGAGCAGCTATACGGGTTGGCTCGCCTCACGCCGCGCAATTCCTGCTCCCATTAACCCCAGGCGAAAAGCCTCGAAAAGTGCGCAAGCGTCTACTACACAGACCGCAGCAGAGCCAACCAATTACAGTATCACGATTGTGCTGGCTGCAATCGCGGGCGCATGTTTGTTGGGCGCGGCCTCTACATTTTGGAACCGCTCGGTGCAAGCCAAGATGTATACTCTGCACTATTTCTTCGTGATGCTGCTCTTTTGGCTGGCTGTCAGCTACCGGTGGGCCTACGAGCGGGGTGATGCGCGCTCCTCACGGCGTTATTTGATCGCCCTGGCGGCTGGTCTGGGATTGTCGTTTACCAACCACCTGATGACTTCTCTACTCCTGCCTGGCTTGGCCGTGCTGCTTCTGATAGGCAACCGGATGCCCGACCGCTTCCGTGCGATACTAAGGCAATGGAGGGTCGCGCTGCCTGCGTTGCTCGTCCCTTTGCTGCTCTATGTATACCTGCCGGTGCGCGCATCTCAGGGGCCGATAATGGACTGGGGGTCGCCCGATACGCTACCCGACTTTTGGCGGCATATCAGTGGCTGGCAGTATCAGTCGTACTTAACAAACGATCTGGGCGAGAGCGCGCGGCGATTATGGACATACGCTACGGGGCAGTGGGTGTGGCTCACCGGGCCGGTGTTAATTCTGTGCCTCGCCTCTGCCATATTGCTCGCCAGGGCAAACCTGCCAGTATTCGTCGCAACGCTCACGACTGCGCTGGTCACGGTTGCTTTCGCCCTGCGGTACGGCATTTCGGAGATCGAACCGTATCTGGTGCCCATGTATATGATGCTGATCATCTGGTTGGGAAGTGCCCCAACGATTTTGGATTTTGGATTAGAAGGGCCAAAATCCAAAATCCGCAATCCGCAATCCGCAATCGGCCTGCCTGCGGCTGCCCTGTTGGTCGTGCTGGCGCTCGTGAGCGCGGGGTTGCAGCTTCCCCGCCAGAACCACAGCAACGACCACCTTGCGGAACTGTTCGCTCTCAATATTTTCAATAACCTTGAGAAAAACAGCATCATCATAACCGACCACTGGGATTTTCAGTCGCCTAGCTACTACATGCAGTTAGTGCGGGACGTTCGACCGGATATTACTATCGTAGACAAGTCTCTCTTGAGGTATCCCTGGTATCTCGACCAGTTGGGGAGGCGATACCCCTGGCTGATCGCCAATTCCAGGGACATCGCCGATACGTTCAGGCAAGAGCAAAGGAAGTGGGTGAACGGTGAGGCGTTCGACCAGGGTCTGCTGCAAAACTCCTATATCCAATTGATGACCTCGTTCGTCGAGCGCAATATCAGCACCCATCCGGCTTACGTGTTCTTTAGCTCACAGTGCGATCCAAGCCTGGGCCAGCAGAATGAAGAGGGCAATCTTATCGCGCAGAATTACACCCGGCAGGTGTCGGGTATAGCCTATCGCCTGTGGCCTCAGCCCCCACCCGCGGACGCCTTGCCGCCGGAGCCTAAGTTCGATTTGCGCGGCTATATAGGGGATGAAACACCACTCGACGACTTCGCCAGGGTGAACGCCGGTTGCTACGCGACCGCCTACGCGCTGACCGCGCAGGCGTATGCCGGGGCAAAGAGCGCCACTAAAGCCCAGGAGCTTGCAGCCAAAGCAAGCGAATTGCGGCAGGTGATTGCAGGTGGGCAGTAGGGAGAGAATACCATAGGCGCGAACTTAAGGAGACTGTATGGCAAACAAACCCACTAACCCGTGTCATTCTGAGCCACAGCGAAGAATCTCGTCGTAGGCCAGGATGTTTGAGATAGGGTCAATCCAGCAGATGCGCGAGGGACGAGATTCTTCGCTGCGGCTCAGAATGACACGGGTTAGTGGGTTTGTTTGCCCATGTAGTCTCCTTAAGTTCGCGCCTATGGGGGCCTGCCCCTACGAATTTCCACTACTTCACTTCTGAACATTTCGCTCACCTTGACCCGTTTAACGCTTTGGGAGTACAATGCCAGCCATGGGGGAGCGAAACTAGCAAAAATGAAAGTCATCATCCAAATACCCTGCTACAACGAAGAGAAGACGCTGCCGATGGTCATGCGCGACATCCCGCGCGAGATACCGGGCGTGGACGTTGTAGAGACACTGGTCATTGACGACGGCTCGACGGACCGCACCGTCGAAGTGGCACGGGAGTTGGGCGTGAACCATATCGTGCGCCACAACGGCAACAGGGGCCTGGCGGTCGTCTTTCAGACCGGCCTGGACGCCTGCCTTCGCCTGGGTGCGGACATTATCGTCAACACCGACGGCGATAACCAGTACCCCCAGGCGAAGATACCCGAACTGGTCGGCCCCATCCTGCGCGGCGAGGCCGATATGGTGGTGGGCGACCGCCAGGTGACGCAGATAGAGCACTTTTCTCCGGTCAAGAAAGTCTTGCAGGTCATGGGTAGCTGGGTGGTGCGCCAGGCGTCGGGCACGCGGGTACCGGACGCGCCCAGTGGCTTCCGCGCCCTGTCCAGGGAAGCCGCGCTGCAAATGAATATCATGACGAAATATACGTACACCCTTGAAACTATCGTCCAGGCGGGCAAGAAAAACATCAAAGTCGCCAGCATATCCGTAAAAACCAATGAAGTAACACGCCCTTCCCGCCTGATCCGCAGCGTCCCCGACTATATCAAGAAGTCCTCGGCCACCATCGTCCGCCTTTACGCCCTCTACGAACCGCTCAAGGTCTTCTTTTATATAGGCGCCCTGCTCATCTTCTTCGGCGTAGCAGGTTGGCTGCGAATCGCCTGGATGTGGGCCTTTGATGAGCACATGAACTGGCGGGCCACCTTCCAGGGCCACATCCCCTCCACCATATTCGCCGTGCTCGCCCTGGTCATCGGCCTGCAAGTATGGCTGATCGGCCTGCTCGCCGACCTCATCGCCGCCAGCCGCCGCCTCACCGAAGACACCCTGTACCGCGTAAAGCGCATGGAACTCGAAATGTCAGACCTGCGCCATCACGGCGAGATGATAGTGGATCGCCTGGAAAGCGGCCCCCTATCGCCAAGTCAGCTAACAGCCGAAGCATCGCCTGCCGACGTATCTAGCGGCAACGGCTATCATGAGCCAGTTAGCGTGACCGAACCCGAAAACGTGATGCGCGATGCCTGAGTAATGTATATTCACGTTGGCTCGAACCTTGCTGCGGTATAAGAGTGGAGGGAATATACTATCCAACGGATAAGCACGGGCAAAGTAGGGAGCCTGTCAACACGTAACCGGCTCAATTACCTGGCCCGTTAATATTCAGAGTTA
The DNA here is from genome assembly GCA_038324555.1 of Chloroflexia bacterium. Taxonomy (GTDB): domain Bacteria; phylum Chloroflexota; class Chloroflexia; order QHBQ01; family JADMIH01; genus JADMIH01. Next base: position 4,114 of record JBBQIC010000024.1, read on the forward strand.
GGGTAGAGGGAAATGCTTGGTAGGGGCGCCCTTGTGGTCGCCCTCTTGACGAAGACGAAGCGGTATGCAGGGAGGACGACCACAAGGGCGCCCCTACCAAGCATTTCCCTCTACCCTAACTCTGAATATTTACTCTTTGGCCTTAACTTGCAACGTTCCAAGATTGTGATATAATGTACAAGAGAACGCACAGCTAACTTCACCCACGCACAAATCAGGAGGAAAGTATGGCTCTGTTCGACACGCTGGCCCAGGCCGCCGCCACGCCCGTGCCCGCGTCCACCAAGACCGTAATCGAGAACCAAGCTAACTGGATAATGATCGCTTTGTTCTTTGGGATGGTAATGAGCGTGGGCGTCATCATGAGCCTGATCCCACTACTCCTCGGACCCCACTCCAAGCCAGCTGATGCCGTCAAAAAGATGGCCTACGAGTCCGGCATGCCCCCCATAGGCAGCGGCCAGCAGCGCTATACCATCCGCTACTACCTGATAGCCATGCTCTTCGTGGTGTTCGATGTCGAGGCTGTCTTCTTTTACCCGTGGGCTGTGGCGTTCAACCAGATAGGCTGGTACGGTCTGATAGAAATGGTGTTGTTTATCGTTTTATTACTAGTCGCGTATATCTACGCCTGGAGAAAAGGAGCACTAGATTGGGCCTCCTAGTAAACAGATTCCGCCCCAACGTCGTCACTACGACCGCTGACTTCCTATTTAACTGGGCGCATCGCTATTCGATGTGGCCCCTCATCCTTGGTACTGCCTGCTGCGCTATCGAAATGATGGCCGTGGGTATCTCGCGCTTCGACATGCTCGAGCGGTTCGGTATGCTCTACCGCTTCTCGCCCCGCCAGAGCGACGTAATGCTCGTTTGCGGCACAGTTACCAAGAAGTTCGCGCCCGTGATGCGCACCATCTGGGACCAGATGGCCGAGCCAAAGTGGTGCATCGCCGTAGGCAACTGCGCCTCCGCCGGTGGTCCGTTCCCGACCTACGCCGTAGTGCAGGGCATAGACGAAGTTGTACCCGTTGACATCTACATACCCGGCTGCCCTCCCAACCCTGAAGCCATTTTCTACGGCATCCTCAAGCTCCAGGAGAAAGTTCAGCAGCAGACCATTGCCCGCACCACTCCCAAGCCGGAGAAGAAGAAAGCGTGAAACGTGAAACGTGATTCTTAACTCACGTTTCACGTTTCACGCTCCATATCTATATTAAGAGCGCCTAACAATACCTATAATTTTGTAGCCTCCCATGGTATAGTAGAGTCGAAGAATAACATTCTCGAACATCTAATAAACCTATCGGATAGGACAGAGTAGTATGCATAAGAAGTACAACCTGTGGGATTGGATTGAGTTGGGAATCGTGACTCTTCTCGTGCTGTATTTCTTCCTACGATTCGCCGAGAGAGCGCCAGAAGATACCTGGCTTTCTGCCGTATCCTGTATCCTTCTTGCACTACTTATGGTAAAGGTTCTAAGGTTAGTGGCAGGACTAATATCGAAAAAGCCATACGTAGCAAAATGAGAGTTCTACGCCACAGGTTTTGTTAAGCGTTCTAAGCATGGAGTGTGAAATGGCCGGATACATACCTTTCCAAGGCAAATACGTCCCGCCCGCCGAAGGCGTGGACCCTGAGCAGAATATCGCGGTGCAGAAGCTGCGCGCAGCCATGACGCACGTTATCGAGGAAGTCTACGCCTTCCGAGACCAGGTGACTATTCGGGTCTTCAAGGACAACATCGTTGAAGTATGCGCGTTCATGCACGATACACCCGACCTGGAGTTCGATTTCTTGACCGACCTGACCGCCGTAGACTATCCAGCGCGCCCCAAGAGGTTCGACGTGGTCTACCACCTCTACAGCATGACACGCAACCACCGCCTGCGCCTCAAAGCTGCGGTCGCTGAAGATGAGCAGATAGAGAGCGTTGTCCACGTCTGGAAAGCCGCTAATTGGGAAGAGCGCGAGTGCTACGACATGTTCGGCATCGTCTTCACGAACCACCCGGACCTGCGCCGCATACTCCTGCCCGAAGACTGGGAGGGCTTCCCCCTCCGCAAAGAGTACCCACTCGGTGGGTATGGAACTTATACTTCATAGGTTTTTCTCCTCATTTGTCCGCCTTCAGCGGACAAATGAGGAGAAAAACAGGGGAACAATACTATGGCTATAAATGAAACAGAACTCGATCCCGATACGACACAGGACGTTCAAATCACACGCACCGGACCCACCCAGGCAATCGTCCAGACCGGAGTAGGCCAGCAGCGAGAGTCGGTCATACCGGAGCACCAGGAAATGGCCCTCAACATGGGGCCTTCACACCCGTCCACGCACGGTGTGTTGCGCGTGCTCCTCGAGCTAGACGGCGAAGTGGTGACCAAGTGTATACCCGACCTCGGCTATCTGCACAGGGGCATCGAGAAGATAGGCGAGTACCGCCAGTACAACCAGTTCGTGCCCTGGACCGACCGCACCGACTACATAGCCGCCTTCACGGGCAACTACGCGCTCGTCAAAGCGGTCGAAGACCTGATGGGCATAGCAATACCGGAACGCGCCCAATATCTCCGCGTCATATTCTCGGAGTTGCAGCGCCTTGCTTCCCACCTGCTTTGGCTGGGAACCCACTGCATGGACCTCGGAGCCGTCACGGTCTTCCTGTATGCCCTGCGCGAGCGGGAGTTGATACTCGACATGCTGGAAATGCAGACCGGCGCTCGTCTCACCCTCAACGCGCAGCGCGTGGGGGGCTTCCCAAAGGACCTCCCTCCTGGCTTTGGCGAGAAGTTGGAGGCGTTTATTGATCTCATGCCAAAGCGTCTGCACGAGTATGACGCACTCCTGGCCGAGAACCCCATCTTTCTGCGTCGCGTCAAGGGCGTGGGCGTTATCTCAGCCGACGACGCAATCCAGTGGGGCCTCACAGGGCCGTCGTTGCGTGGCTCCGGCGTGGCCTACGACATCCGCAAAGCCATGCCCTACGCTGTCTACGACCGCCTGGACTTTGAAGTGCCCATAGGCACGCACGGCGACGTGTATGACCGCTTCCTGGTGCGCATGGAAGAGATGCGCCAGAGCATCAAGCTTATCAAGCAGGCGTGGGAGCAGCTACCCGGCGGCCCGGTGATGACCCCCGACATCCGCGTGGCCCTCCCCAGCAAAGAGGAGACCATGACCAGCATCGAGGCGATGCAGCGCCACTTCATCCTGGTCATACACGGCTTCCGAGCGCCAGTAGGCGAATACTACTCGGCCATCGAATCGCCCAAAGGCGAGCTAGGCTGGTACATAGTCTCCAACGGCGAGAACCACGCCTACCGCGCCCGCAACCGAGCGCCATCTTTCGTAAACCTGCAATCCCTGCCCCTCCTCTGCGAAGGCGGCATGATAGCGGACGTAGTAGCTAACATTGGCTCGATAGACATAGTTTTGGGTGAAGTGGACAGGTGAAAGGTGAAAGGTGAAACGTGAATTACGCTAATCACGTTTCACGCATCAGGAGTAAACAATGGACAACAACCAGGGCGGGAATCGCCAGGAAGCACCCGGGGGCAACGACCCCAGCAAGCCTGAGCAATACGAGCAGGTAGACCAGCAGATGCGGGCCATACGCAGTGGCGACCTAGCGCCGTACGAGCGTGGAGAGTCGCCCGCGCCTTTGGGCGATGCGACCGCTATCACCATAGGTCGGGAGCTTCCACCCGCCGAACTTACCGCCATCATGGACCGCTACCGCCATGTAGACCCTATTGAGGCGATGATACCCGTCTTGCAGGAAATACAGACGAAGTACGGGTACGTCACCCAGAAGTCGGTCGAGCAGATGTCCGCCGAGATGGGTATCTCGGAGACCGAGGTCTACGGCGTAGTTACGTTCTACTCCTTCTTCCGCTACTCGCCACGCGCCGGGCATGTTATCATGTCATGCGAAGGGACGGGCTGTTACGTGCGCGGTGCGGCCAGGGTGCGCGAGGCCATCGAGAACCGCCTCGACGTCGGTCCCGGTGGCACCAGCGCAGACGGCTTCTTCACCTTTGAGCCGCAGTCTATCTGCCTGGGCGCGTGCGACCTCGGTCCTTTAGTGGACATAGAGGGTACGTACTACTCGCAAGTCACGCCCGAAAAGATGGACGCCATCCTGACCCAATGGTACGAAGCGGGCGACGAGGAGCCAGTAGGCGACAACATAACAGGAGGGCACACGCCCCACTACGAAGATAACTACGGCTTCGGCCCCACGTCGGAGGAGTTGTATGAAGGATACGAAGTGGGGCAGTTCATGCCGCAGGGAGCACAAGCCCCAACTGCGACCAAAGCTCCTCCTGAAGTAGAGCGCCAGGTACAGGAGACGCCGCCCACACCTAAACAAGAAACCAGACCAGAGGCATAGAGTAAAAGGAAGATGAAGGACCAATAGTGCGGACTATAACCTTACCTGCCCACTTTGATGGTGACAGAATTGTTCTGGATGAGCCGTTTGAGTTTGAGCCAAACGCTAAACTTATCATAACGGTGCTGCCACCACAACACCAATCGGACGCCGAGCGTGACGATTGGGCAAATCTGGCGATGCAAGGACTGGCACGCGCTTATGGCGAGGATGAGCCCGAGTATACAGTGGACATGATCAAGAAGGCCAATCCTAAATATAAACCAAGATGATGTAGCAGAAGGCGAAACGAATCAGAGCCATTGCATGGAGAGCAAATCATGAGCGAAGCCGCACACTATTATCCACTTGACGTGACGCAGCGCACGCAGATAACGCGCGAGCAATTCCAAGCCCGGCAGGAAGCCGCCCGCAAACGCTGGCAGGCTACCATGACAGCCGCCGAGTTGCCCGTCATCATAGTGCCCTGGGGGTCGTCTTCCGTCGCGCATGGAGCCGTCACCACGTTCGAGGCTATACGCGAATGGCTGGAGACAAACGGCGTCAAGGCCATCGTGCGCCGCGCGGGGCCGATGGGCACAGACTACCTGGAGCCGCAGGTTGACATCATCCTGCCCGGCAAACCGCGCATCTCCTACGCCCACATCACCGCCGACAAGGTACACGACCTGCTCGACAGCGTGCTCCGTCGCGGCGACCTGCGCTCTGACCTCGCGGTGTGCATCTACGGCACCGAAGAATGGGACGGCGCGCAGATCGGCATGTCCGGCATACCACCCGCCCGCGAACTCGACTTCTGGAAGCTTCAAAAGCGCATCGTCACCCGCAACCTGGGCTATATTGACCCCGAATCGATAGACGACTACATAGCGCGAGGCGGCTACGAGGCTCTCAAGCGCGTGCTCTTCACCATGTCCCCCGACGAGGTCATCCAGACTGTCAGCGACTCCGGCTTGCGCGGACGCGGCGGCGCGGGCTTCCCCACCGGCACCAAGTGGGCGGGTGGACGCAAGGCCCGCAAGACCCCCAAGTACGTCATCTGCAACTCCCACGAAGGCGAGCCGAACGTTTATAAAGACCGCCGCCTGCACGAAGGCGACCCCCACCAGATACTGGAAGGGATGATAATCCAGTGCTTCGCAGTGGGCACGCCCTGGGCCTACTTCTACGTGGGCGACGAGTATCCCCTCGCCATACACCGCACCAAAATAGCCGTGCAGCAAGCTTACGCAGCCGGTATCCTGGGCGATAACATTATGGGTTCGGGCTTCTCTTGCCACGTTGACGTGCAGATGGGTGGCGGTGCGTACATCTCAGGCGAGGCATCGGCGCTCATGTTCGGCATCGAAGGCAAACGCGCCATGCCCCGCACCAAGCCGCCCCGCTCCGTCGAAGCTGGTCTATTCAACCTGCCCACCGTCGTGAACAACACGGAGACCATGTCCTGCGTGCCCCAGATTATTCTGAATGGCCCACAGTGGTTCGCCGCCCTGGGCAGCGACAAGGGCAGGGGCACCAAACTCTTTACCCTCATGGGTTCCATTCAGAGGGTGGGCCTCTCTGAATTGCCGATGGGCCTCACGATGCGCGAACTTGTATATACTGTCGGTGGCGGCTGCCTAGACAACCGCCCATTCAAGGCGATACAGACGGGTGGACCTTCAGGCGGCTGTCTCCCCGACGAGCAGCTTGACCTGCCGATGGACTTCGAGTCGTTGGATAAGTACGGCGGCACAATGGGTTCTGGGGGCTACGTGGTCTACGATGACAGGACGTGCATCGTAGACATGAGCCGCTACTTCGGACGCTTCAACCGCTACCAGTCGTGCGGCAAGTGCGTACCCTGCCGCGTGGGAACGAAAAACCTACTCCACATGGTGGACCGCATCGCTCTAGGCGGCGGCAGGCCCGAAGATATACCCGTCATGGAAAAATGGAGCGACCACGTGGTAGAGATGTCCCTGTGCGGCCTCGGCCAAACCGCGCCCCTGCCTCTATTGGGTGGCCTGCGCTACTTCCGCGAAGAGTTCGATGAGCATATCAACCAAAAACACTGCCGCACCGGTAGCTGCGAAGTGCTCGTCCAACGCGAGATGTTGGCAAAAGGTCGCCGCGTAGAAGGGGCCATCCAGCTCGGCTGGATAGAAGAGCGCTATCTCCCCGCCCGCATGGGCGAACGCTACCGCCAGTTGATGGGAGCCATCACGCAGAATGGAGGAACAGGTGCGGCTCCTGCTGAGGCGAAGGGGAAGTCGGTGCGGAGGTAAGATGCATTTCTGCCGCTAGATACGATAGCTTATAATGGCACTGACACTAAAGGAGGTAGTGCTATGAAAGTGTTGATAGAGATTCCTGACGAACTCTACGAGTGGCTAAAAAAAGAAGCCCAGAGACGCGGCTTGGAAAATGCTGAATGCGTAATCCAAGAGTTACAACACGCCGAGGAAATGCGTCAGCGACGTGAAGCTGTAGACCGAATACATAAACTCCAAAAGGAGATGGGCGAAAAGTATGGGGTAATGAAAGATAGCGTCGACCTAATAAGAGAAGACCGCGAACGTTAGCTCATGGATAAAGTTGTCGTTGACAGCAGCGTCGCTATAAAATGGTTCGTCGCACAGCCTAATTCTGATAAGGCGAACCAGATATTGGACGCTTTCGATGCAAATGAGTTAGCGTTGCTTGCTCCCGAACTAATCTATACTGAGGTGGGTAACATAGCTTGGAAAATGTATATGTTTGAAGGACTGGCATCAAAGGAAGCGCAAAAAATTGTGGATAGTTTCCGCCTCATCAAGATAGAACTTACATCAACTGTAGAATTACTGGACGATGCGTTTCGCCTTGCCGTGACTCATAGGCGCACGGTTTATGACGCGATGTATCTTGCTCTGAGCAAGCGTGAAGGATGTACATTTGTAACCGCTGATAAAAAGCTGGTCAACGCCGTTGGAGCGAAGTTCCCCAACATAGTCTTGTTGGCAAATTGGTCATAATGCTTGGCTGATGTATGATACTAGAACCAGAAGCAACCAATGGCAGACGCCAGGCTCATATGAGGGGGTGAAAAAGACATGGCAGGTCAAATTTTGGATGCGGTTTACGAGAATGGGGTGTTCCGGCCACTTCAGCCAGTGGGCGGAGATATAAACGAAGGCGAAAAGGTGCGTCTTCGCCTGCTAACGGTAGGTGCTGCTCTGCGGGCGCTTGAGGAATTGGCGCATATCTATGACGGACTCTCTGAGGAGGAGATAAGGGAGATAGAGAAGGCCATATTGAATCGTTGATTACAAACAATACCAGGCATTACAGCCGTGTGCTTGGATTACAAATAGATAACTGGGTGCGATAAAGGCAGAGTTCTTGATAAAGAGTTGAGACTAAACGACTAGATTCCAGGAGCAACCAATGGCAGACGCCAAAGATGTAACGGTCATAATAGATGGTATAAAGGTACAGGTTCCCAACGGCACATACGTGTGGGATGCCTGCCGCAAAATAGGCATAGAGATTCCCAACTTCTGCTACATACAAGGCCTGCGCGCGTTCGGCGCGTGCCGGATGTGTGTGGTCGAAGTCTCAGGTCGCAAAGGCTTCGAGCTTGTCACTTCTTGCTCTACGCCCGCCACCGACGGCATGGAAGTGCATACCATCAACGACCGCATCTGGCAGCAGCGCAACATGATAATGGAAGCCCTCGACACCGACCACCCCGTGGACTGTCCTATCTGCGAAGCCAACGGCGACTGTCGCCTGCAAGACTACGGCTACGAGTACGGCGTAACCGGCACAGACAACCGCCGCCCCAAGATCGTCCGCCCAGCCGAGCGCCTCTCGCCCGCCATTGACATTGACCGCGATAGGTGCGTGGTGTGCGGTCGCTGCGTGCGCGAGTGCGATGAAGTGGTGGGCGCGACCGCCCTGGCCTTCGTGGAGCGCGGCGTCGAAAGCCTTATTGACGCGCCCTTCGGCAAGTCGCTCCTCGAAACGCCCTGCACCTCCTGTGGCATGTGCGTGGAAGTCTGCCCGGTGGGCGCGCTCTCCAGCCGCATCAACCTCAAGATGGAGCACCATTGGTGGCAGCGCAAGACCGAGACCACGTGTACCTACTGCTCCGTAGGCTGCACCATCAAGCTAGGTTCGTATCGCAACCAGATTTACGAGGTGCGCACCGACGACATGCTGGGTATGAACGACGGCATCACCTGCGTCAAGGGGCGCTACGCAATGGACTTCGTCAACTCCAACAGCCGCCTCAGCAAGCCCCTCGTGCGCCGCGACGGCCAATTGGTCCCCGCCACATGGGACGAAGCACTCGATCTGGTAGCCGAAAAGCTTACCCAGCACAAAAACGCGACAGGCGTGCTCGCCTCGCCCAAGCTGACCAACGAGGAGAACTACCTGCTGCAAAAAGTGGTGCGTGTTGGACTGGGCACCAACAATATAGACTACGATGGTCGCGCCAACGAAGCGCCCGCCCTTGAGGTCCTACGCCAGATGCTCGGATACCCTGCCCCGACTAACAACCTGATTGACACTCGCCAGAAAGCGGGCTGCATCGTCTCCATAGGCGACAGCATCTACGAGACCCACCCAGTCTATACCTATCACCTACAACGCCTCACCCGCCTGATGGATAAGAAGGTGGTGGTCATCAGCCCGCGCTGGGTCAAGATGTGCGAATGGGCAACCCTCTGGCTGGCTCCCAAACCCGGCACCGAGGAATTGCTGGTGCAAGCCATGGCCCGCGTGATAGCCGACGCTGGCCTACAAGACGACACCTACCTGGACACCCGCGCCGAAGGCAGCAAGGCCTTCCTTGAATCGCTGGAGAACGACGCTTTCTCACTTGAGGAAGTGAGCAACCAGACCGGAGTGCCCGCCAAAGACATCGTAGCCGCCGCCTATCTATACGCGACGGGCGGCACAAGCGCCGGACCCGAAAAGCTGCCTGAGCCTACCCACCCAAGCAACCTGCCCACTTCGCACAACGGCTCAAAAGAGGCCAAAGCAGCCGAGAACGCGGTCCTGGGCGAACAGCAACAAGTTCAGCGCCCTGAGACCGGCTTCCCGCCTTCAACAATCGTCTTCCCCGTCTCTGGCACCTATACTCTGACGCAGGGAGCCGTAACCGCGCTCGCCAATATAGCCATACTGACGGGTAACATCGGGCGCGCGGGCGCGGGCGTCAATCCGCTCGTTAGCGACAGCAACTGCCTTGGCGCGAATGACATGGGCTGCCAGCCTGGCTACTTCCCAGGCTATCGCCCCGTAAGCGCCGACAACGCCCGCGAAATGGAAGCGCTTTGGGGCGCGGACGAAGACCATGAAATCTCCGGCGACCCCGGTCTGGACATGGCCTCTATGATCGCCGCAGCCGAACAGGGCCAGCTAAAGGCTATGTGGGTGGTTGGCTCCAACCCGGCCCTCAGCCTGGAAACTCCTGACAGTCCTCGTGTTGTTGAAGCCTTGAAGAAGCTAGATTTCCTGGTGGTGCAGGACATCTTCATGAACGAGACCGCACAGATCGCGGACGTGGTGCTGCCCGCCTCCTCCTACGCGGAAAAAGAGGGCACTTATACCAACGCCGAGCGCCGCGTGCAGCGCGTCCGCCAGGCGATCATGCCCGTCGGCGTCAGCAAGCCCGATCTGCACATAATCGCCGAAATCGGCAAGCGCCTGAATGTGCCCCTGCCCGCAACCCAGCCGAAACAAGTGCTCGACGAAATAGCCAGGGTAGCGCCTCTCTACGGGGGCGTGTCATTCGCCCGCCTCGACATGACCGAGTTCGTGGAGGACTCTATTCCGATGCCCGCTGCCGTTTCCTATAAACAACTGAAGGTAAAGAGCCTCATGTGGCCCTGCGCCGACCGCCTGGACCCCGGCACGCCCGTGCTCTACAAAGACAGATTCGCCACTCCTAGCGGCAAAGCGCAAATGATGGCCGCCACGACTCCCAAGGCGCAACCCACGACGACAGCGCCAGAGGGCACGCTCATGGCGACCCTGGGTTTCCCGCTCTTCCCGTTCCGCACGGGCACGTTGAGCCGCCACAGCTTCGCCCTCAGCCGTGTCGAACCCGACCCCCGCCTGCACATCAATAGCCGCGACGCCAACCGCCTGGGCATAACCGACCAGGCTCCCGTGCAGGTGACTATCGAGGGCATGAGCAACTCCGAGCCTGTCTACGCCGTATCACTCGTCTATGACCGCGTGCCGGAGGGCAGCGCATTCCTGGCAATTACACTGGAGCAATCGGGCCTCAATCCCGCCATACGCCAGGCGCGCCACGCCATAAGCACTGATGGACGCAAGTCCATACCCATTCGGGTGCAACCCGCGCCACATATGAGTCAACGTCCGGCAAGCGAACTACAGCCCGTCGCTACGGGGAACGTGCTGGATACACGAGTACAACCGCTTTAACAACTATATCAATGATGAAACCACAAGAGGTTGAGACGAGTATGGCCTACAAATATTTAGTAAGAGTAGAACAAGCAGAGGGCAACTATTCTGCCTACGCGCCCGATGTGCCAGGTTGCGCTTCGGTAGGCGATACTATCGAGGAAACCCTGCGAAACTTTCGTGAAGCGTTACAACTTCACTTGAAAGGTACGTTTGAAGAAGGCGACCCCGCGCCTGCACCGTATTCAGTAACTGCCGAGTTTGTAGAGGTTGACGTGCCTGCAACGGCTATACCACGCACCTAACAAGGAGCAAGTAATGGATTGGGTCTTTTTCCTGGTCAAATTTATCATAGCCTTCATCGTTATGAATGCTGGTTTGGTCATCACGGCATACGTTATCTATGGTGAGCGCAAGGTCGGCGGGCACATGCAGGCTCGCATGGGGCCGAACCGCGCAGGGCCAATAGGTCTGTTCCAGAGCTTTGCTGATCTGCTCAAGATGTTGAAAAAGGAGAACACTATTACCGGAGGGGCTGACCCGATAGTGTTCTATGCCGCCCCCGTAGTATCTGCTTTTACTTCTCTCGCTGTGCTTGCGCTGGTCCCCTGGAGTCCGGGCAGCATAAATGTAGGAGGCACCAACGTCACCTTCAACGTGGGGGACGTAAACGTGGGTATGCTGGTTGTACTCGCGCTTTCATCGCTAGGAGTATACGGCGTAATAATGGCCGGGTGGTCATCCAACAGCAAATACTCGCTGCTCAGTGGCTTGCGCGCTTCCTCGCAGGCTCTCAGCTACGAGATCATATTCGGTATCTCCCTTGTCGGCGTGTTCCTGCTGACGAGTTCCCTCAGCCTTGTAGACATCACCAACGCCCAAACGCCCGCTCACACTGCCGCGCAACCGGGTATCTGGTTCGTACTACTTCAACCTATACCCCTGCTGACTTTCTTCATCGCGGCCCTCGCCGAGACGAACCGCACTCCGTTCGACCTCGTTGAGGCCGAGTCGGAACTGGTGGCGGGCTACCACACCGAGTACAGCGGCATGAAGTTCGGTCTCTTTCAACTGGCCGAATTCCATGGTGTGTTCGCAATGTCGGTATGGAGTTCCGTGCTGTTCCTGGGCGGGTGGAGTTCGCCCCTTGGCGCTCTCTTCGACAGCAACCATTCCCTGGCCGGTATACCGGTAATAAGCGGCCTGCTTGGTTCGGGCATTCAGTGGCTGCTCCTCAAGGGGTTTCTATTCATATTCGTCTTTTACTGGCTGCGGTGGACACTGCCGCGCTTCCGATACGACCAACTGATGGGCCTCTGCTGGAAGGTGTTCCTGCCGGTTGTCCTGCTCAATATCATGGTAATGGCTGTGCTCAAACTGATCTTCTTCCAGCCCGGCCTCAACCTGGCGGGGAGCAACATTGAACTTTTTTGGTGGATACTGGCCGCTATCGAACTTGCCTTTGGAGCAGCGACCATCATGGGTTTCTCGCGCATCGCAGGAACAGGCTGGTTCGGTGAGGCCGAGCGCCCGGTGCTGGTGGAGCGTCCACTCATCATGGTGCGCACCGTCCACGGCGGTCGCGGCACTATCGAAGGCGACGCACGCACTATACAGCGAATTGTAGGGGATAGGAAGTAGGGTGAGGGAGTAGGGTGAGGGAATAGGCTTTATTCCTACTCCCTCACCCTATTCCCTCACCCTACAAAGGAGAGAACATGGACTTAATGAACCAGGTGGGCGGCTTCTTCGTCACCCTCCGCCAATTCTTCAAACCGACGATCACGGTGCAATACCCGGACCAGATGCGCGAGCTTGCGCCGCGCTTCCGTGGCGCTGTGGGCCTCCTCCCGCACCCCGAAACTGGGCGTGAGAAGTGCGTGGGCTGCGGCCTCTGCCCCCAGATATGTCCTATGGACTGCATAACCATCGGCATTATCGAAGACGACCGTCCAGAAGCCGAACACTTCGACGAATGGCACCCATTCGAGCACTACTATATGAAAGGTCTCGATCCGTTGGAGCCACGCTCCAAGCAAATGACCTATTATTATGAGATAAACGAGACGCGCTGCCTGTATTGTGGCCTGTGTGTTGAGGTCTGCCCGGTAGAGGCTATAGTCATGAGCCACCACTTCGAAATGGCGACCGACAATCGGGGCGAAACTATCTACGACAAGCACAAGCTGCTCGACCTGGGCAAGACCTACATGGCCGAGCTAAACGAGCGCATTGATAAAGAAGCCAAGGCGGCGGGTTTCACGGGCGTGAATGACCTACCTGGGAGTGTGCCAATAGGCGGCACCACTCGCCCAAGCCAGCTAGGCCGTCCCGCAGGTCCCGAACAGCCGGGACACGGCGCTGAGGCATCAAGTAAAGAACCCGGCCAATCTGATTAGGGAGTAGGGAATAGAGTGAGGGAATAGTTCTTATTCCTACTCCCTCACCCTATTCCCTACTCCCTACAAGGGGGAAGCATGAACGTTCAGCTAGGCGACATCTCAATACCATTACCATCCCTGGGGTTTCTCATCTTCGGCCAGTTGGCGACCGTCGCCATCGTTGGAGCCTTAATGATGATCACCCGCAAGGACGCTATACACTCGGCCCTCTGGCTGGTCGTGACCTTCTTCCAGCTTGCGGGCATGTACGTAATGCTCGGCGCGGAGTTCCTCGCCGCCCTGCAAGTGCTTGTTTACACAGGCGCTATATTGGTGCTCTTCTTATTTGTCATCCTTCTCCTCAACCTGCGAGAGAGCGCACCCAAGCTGGGCGGCATCCATATCGCACAGATGGTAGTCGCCTGGCCCGTCGGCCTCATCCTTGCCCTTGAAGTGCTTACCGTCATTATATTCACCAACCTCCACCCAGAGGGGCAGGCCCTCGGCGACAAGTACGGGACTAACGCGATAACGTGGAGTACCACTCAGGTCGCGCAGGTAGGGGGCAACGTGCAGGCGCTCGGCCAGACCCTCTATACGCAGTTCCTGTTCCCATTTGAAGTCGCGTCCTTGATCCTGCTGCTGGCCGTAGTGGGCGCTATCGTCCTGGCCCGCAAAGAGGAACCCGCCGAGGTGGAAGAAGTCGTGCCCACAGTAGGCATCTCCCTGGGCAGGCGCTCCATCTCCGACTCGCCACAAGAAGCCCAGCAAGAAAAGAAACTCTTACCCGCCCTCGGCAGGACCGCCCGCGACTCCAGCGTTGACGATTACGAGCTACCCACCGTAAACCAACCCAGCGGTGTAGGCGCAGGCACAACCTCCGGTGTAGAAGCGGGAGAGGCAGAAACAACGGGAGTGAGGAAATGAAGCGTGAAACGTGAAACGTGATTATCGTAACTCACGTTTCACGTTTCACGTTTCACGCTTCAGAACGGGAGAGAACCATGCAACCACCAACAATATCCACCGTATCCCAAACCACCGGCGTGCCACTCAGCTTCTTTCTGATGGTTAGCGCCTTACTGTTCTGCATTGGCTTCATCGGCGTGTTGACCCGGCGTAATGTGCTGGTTATATTCATGTCCGCCGAACTGATGATGAACGCCGTCAACCTGTCGCTGATAGCGTTCGGGGCTTCCCTGAACTCGATGGCCGGGCAAAACTTCGTGGTGTTCGTGGTCACAGTCGCCGCCGCCGAAGCCGCAGTCGGCCTGGCTATCATCATTTCTCTGGTGCGCCAGAAACCAACGGTGAATACAACGGATATTGATATTATGAGAGAATAGGGTGAGGGAATAGGGTGAGGGAGTAGGAAATAAAAACTACTCCCTCACCCTATTCCCTCACCCCAGGAGAAGCACATGCAACCTATCATACTGGACTACATCTGGCTCATCCCCGCCCTGCCGTTGCTGGCTTTTGCCATAAACGGGCTGTTTGGGAGGGTGCTCAAGAAGAGGGCGGGCATTATCGCCGTCGTGCTGGTCGGCGTCACTTTCCTGTTGTCGGTGGTCGCCTTCATTGACGTCGCCAACCGCCCTGAGCACAGCCCGGCCTTCGAGTATACCCTCTATACGTGGATACCATCGGGCGATTTTCACATCAACATCGCCTTCATGGTGGACCAGTTGACGGTCATAATGCTCATAGTGGTCACGGGCGTGGGCGCGCTCGTGCATATCTACTCGCTCGGCTATATGGAGGACGACCCGGATTTCGCTCGCTTTTTCACCTTTCTGCCACTGTTCATCTTCAGCATGTTGATGCTGGTGCTCTCCAACAACTTCCTGCTGCTCTACTTCGGTTGGGAGGCGGTAGGTCTCTGCTCCTACCTGCTCGTCGGCTTCTGGTTCTACAAAAAATCGGCCAGCGACGCCGCCAAGAAAGCCTTCATCGTAAACCGCATTGGCGACTTCGGCTTCGGCCTGGGCATAATGCTGCTCTTCGTCAATTTCAGCAATCTCGACCCTAGTCTCAAATACACGAACATCTTCAACGCCGCCGCGCACCAGCCGATGTTCCTGGGCAACATGACTATCGTCTGCCTGCTGCTCTTTATGGGCGCTATGGGCAAGAGCGCGCAGTTTCCCCTGCACGTATGGCTCCCCGACGCAATGGAAGGCCCTACTCCGGTAAGCGCACTCATCCATGCCGCTACGATGGTCACGGCGGGCGTATACATGGTGGCTCGGCTCAACCCGCTCTAT
>JBBQIC010000025.1:0-19150 GCA_038324555.1 Chloroflexia bacterium
TAGGACTTACGCAAAGCAGACAGTAAGGGGAGAAAATGGTAAAGTTGAGGGATGAATATCAGCAAACTCGACTACTGCCAGTTTCTGTTGAGCAGCCAGATCAACTATACCCTCACACACATGGCAGACCATCTGCAAGGCTTTAGCCATGATACGATCAATCGCTACTTGAGAGGCGAGAAACTTTCTCCTCGCCTCTTGTGGGAACAGGTCCAACCTACCCTTGAACTTGACGCAGACCCTCAAGGCTATGTGATTTTCGATGACACGGTGCTGGACCATAGCTTTGGACCCCGCATCGAGATGGTGCGTCGGCAGTGGAGTGGCAACGAAAAGAGCGTGATCCGAGGCATCGGCTTGGTTACATGCGTGTACGTCAACCCTCACACCGAGCAGTTCTGGGTGATTGACTACCGCATTTTCGACCCTGATACTGACGGCATGAGCAAACTGGACCATGTAAAGGAGATGCTGCGCATGGCAAGGCATCGACAGTTGCCTTTTCAAACGGTGCTGATGGACGCTTGGTATGCCACCAAAGAGGTCATGCTTCAGATCGCCGCAATGGGCAAGACCTTCTATTGCCCTCTCAAGAGCAACCGCTTGGTAGACGATAGTGCAGGGGAGCAACCGTATCGGCGTATTGAGACGCTCTCCTGGAACCAAGCAGAGTTGGTGCATGGCAAAGTGGTCAAGGTCAGGGGCTTTTCGGGTGATTTCAAGGTGAAACTGTTCCGAGTTGAGGTGTCTACCCACCGCACGGAATGGGTCGTGACTAACGACTTGTCTCAATCTTCGACACACGACACTCAAGAGGTGAGTGCGGTGCGCTGGAAGATTGAGGAGTTTCATCGAGAAGCCAAGCAACTGACGGGTCTTGAGGATTGCCAATGTCGCAAAGCTCGTATCCAGCGCAACCATATTGCCTGCTCGTTGCTGGTGTGGGTGCGTCTCAAGACCCTGGCTTACCAGACCAGGCAGACTGTGTATCAACTCAAGCATGGCTTGCTTGCTGACTATCTTGTTCAACAACTCAAAAATCCTGCCATCAAGATGGTTCTTGCGTAAGTCCTATGTTTATTACATAACAGTCTTGGTATGTGCATAACTCGGCAACCTCTACAATGGCCGACATATACTCTCGCCATGCGAAATCTACAAGGGCTTTGCGTTGGATTAGGTTGCATGTCGGTCTTGGTCAAACACACAGGAGAGGATAACACAATGCTTAACCAGAATAGAAAATGGGCATCATTACGCGCTTACATCTTTGCGCCAATCAACGTGCAGTTCCCAACCTCGCGGGCGCTTCATAAGAGAATACGAAGCAGCCTACGCCATAACATACCGACACTCTTCTATATAGTGCTTGTGCTTTCTCTCTTGGCAAGCCCTTTTAGTCAGCCTTCCTTAGCAGCAGCGCCTACATCAACACATAATCCCATTATTGGTGGTAATAACAAAAGCACTGCCAATACCAATATTCCTGCCAATAAGCCTACTAACACTCCTCCATCGGTAACAAACACTACAAACACTACAAATGCCAGCAAGTTCAAGCCTCATGTACCAAACGTACCAAGCACTCATATCGATTACTTTCGCAACCGACCTACAACCATGTCCGATTGCGTCGGGCATAGCGATGGCGCACCTTTGGTAGACGGCAGCGATAGCACCTCGTGTGGAGGCAACGGCGGGGCCTACGTGAACGGTACGACAATACACCTGGCACAACCCACCAGAATTACAGGACTACGCATCTATCAGCACGCCAACCCCAACGACGGATACGTCATATTTCGTGGGGTCATACTCTTCGCAAAAATAGCAGGCGTATTTACTCCGGTGTGCAGCTTTGCTAGCATGACGTGGGGCAATAACGTTATAGATTGCAGCGCCAACACAGCCACATCAGATTATTACCAGGTTCAACTGAATGACGAATCCAGTCCAGTCCGCGATCCAGAAGTGTTCACATACGAAGGATACTCAGACACCCCCATCAGCGATGCGAAACCCTATGAATCATATGGTGGAGGCAATGGGGTTACACCCGACACTACCTGCAACACCTGCAATCCCGTCAACATCGCCACTGGCAACTTCTGGCACTCCTTCACCGACATCTCCATCCCTGGCCGCTCCTTCCCTTTAGAGTTCAGCAGAACCTACAACGAACAGCTTTCCAACGTCACGGGCACTCTTACTACAACTATGGGCTATGGGTGGAACCACTCCTACAACTGGTTCATGGACCACGATGCAAGCAACGATTTCTTGGTGCATGAAGGTAACGGTAGCGTGGTGTCTTTCTATGCTGACTTGACCGCGCCTGCTCGCGTCATGGCTACCCTCACTACTTCGAGTGGAAACTATACCTTCTCGCCCACACATGGCCTGGATAAATATTACTTCGAGCCGATGCCAGGCGTCTCCAACGCCTACCGCCTTTACCAGATCGTAGACCGGGCTGGTTTGACTACAACCCTCAGCTACTACACAAACACCAGTTTCATCAACCTTCTCCATACGGTGACCGACCCCGCTTCTCGCCAACTCTCATTCAGTTACACCCTCACCAATACGACCCCGTTCTTGACGGGGGTCAGCGACAATGGCAGCCGCTCTATCTAGGGGGTCAGCGACAATGGCAGCCGCTCTATCTAGGGGGTCAGCGACAATGGCAGCCGCTCTATCTATTTGAAGTATGATGGCAACAGTAATTTGATAGATGCCCGTGATGTAGGTTTAGAGCATACTACTTTCACTTACGACACCTCCAACGGCTACCATCGCCTGCTCACTATGTCCCAGCCAGGCGCTAAACCCGGCCCTAACGCAGTAGCTCCTCAAGGGGTGCTCACCAATACATACGACCTCAGTAACCGCGTGGTCATGCAGACCGACCCCATGAGCCGCACCCTGAAATTCGAGTATACTGACCTGGGATCGGGCCTGACCCAGACTAACGTTACCAATACTCTGGGGATAGCTACAGCAAACAGCTACGACCACCTCATCTTGACCCAATCGGTCAGCCACGCCAACGCGCCTACCTCCCGGCAGTCGGTAACCACTTACAATTACGAACCGGGCGCTCCCTGGCTCTCCTCGGTGACCGACCCCCTCAATCATACCTGGTCTTACAAATCTGACGACTTCGGCAACGTCATCAGCACGACCGATCCGCTTGCCCGCACCACCCTGTACGCTTATAACACAACCAATGATTTCACGACGATCACCTACACCAACGGCCTGACCACCACATACAGCTACGATGCTAAAGGCAACTTGGCAAGCATAGTGCGTCCGGTGACAGAGACCAACCAACTCATAACCACTACACTTGGCTACGACACCGATCCCCTTCGTCCCAGCGACCTTTTGACCGTGACCAATCCATTGACTAAAACATGGACCTACACATACGATACGTATGGCTATCCAGTAACTGCCACTAACCCCTTGTCTCAAGCTACCGGCTTCACGTATGACGCACTTGGCAGACTGAGGACTGCCGTCAGCCCCAAAGGTAATACCACTACACTAGCCTATAACTCTTACAACGACCTCACCTCGGTGACAGACCCGTTGAACTACACGACCACCTACCAGTACAACCCCAACGGAACGCTGCTGTGGCTTACTCCACCTGATAGCCACACCACCTCGTTCTACTACAACATGGACAACGAGCCAATCAGCACGACTGTGCCGGGAGGGATTACTAATTACTACGGCTACGACAGCGTCGGACGCATCGTTTCGCAGAGCAACGGCGTGTCAGCGCCCACACGTTACAGCTACGATGACATAAACCGGATAACAACAGTCACCGACCCGCTCACCCATACCACCTCATATAGCTACGACCTAGTTGGTAACCTGGCCATCATGACAGACGCCCTCTCTTCCCACCTGACCACCACCTACGGGTATGACAACGCTTACCAGCTTACTGGCATCACTTATCACGATGGCGGAACAACCCCCAACGTATCCTACGCTTACAACTCCCTGGGTTTGCGCACCCAAATGAGCGACGGTAGCGGCACTAGCCTCTACTCCTACGATTCGTTGGACCGCCCATTATCCGTACAGGACGGCGCAGGTCATGTAATTACCTACACCTATGACCCGGGCAGCCGCCTCACGGCCATCACCTATCCTAAGCTAGGCGGTTCGGGAGGGGTCACGATGACGCGGGGGTACAACGATGCCAACAGGCTGACATCTGTGCAAGACTGGCACAATAATACCACTCAGTTTGGTTATGATGCGGACGGCGACCTCACAACCATAAACTACCCTAACGGGGTTACCTCAACCATCGGATACAACAACGCCGACCAGGTCGTTACCATGACCCACGCCATTACCTCTACTCCGTTCCTATCTTTCACCTACACACGAGACAAGGTGGGGCAACTTACCACAAGCGATGAGGGAACAACGTCTGGATCGTTGGGAGCGCATGGCTACGCCTACGATCCCTACAGGCTGGTGGGAGAAGCCATTACCTCTACCAGCAACATCAGCAATGCCTGGACGCTTGACGGAGCTACCCACATCAAAAAGCTCACCTCCCGACCCACCGGTAGCGATCCTATCACCGATACCTACTCATACAACACCCCCTGGCCTTATCAACTCACCAGATTGGTGGAGCAACAGGGAGACCCAGCAGTAAACACAAAGTGGCTCAACTTCTCATACGACACCAAGGGCAACCGGCTGGCACAGAACCCTACAGGCGGGCTTGGGCATATAGTCAGCTACAGCTACAACCAGGCTAACGAACTGATCAAATACCAGAAAGACGCTGGGACGCTGTGGACCTATGGTTACAACGGCGATGGGCTGCGCACCAGCAAGACCAATACCGCTACGGGTTCTAACGAGTACTTCAATTGGGACGTTGCTGCGGGTATGCCCCTGCTGTTGCAAGACGGGTCAGCAAGTTACATCTATGGGCCAGGAGGCATGCCTTTAGAGGAGTTAGTGCCTGGTGGCCCGCTCGGCCAAGAAACGGCTTATTTCTACCATGCGGACCAACTGGGCAGCATACGTGGCGTGACAGACCAAACTGGCCTACTAGCGAACACCTACAATTACGATGCCTATGGTAATACTACTTCATCGAGTGGCACCGCCTACAACCGCTTTGGGTACACTGGGGAGTATACCGATGGAGAGAATGGCTACCTCTACTTGCGTGCGAGGTACTATGACCCTTCGACCCAGCAGTTTCTGAATGTTGACCCGTTAGTGGGCAGAACTGGTCAGGCATATAACTATGTTGGAGGCAGTCCGACCAACTTTACTGATCCGATGGGCCTTCGAAAACTCGGCTCCGGCGTAACCTCACCGAATGGGGATGATTTCCCTGTTCGTGTATCAGACCTGAGAAAAATACCCCGCTATATACTTGATGAATGGAGGAGACGTATGGGGGGTTATGATTCTACAGAGCAGCTAACGTATGAGATTAAAGAGGGTATAGGTGGGAGTAAATCAGATCTCTACTATAATCCAAAAACTGGAAAAGTATATGTTGTTCCAAAGAAAGGGGGCACGCCTTCTGAGACTGGTTATACATTACCAGATGAACTCAATCCTTCAAAAGGTGGAGTTTCTCCGCGAATAGAGGGTGATGAATGTGGTGGAGTAGGAGACGAACCCAGAGGTAAATTAGAATTCCCAGGCAATAGTGATCCACCTGTACGTGTACCCGCCGAACCGGGTGGCCCTTTGCCTCCTATTTGGGGAGAAGATATACCGATACCACCTGAGATACCAGTTGATTTGCCAGTTGAAATACCAATACCAATATGGTGAAGAATACTCCCAATTCCTGACAGGACTAAGAGAATTATGCTAAGGCCGAATCAGGTATAGAGCATCTTGGATGACTACTTGACCTTTCGGTGCTCAATATGTATTCTAATGTCAATAACGAAAGGTCAAGTAGTCAAATTAATACTGAGAGGGTAATCTGATGTTAGATGCATATGGGCGTTCTAATGCAAAAACTGTCAAGAATCTACGAAGACCAATGTCACGGTCACATACCCTTCAGCGTTTTCAGAGCATCGCGTGGGCTTTTGTCGAAGGGCCCAGCAATATATATGTACGTCGAGACGCCGAGGACTACAAAAGAGACATGGACTTTGAGCTAATATTAAGGATTGTGATGCTTACGGCCAACGAACGCCTCGCGTCCTGGTCCGTTTATAGTCCAGAACGTGAATGGGAAAGTGAAACCGAAGAACACAGGGGTTATGTTCTTCGGTATTCAAGCTGGGATATTCAAAGCGCATTAACTAATAGACCTTGGAAAAATGAAGATGCTCCGCAGCTATCTACAGTGATTTGGTATCTTGCAGATAAGGAGTGCAACCAGCTTGTTCAGTATTGTAAAGCATTAGACTCCTTGCTTATTAAAGGAGTCTCATTGGAACCCAGGACAAAAGATGATGCAGTTCCTAGCTGGGATAGGCTTTTTGTTTTCAGATCATTGGACTCAATTCAAATAGATATTAGATGGGATAGCATATATTCTAACTTTGCAGTTGAAAAAACTGTGTTAGACGTGAGCAAAACGCTAGAGGAAACCGTTGGGGGGGGAAATGCATCTTCAGCACCTAGCGTTGATTTATTAGAAATGGTATATGATCCATTAAGTCAGGAGGTAGAGGAATTTTTGTACAAGTGAACCACACAATCTATAGTTTTCACAGACCCCCTCTTTCCTTGAGCGTCTCCTACGCTTACAACAACCTGGGTCTGCGCACCCAAATGACCGACGGCACGGGCACGAGCCGTTACTCTTACGACTCCCTCAACCGCCCCATCACCACCACAGATGGCGTCGGCAAGACCATAACCTACACCTACGACCTGGGCAGCCGTCTGACGGGCATCACCTACCCCTACAACGGCTCTAGCGTGCGCACCGTCACAGAGGGTACAACGATACCAACCGCCTCACCTCCGTGCAAGATTGGGCCGGTAATAACACCCAGTTCGGGTATGATGCTGATGGGAACTTTACCACCATTAGTTACCCCAACGCCGTTACTTCTACCCTGGCATATGACAACGCCGACCAACTAACCTCAATGACCCATGCTCTTGTCTCTAATCCTCCATTCCTCTCCTTCACCTACACACACGACAAGGTGGGACAGCTTGCAACGGCTGATGAAGGCACAGCGTTGGGAGTACATGGTTATGCTTACGACCCGTACAGGCTGGTGGGGGAGGCCATCACCTCTACCATTGCCACCAACCTCAGCAACACCTGGAGTTTGGACGCTGCTACCCACATCACACGGGCAACCTCCCGACCTACAGGAGGAGGCGGCGTACCCATCACCAACACTTACAGCTACAACTCAACCGCTTCACCCTACCAACTGAGCAGGTTGGTGGAACAACAGGGGGACCCGGCAGTTTCTACCAAGTGGCTCAACTTTACCTACGACAACAAGGGGAACCGCACCTTACAGAACCCCTTCGGTGGATTGGGACACATAGTTGGTTACACCTACGACCAGGCTAACCGACTGACCAAGTATCAGATGGACAGTGGGACGGTGTGGACCTATGGGTACAACGGAGATGGGCTGCGCACCAGCAAGAGCAACAACAGCCCCGGCACAACCGAGTACTTCACCTGGGACATAGCGGCTGGTTTGCCTCTCCTTCTTCAAGATGGCAGCGCCTCATTCGTCTACGGACCAGGAGGGATGCCTTTAGAGGAGGTTGTAAACAGCGATGGTAAGACGTACTACTACCACGCTGACCAGTTGGGGAGCGTGCGTGCGCTGACCGACGCAAACGGGAGTGTAGTTAACACGTACAACTATGACGCCTATGGCAACATTGCCTCGTCCACCGGCACAACCTACAACCGATTTGGGTACACTGGGGAGTATACCGATGGAGAGAGTGGGTTGGTGTACCTGCGAGCGCGATACTATGACCCTTCCACACAGCAATTCCTTAGCATTGACCCCTTGGTGGGCATGACGGGGCAGGCTTACGCTTATGCTAGTGGTAGCCCACAACACTTTACAGACCCATTAGGTCTTGATAACCTTACCGAGAAGTGCAAGAGAACTGCAGAGAAAATCAAGAACCTCAAAATCTCGATTGAGAGATCTGCGAGAAACCTTTTCGAGAATAAGGGGGACAATGGTGTGCCGTGGCCCTCAAACGACCCGCGAAGAATTACCCATATAGAGAGACATGAAGACTTGCAAAGAAAGCTGAAGAATAAGGAGGAGCAATATGCTTCGGAATGTTGCGGTATTGATCCAGAACCGCAGCCAGAAGAAGCACCAGCAGTCATACCCAACACACAGTCATCCTCAGAACCACAGTCTGGAGCAGCTTTTGCACCCCTAGGGCCTATACCAGTACCTGTACCTGCACCGATTCCAGTAGGAGCTAGAGGATTTGGGGGTGAGGACGGTGTTTGTGACGCTTTGGTTAAGACAGCCGTTGTAACTGCGGGCGCAGCTGGGACTGCTGCCATCATAGATGTCTTAATAGGCGCTGGCATTATCGTACTAGTAGTTCCATAAGCAATACTGATTAGGGAGGGAATATTGATGAGTGAAATGGACGAAGCAGACATCGAGGAAATGGTTAATCGAGCAATCGCTGCTCGCGACGTTGAACAACTCGAAAGAGCTGCATTTCAGATAGAGTCGGTATCAGTGTATGCAGGCCACTTTCCGGAACGGAGTTTTGACTTTCTTCTTACTCTCATGAACCGACAAGACTTTCTAGAGGTAAAGGGATCACATTACTTCCTTAACGCTTTCGAGGATGAGTGGGGAAACTTATCCGACGGACAAAAAGAGAGGCTTCTCGTCGCGTTGGAAAGCAGTTATACGAGATTTAGTGAGTCTATGTCATGGTTCGAGACCTCGGTGCTTTTGGGGGAATGCTACAAGAATAAAGATGCTTTAGAGGTGCTGCGTCGACTCAAGAAGACGACTCAAGCCGAAGAGCCTCGGTCCTATGTGTCTCACGGGCTAGAGCATATAGTGGATTGCTCAGGCGACGATACTCTTTCCAGGGAAGCCTATGCTGAGTTGCTACAAATGAGGAATGACCCTTCTGAGTTTGTCAGGGATGGAGTTGAAAGATTTTTACAGGAATTGGCTAACGCGGGGTACAAGTACGATTAGATTCCTTCATAGCGCATGTTCCTATAGCGCCTTCTTCTGGACCTTCTTCGCTAATTGGACATAAAGCAAAACCAGCGAGCCATAGCTCAACCTCCACAGCGTAGATCGCCTCTCCTTGCCTTGCAGCACCGCGATTTCCGGCTCTATTGGTCGGGCGCGTTCGTGTCGCAGGTGGGCAGCCAGATGCGCCTCATAGCCGTCAGCGTGCAGATGTGGGACCTGACGCACGACACGGCGGCGGTGGGTTTGCTGGGGTTGGTCAAGCTGTTGCCTCTATTGGCGCTATCGCTCTTTGGAGGGATGATAGCCGACACGCTCGATAGGCGGCGGCTGCTCATGCTCACCCAGACGCTGATGGCCCTCACCTCGGTAGTGCTGGCGCTGGCGACGCAATTCGGGTGGGTCTCGCCCATGCTCATTTATGTGGTGAGCGCATTGGGCGCGGCGGCTCTGGCCTTCGACAACCCAGCGAGGTCCGCTCTTATTCCCAACCTCGTGCCCAGGGCGCACCTGCCCAACGCCCTGTCGCTCAATATTATAGTGTGGCAGATAGCGACCGTAATAGGCCCGATGATCGGCGGCCAGTTCCTGCAATTCCACTCGACGGGGCTGGTTATTATCTATTCGATTGACGCTGTGTCGTTCGCTGCGGTAGTGCTCGCTCTGGTGTTTATGAGGACCCGCCTGCCAAAAGCCGAAGTCAGTAACATAAGCGTGCGCTCGGCTCTCGATGGCTTCCGCTTCTTACGTAAAGCGCCCATCATCATGTCCACGATGACACTGGACTTCTTCGCTACCTTCTTTGGAGCGGCGACGACCCTGATACCGGCTTTCGCCGAGCAAGTGTTGCACATTCCGCGAGATGTGCAGGTCTTGCAAATTTGGGGCTACTTCTCGGTGAGCGCGTGGGGTCTGCTGTACGCGGCTCCTGCTGTCGGCGCGGTGGTGGCGGGCGTGATAATGTCGTGGTTGGGCAATGTGCGCCACCAGGGTATGATCGTGATAGTGTCGGTAATCGCATACGGACTGTCTACGGTAGTGTTCGGCGCGTCGAGCCTCTTCTGGCTGGCGGTTATGGGCCTTGTGGGCACGGGAGCCGCAGACACGGTGAGCATGGTCATGCGCCAGACGATACGCCAGCTTTCCACACCCGACGAACTGAGGGGCCGCATGACTTCTGTGAACATGCTCTTCTACATGGGCGGCCCGCAATTAGGCGAGTTCGAGGCGGGCGTAGCAGCCAAAGCCTTCGGAATAGGGCCTTCTATCGTGCTAGGTGGCCTTGGGGTGCTGGCAGCGACGGTCGTGATCGGCTATATCATCCCGGCGCTGCGAGCTTACGATAGAGCGGAGCACTGACACAGGAAACGAACCGCAAAGACGCAAAGAGCGCAAAGTTCGCTAAGGTTTTCTGCTCTGCTCTGAAAATAGCCGCTCCCAGGCACGAATTGGGGCTTGCTAAACCCTATTTTCATTCATAGGCGGGTGGCAACCCGCGATGAAAAACTGATATGAAAATAGGATAGTTGGCGGGTAGGGGCGCACGGCCGTGCGCCCCTACGGGTGCGTTCCCACTTTCATCCACGGGTGGTATGCTCCCGCTCATAGTTACTTTGCGGTTCGTTAGAAAGATTCGAGATAACGTATGTCTCTATTTCCAGGATGGAGCGGGCTATACCATCGCTCGTTACACGACCTAGTGCAAGAGAGGTATCAGGGAAAGGGTAGGGGCGACCCTTGTGGTCGCCCTCTCGCTGGGGCGTCTTTCCCACCAGGGCGACCACATAGGGTCGCCCCTACCCTTTCCCTGATACCTCTCTTGCACCTGCACTAGTGCCCCGCGATGCCCACAGCCCCTGCCGGAAGTCCGCTCATACCCGCCATCGGAACGAGGCTTCCGTCCCTCTGCACAGCAAACGCCGCGATACCGTGTGCGCCTGACATGAGTACGTACAGGTATTGGCCGTTACCCGTGAAAGTCGCGTCAATTGGA
Source organism: Chloroflexia bacterium (assembly GCA_038324555.1). Lineage (GTDB taxonomy): Bacteria > Chloroflexota > Chloroflexia > QHBQ01 > JADMIH01 > JADMIH01. Next base: position 11,203 of record JBBQIC010000025.1, read on the forward strand.
GCGCTGCCGTCTCCGGTCATGGCGGTGCGCCCGTCGGCGTTCAGCAGGGTGAGGCTGCCGTTGTCAGCGAAGCGATAGCCGGTGATTGAACCGCTGCCTGAGTTGATCGTATAGGCATAGCGCGCGTATTTTGGGAGCACTGTCCAGTTAGACGCGGTCTGGTGGGTGGCTACCGAACCGCTGACCACACGTAGCGTGCCGTCGTTCGAGAACGTGTAGGAAGACGCCGCGCTGCCGAGGGACGCGCCCCCGAAGGCCTCGGAGACCACCAGTTGCCCCCGGTCGTTGAAGGCCAGGCCGAACGGGGTTGTGCCTGCCGCTGGCTGCACGCGAGGGCCTGTTGCCACACCAATCTGATCAACGGTATAAGTATCAATCACGTTGGTTGCCTTCTCGGTCACCATTAGCAAGCTGCCGTTAGGGCTGAACTGCACTTGCGCAGGATCGGCTGCATTACTGCTCAATGGGCGGGTGGAGTTGGGAATCATCGTAAGCCTGCCGTGCCCATCAATCCTGAAGCCCGTGATATTGCCGGAGCCGCCCGCGTTGAGCACGTACACAACGGTGCCGTTGCAGGCCACGCTGATGGGCCGCGTGCCGCCCGACGGGAGTTTATTGGTGAGGGTCAGGCCGCTTTGCGATATTGTGAACGCCGAGATTTCGTTGCTGCCTGGGTTCACGGCCAATAGCCAGTTGAGATTTGAGCTCATAGCCAGCGCGCCTTGCGAGCCGAGTTCGCTGCCTGTGCCCAGCCCGCCGGTCGAGACCGTACCCGCCGCAGTAAGGACGCCACGCGACGTGTGAGTGAAGATGGCGACTCCGTTGTCGGTGGGCGAGTTGGTCAGCACGTATATCGCGTTTATGCCGCCTGCCTGTGCGCTGTGTATTCCCGCCCACAGAGAAGCCGTGAGTAGCATGGATAAGGTGAGAAATAGCTTCGTGATAGTTGTCCGGTTCATTGACATTATCTGATGTTCCTCCTGGTTTAGTTCTCATATATCACAGTTCGTAATGTTGCCCATCTTCATAGACTGCTGGTTACGGCACTCGACTAGATGCCCGAAGTTGATAAGGGCTTCACCTGCTTCTAGTTGTATGGTTGTTTTCCGTTTCCCCTCTAAGTGAAAATCATAACCGATAATGCCTTACGAGCGGATTAACCTTTGGCATTCTCTATCATCCAAATGATAATATCTTATTGCTAGACTAAATCTTTTAGAAATGTAACCCAATAAACGAAAACAGCTATCCGCTTTTACATAAAAGCGGATAGCTGTTTTCGTTTGTGCGATACAAGATAATGTCTTCGTTTATTCAACCGCCTCCACGGGCGGGCCAGCGATTGACACCACGTAGTCCTGCGACGACAGGCGGCGTTTGGCTGCTTCGCCCACAGCTTCCGGGGTGAGCGCCCTGATGATGGCCGGGTAGTTTGAAATGTAGTCGAAGCCCAGGTTGTATAGCTCCATTTCGAGGATAGAGCGGGCGACGCCATCGCTGGTTTCCAGGCGCAGGGGCAGCACGCCTGTCATGTAGCGTATGCCACCCTCTAGCTCCTCGCTGGGGATCGGCTCGGTGCGGATGCGCTCTATCTCGTGCAGAATACTCTCGATGGCTTTGTTCACACTCGTGGGGTTTACGCCCGCCCTGACCGCCCAGGGGCCGCGCCCCAATCCGGCCTCGAACGAGGAGCCAGCGTAGTAGGCCAAGCCCTGCGCGTCGCGCACGTTCTTGCCCAGCCTGCCCATGAGGCCAATACGCCCAAGCAGCAGGTTCATCAGGTCAAAGGCGTAGTAGTCGGGGTCGCTCCGGCGCAACGATGGGAAGCCCAGTATAATGTCGTTCTGGGTCTTGCCCTGCACGAATTTGAAGACTGTCTGCACGCCTTTAGGCTGCGACACGTCGGGTATCTCATATGGCTCCGGTTGCTCCATGTTTTTCGGATGCCAACTTCCGAACAATGCGTCCACCTTACGCAAGATGTCGTCCGGCTCTACGTCACCGACCACGACCATGGTAGCGAGGTCTGGCCGGAAGTATTTGTTGTAGAAGGCTGCCATGTCGTCGCGCTGGATGTTGTCGAGGGTTTCGAGGAACCCGGCGGTGCGGTAGTGGTAGGGGTGGCCTTCAGGATATAGCGTCTCGCGGAAAGCCCGCTCTGCCACCGAGCCGGTATCTTGTTCTGCCTCTAGCAGGCCCGTTCGGATGAGAGTGCGCAGCTTGGCTATCTCATCTTCGGGGAAGGAGGGCTGGAGGGCTACCTCGGCGAGGGTATCGAGCAGGAAGTCCGTATCTTCTTTGAGCGCCCTGCCGCCGACCTCCATCAGCACCTGCCCGGCGTCCACGCCGACCGAAGCGCCTCGGTTCTCGGTGTCTTCATTCAGTTGGTCGAAGTTGTGACGCTCGGTGCCCCTGCGCATGGCCCTTGACATGAAGGAGGCAAGGCCCGCTTTACCGATAGGGTCGTACATAGCGCCACCCTTTACTGATAGGTGGGCCACCAGCGCGGGAGTGCTGGTTTTCGGGAAGACGAGCACGGTCATTCCGTTGTCGAGCGTTCGACGGGTGATTGTGTCAGGGCCGAGCGCCCTGGTTGCGTTTTGGCTAACTGTTTGCATTATGTTGTAACTCCATTAGTAGTTGTTCAGATTTGGGGTGGCGATGTGAATACTTACCCCTTGTGACCAAGTTGGGCAAGCAACGATTCGAGATGTTCTTCGTGATGCTCATAAGAACCTTGCAGACTTGCGGAGAGGGGATATTCTCCCATCCATGCGTACCTTGCCGGGTCCAACAGGTCTTTTTCGGGAATCTCCTCTGATAGTTCCAGGAAACGTAGGAATTGTGCTCTCCAATCTGCATACACGCTCGACCAGGGTTTGTCCCGGTAGGTCTCATAAATCCAGGCATTAGTTTGATCCACATCCTCTTCAGGATCGGGGCCTAACCTCTCAGGCCAACTGGGGTATTCGGGTTCCCTATTGTGCAGTGCGGCTTCCATCCGTGCGACGGAAAGCTGCTGCCAGGCCCAAAGATGAGCGATCACATCTTTGATGGACAAGTTGGAAGAGAGATTCGGGGCGGTGGTTTGCTCTTCGCTCATGCTGACCAGTAATTCTTCCCAACGATTGAATTCCTCTTTCAGCATTATGAGGATTTGTTTTTTGTCGTTCATCGTCGTTTCCAAATTAATCACCTCCAATGTCTTGTTGAAACAAGTCTAGATATTCGAGTTCGTTAGGTGCAAAGATGATGTGAAAAAGGTTGAAAGGCTTACGCAAGAAAAGAGTTCGGGAACACCAGATGGCTAACTCGTGTCATTCTGAGCCGCAGCGAAGAATCACTCACCTTACCAACTCGTCTGGGGATCAGTACCAATGTCGCTAGCCCCATCCCTGTGCCAAACGCTTAAGACCGTGGAGTGATTCTTCGCTGCGGCTCAGAATGACACGGGTTAGTTGGTCCGACTTCTTCTAGCGCCTGCGTAAGGTGAGATTCGGTAACTGCGCTATTCGCTCTGTGTCAAGTTACTGTCATCTTCTTTGCTCGGAATGAACCACCCGACGGTACGGTTCTCCTTCGCCAAATACGCGCGGGCGACACGCTTCACGTCTTCGACGGTTACTGCTGCGAGTTTGTCTAATACTTCGTTGTACATATTGGCGGTGGCTATGCTTTCGAGGAAGCCGAGCAGATACGCCTGGCTCGATACGCTGTCGGAGGCGTAGACGAACTGCGCCCTGGATTGGCGGGCGGCCTTTTCCAGTTCAGCTGGGTCTATATCGTCTTCTTGCAGCTTGCGTATCTCCTCATAGAAGGCGTCTTCTATCCTGCGGAGGCTGGTCTCGTAGTCCTCACCAGGGCGGGCCGTCGCCGAAAACGAGAAGGCGTGCGGGTCCTTGTGGAGCGAGAAGTAAGAGCCTGCGCCCGCCGCTATCTCGGTGGACACCAACGCCCGGTAAAGGCGCGCGGAGCGTCCGAGCGCCGCGCCTCCGAAGCCGAGCGGCTTTGCACCCGACAGGAGCGCGTCGGCTACCATGAGCGGGTAAATATCGGGGTTGGTGGCAGCCGGGGCGTGGTAGACGATCTCTATCTGTGCGGTGGGGCCGGGCTGCTCGATGAGTACCCTGCGCTCGCCGTGCTGCTCAGGCTCGATAGCCCGCACTTCCGGTATGTTCGGACTCGGCTCGTACTTGCCAAAGGCTTCCCCTACTTTCGCCACGACTTCGGCTGTGTTGAAATCGCCCACTACTACGACGGTGGCGTTGTTGGGCGCGTAGTAGGTCTTGTAGTGGTTGTAGAGGTCGTCGCGGGTCATCGTGCGCAGATCGCACTTCCAGCCGATTATGCCGTTGCCGTAGGGGTGAACCTTGAAGGCTGCTGCGGCCACTTCTTCGTCAAGCAGGTATTCAGGCTCGTTCTCGTGCCCCTCGCGCTCCGAGATGATAACCGTGCGCTCGGAAGCCACTTCGTCTGGGTCGAATAGTGAATTGGCGATACGGTCCGACTCAATCTTCAAGGCCAGGTCCAGGCGGTCTGCGGGCAGGGTCTCGAAATAGGCCGTCCAGTCGTCGGAGGTGAAGGCGTTGAGCGTGCCGCCGTTCTCGGCCACCTGCTGCATTATCTGACCCTTGCCGAAGGTATGCGTGCCCTTGAACATCATATGCTCGACCCAGTGTGATATGCCCGTGATACCACCGTGCTCGTTGCGAGCGCCGACGCGATACCACACCCAGAAGGAGACCACAGGGGCGGAATGCACTTCTTTGGTAAGTAGGGTCAAGCCATTTGGGAAGGAATGTCGTTGGAAGGGTGAATTGGCGATACTACCGCCCGTCGCGGGGGATTCTGTGTCAATTAATACCTGGGTTTCTCTACTACTCATATTCTAAGTATCTCCTATTGCTGTTTATTTCTACTTTCTTCCACAAAGAATATTCCGATTCAGGCAACCTCGGCACGAACTTTGCTCTTAATTATACTCTACAAGGCCCAAGATGTGGTTATGGTATCCGGGCGCGTATCATAGCAACCCTTTACGTTACACCTTACCCAGCACCGGTCCGTACAACGGAACTCTGTTACATCATAACATCACAGCACGGTTCGTAGAACGTTGTAGCATCTAACCGACACTATTTACTAATTATTTACTGATTAAGGAGGAGCTATGTCTGGTTTTACTCTCTCAGTGTTGCGCCGCGCATGGATCTTGATCCCTTTGCTCGCGGCGATATTATTCGTCCTTTCGTATGGGTGGGGCGCGCAATCCACTGCTAGTGGTGCGGCTGCCTTCGCACCGGTCGTGGATAACACACGCCCCCTTGAAGGCCCCTCGGCCAGGCTGCGTATGGTGGACTTACGAAATCTACCGCCTTCGCCTCCGGTGCGTAGCGCGCCCTTGCCTTTCCGCCACCCTCGCGGTGCGGCTGCCCTGGCGACGGACCATGCCTGGGCAAATTCTAACGTCGCCAACCTCGCCCAGGCGTTCAACCCATCGGGTTATGGCGCGCCGGGGCTTCTGGTTGGCTTCAACGGCATCAACTCCGAGGAGTCGGGGGGTGCGGGAGGCGCTTGTGGGTGCGTGCCGCCGGACGGTGATATGACTGCGGGGCCTAACCACGTAATCGTCGGCGTCAACCAGGCTTTCCGGGTCTTCAACAAGTCGGGAGTGCCTTTGACGGGCGTGATAGGCTACGACGCCTTTTTTGGCAGTTGCGGAGCTACAGGCTTGACAAGTTCAGACCCTATAGCCGCCTATGATCCCGTAGCTGACCGCTTCAGCGTTGGCATCCTGCGCTACGCAGGCCAGAACGGGCCATCGTACGTGAGCCTGGCGGTGTCTCGGTCCAGCGACCCCACGGGCCAATGGAACCAGTACTGCTTCGAGCAGCCCGATTTCGGGCAGATGGCCCTTTACGATTTCCCGCACATTTCGGTGGGCCAGACCGCGCTCTTCACAACGGGCAATGTCTTCCCGCCGGGCAGCGAGCAGAATACCTCGGCCCGCGTCAACGCCTATCCTAAGGCGCTGATGTACGCCGGGGCGATAACTGTGACCCAGATATACACGGACGTTGTGCTCAACTCCGACCTCACTCCGGCGGATACCATACGCCCGGTGTTGTTCAACATGGGGTTGCCGAGCGCCACCAACTACTTCGTCAACGCTTCGAGCACCACTCCGAGCAGTCGTGTGACGCTCTGGCGCTGGACCGACCCGTTCGGCGCGAACGTCTTTGAGCAGGCAGGCGGTGTGGACGTAGCTACTTATGCGCAACCCGTGCCCATGCTCCAGCCACCTCCGGGCCAACCGATGCCGCCCTCCGGCTTCATAGACGCCCGCACCCTGGGCGGGATGTGGTCGAACGGCACGATATACGCCACGCACACAATCGGCTGCAATGCGGGCGGCAGCGTGACCGACTGCATACAGTGGTACCAACTGGGCAACATAAACGGCGCTCCAAGCCTAGTGCAGCAGGGAATAGTGAGCGGCGCGAACCAGTCGCGGGCGTATCCCAACCTGGCGGTGGACCAAAACGGCAATGTGGAACTGGCTTATGCCTACTCGTCAACTACGGACCAGATCGGCATACGGCACACCGGACGATTGGCGACCGACCCATCCGGCGAGATGGGCCCCGAAGGTGTCATTAAGGCGGGTGAGATGGCGGAGCTTGGGTACAACGCCCTGCGCTGGGGCGACTACTCCGGCTCGGTGCTCGATCCAGACGGTACAAGACTATGGCACTTCGAGGAGTACAGCCAGAACATCTCCGACCCCTTCGGCAGTTGGGGGACATGGACCAGCGCGTCCAGCTTCCCACCGCCTGGGGGCACGCCCTCGCCCACACCACCGCCCACAGGCAACGTCCTGGTCGGACATGTGACATGGCAGGGCCGACCGCCGCAGCCGAACGCGCTACAGCAGTTGCCTATCACATTGACGCTCAAATCGCCCCTGGCGGGTGAGATAGACTACCCTGCCCAGACCACAGACGCGAGCGGCTTCTTCACCGTGGCGGTGAATACCCTGCTACCTGGGTCTTATCAGTATCGCGTGAAGAACTACAAGTATCTGGCTAACTCCGGCAGCACAATAATAACTCCGGGCACCACCAGGCAGGAGATGGGCTTTATGCGCGCCGGGGACGCCAACGACGACAACGTCGTAAACGTTAGCGACTTCAACATATTGAAGCCTGCGTTCGGTAGGAGCATTGGTGAGCCAGGCTACGATGATAGAACCGACTTCACGGGCGACCAGGTAGTCAACGTCAGCGACTTCAACCTGATCAAGCTGAACTTCGGCACGTCGGGCGCGCCGCCTGTAAGCCCGCAAGGGCGATAACGGGCGTATTCCGTAGGGGCAGGCCCCCGTGCCTGCCCTGTTCGGCCCACCGGATGTTGGAGGTAAGGATAGAGGGCAGGCACGGGGGCCTGCCCCTATGACATCCGAATTACTTTGAGGAGGGCATATGTATAATCTTACGAATAAACGGAACATAGGGACGCGTACCTTGAAGAATGCTGTCATTGCTCTTGTGGCGCTTGCGTCCATAGGCGCAATCGGTATGCTATCCACGAATGCGGCGTATTCAGCCATCCCTTCATCGTCGCAGGGCAATAAGTGGGACAGGCAAGTTTCGTTGGCCGCACCGCAGGTTATCCACGCCCTGTACAGCGATGTATCGCAGGCGCTGAGATCAATGCCGCCTATGGTTTTGCCTCCGGGCAAGCCACATCTGAACGTCAAAGAGATCGAAAACAAAATCCAGTTCATAAAGTACCCGCAACCCGCCTTCGCTGCCGTAGACACGGTGGTGCAGCGCAGCTTTGGAGCGCTGGCTATGCCCACCCCTAGCCTGACTTTCGATGGATATAGCCAGCAGGATAACTATAACCTGAATAACGGGTTGGGTTCGGTGCCACCAGACACCGAGGG
>JBBQIC010000026.1:0-19145 GCA_038324555.1 Chloroflexia bacterium
CAGCACCCATTGGGTCATCACCAGGGCCAGCGAGTGCGTTTCCTTCGAGAAGCCCGCGCCCATAAAGCTCACCAGAGGTTCAGCTACGGCTTCGAGCACAGCCACCGATAGCAACAGGAAAATCCCCGCGACAGTAAGGATAGTGCTGACGACCCGACCGAACTCAGCACGGCGCTTCACGTCACCAGCGTATTCGCTGAATACAGGCACGAGCGCGGCGCTGACCGTTCCCGCGATCAGCAGGTCATAGATGATAGTGGAGACGTGGTTAGCAATGGTGAAGGCGTCAACCTTCGCGCCTCCGCCGAAGAGATACGCAATCGTAGTCTCGCGCCCCAACCCTAGCACCCGGCTCAATACTGTGCCCGCCATCAGCACCAGCGCGGCGCGCGCAATCAATCCCCCGCCGGAAACCCTGCCCTTGGGCGGCTGGCCCTCTAGCAAAGTCGCCTCCGCCTCCAACTCATCAGCTTCGGCTTGAGGCTCCTGTAACGTAATGTCGGTACTGGGTATCATAATTGAAGGTTGAAGGTTGAAGGTTGAAGGTTATAACTTTGTAACCTTCTAACTTTCTAACCTTTCAACTTGTTAATTAAATCGCTGGCGCTGTGGCCGAGCACGAGCGGCACGATTCTGACCTCTCCGCCATAAGCCTGGACGATTTCGGCTTCGGGGAGAGACTTTCCTCCTGGGGCGTAATCGCCGCCTTTGACGTATATATCGGGTTGCAAGGCTTCGACCAACCGGGCGGCTGTAGACTCGTCGAAGATTGTGGCGTAGTCCACGCAGCGCAGGGCGGCTACTATCTCGGCACGCTCGTCTTGCGGTACGACCGGGCGGCCCGGCTCTTTATAGCCGCGCACCGATGCGTCGGAGTTGACGCCGACTACCAGCATATCTCCAAACTCACGAGCGGCTTGCAGATAACGGACGTGGCCTATATGCAGCAGGTCAAATGTGCCGTTGGTCACGACAACGCGCAACCCCACATCGCGCCAGCCGGGGCGCATTTCCAGCAATTCAGAGAGGGTAAGCACGCGGCGCACGTTAGGCGGCGTGTCCAATAAACAGATGCAACCCGTAGGGGCAGGCCCCCGTGCCTGCTCCTAGGCGCGAACTTAAAGGCAAACAAACCCACTGACCCGTGTCATTCTGAACGGAGTGAAGAATCTCGTCGTGGGGCAGGATGGTTGGGACACAGTAAATCCAGCATCTACGCGAGGGGCGAGATTCTTCACTCCGTTCAGAATGACACGGGTCAGTGGGTTTGTTTGCCATGCAGTCTCCTTACTTAAGTTCGCGCCTAGGAGCAGGCACGGGGACCTGCCCCTACGATCTCATTACTCATACGGTTGCGCTCTCGCGGCTCATTGGTTCTCCATCAGGGCCGGTGGGGTTGCCTATCACGCGCTGCACGATGCTGAGGGCGATCAGCCCTATCGCTACGCCAAACCAGAGGGTCGAAAAGCGGATGAGGAGGGTGGCTGCCACCGCCGTGCTCTTGGACATCTCAACTGCTAGAGCGATGGGCGCGAGTATGTACAGCATACCCGTAATGCTCACGTCGGTGCCGCCCAGCCCGCCGGGCAAGAAGGTAACAGCGCCTATCAGACTGGACAACGAAAGTATGAACGCGCACAATATCACCAGCGACGGCGAGAAGGGTATACTCAGGCCGATCATCACGAGCACAAACGCTACCACCTCGCCCGACCATGATACTATCCCCACAACTACACCGAAGAGCAGGTTGGGCAGCCTGAATAGCTCATAGGAGCTTTCGTAGAAGGCGTGGAAGTGATGCACGCGCCTGGCGAGAAACGGCACGTTTTCACCCATCGTGAGCAGGCGATTGAAGAGAGTGCGGTTTTGGAACACGAACAGGAATGCTATCACGAATACCGCAATGCCCAGCGTTAGCGGCCTGCCGTAATCGAACAGAAAAAGTCCCGCCGAAGCCAGCACGAGCATCGCCAACCCATCGGTAAGCCGCTCGGCCATGATAACCGGAGCCGAAGCCGCGATAGGCGTGCCGCGCACCTGCTTGAGCAGGTAGGACTTGAGCACCTCGCCCACCTTGCCGGGGGTCATAGCCATAGCCATTCCGCTCAGGAATATTATTAGCGAGTTCTTTTTAGAGACGCCGGTCGCACCTATCAGGCGCAGGTAAACGTCCCATTTGTAGAAGCGCAATGCGTAATTGAACAGGGTAAAGAGGAGAATTAGAGGCAGCAACCACCAGTTGAAGTCGCTCAAGACAGTCACTATCTTGGTGAAATCGGCGTATACGGACAACACGACCACCACTATCAGGCCGAGTATAAGGCCCAGTATGAGCTTGCCTCGCATGTTACCCAAAGCGTTCAAGTCCGCGTCCCCTCACTTTGTGAGTTATGAGTTACGAGTGAATAGTTCTAGTCAAATATCAGTGTAACAGAGCAATCGTGTGATAGCAAGCGCACAATAGATAGAAGGTAAGAGAGCAGAATAGGGGTGGAGGAGATAGCCATGTAGAGGCGAACACAAGGTCATCTGTTCCAAGTAATTCGCTTGCGGAGAGCGCCCGGCAGATAAATCTGCGGGCTACGAGTACAAAGCCCGCCTACGCGGGCTGGTAGGGGGTGGACCTTTTCTCTGCATAAGGAGCCTCCGAAGGGAGGCTTTGTATTCGTAGCCCGCAGATTTATCTGCCGGGCGGGGTCGAACCAGTGAATTAGTTGAGGCATGGTCATAAATCGTAGGCATGATTGCGGCTGTAGGGGTGGACCGCAGATGTACGCTAGTACGTAGCGTGTGTCTGACCATTTATGACCATGCCTCAATTAGTTGGAACAGATGCCCTTGTGGTCGCCCCTACATGGCTATCTCCTCCACCCCTATTCTGTACTCTTACGGTGGAGCATTCATTTGTCAACTGCGTAAGGTAACTTATAAAGAGCTACCGCGACTGTGAATTGCGGAAAGCAGGGCTGGCGAAACCGACGTTCTTTTCGGTTGGCGCGTATACTTCGCCTGTGAGCTTGAGATTGCCGGTATCGGTGAGCGGGGACGTAATGGGTGGCATATCGGCGAAACAAACAGTGCGGTTCGAGCCTTTAGACCTGGCGTATTGTGCGGCGTCGGTGGCTGCGTTGAGCAACTCGTTTGCAAGCACGCCGTCACCAGGAAAGCAAGCTATACCCACGCTTACCGTGACCTGGATAGGCGTCGAACTGGTCTCTACCTGGAAGGTGGCAGCCTCGACGGAAGAGCGAAGTCGCTCGGCCACAACCAGCGATTCAAACGGGTTCGTCTCTGGCAGAAGGAGGGCGAACCTCTCGCCGTTGAAGTACGCGGCCACGTCGTACTGACGTATGCTCTGCTTGAAGACCTTGCCCACGTTTGCAAGCACCATATTGAGGGCCACACGCCCGTAGGTGTTGTTGATTTCCTGCGGCAGGTCGAGGTCGGCGACCATGATGCTCAGGTAGCGATTGAAGCGCGTTGCCCTCTCCAATTCAGCGGCGAAGACGCTGTTGAAGTGAGGGATATTCCACAGTCCGGTCTTGTGGTCGGTCAGGTTGTTCTGCTTGAGGTGGAGTTGCACGAATACCCTGTGCGCGAGCACCAACGGCGACAATGCTGGCAGAGCCAGCCAGGGACTTAGCTCGACCAGAACCGCCACTATGTAACCGACGTAGCACATAATGAAATCGGGCAACAAGCTATCCAGTGCGAATACGCCCGACCCTTTCAAGGACAGACCCCTCGCCATGACGAGCGCCAACCCCACCAGAACGTGATTGATCAAAATATATGCGCCCGCGGCGAGCGTCACGGCGAGCATGGAAAGCGGTGTATGCTCTGATACAGGGCTACCGAAACTCCTGAACAGCCAGTAAGCCGCCGAACCCGCAACGATGTGCCCTGCAATATTGAAGGGCTGTATGTACCAGGATCGAAGGTGCGGACCCTTGAGGATGCGCTCCTTCGCCCATTCCATGAGGTGCGGGACCGCTACCAGGAGCACGAAAAGTGGCGGCGGCAGCAAGAGCACGCCCGCGAAGAAGAAGGCGGTATGCGGATAATATGCCTGGCGGCCAGGCACTTCCACCTGAAAGAGCTGCGATAGAGTAGCGAGGAGGGTCAGACCCGCAAACGGCAACCACATTCCCGAAGGAATCGGGGACGTAAGCACAGCCAGCCCGACGAACACGGCCGCCGCCAAAAAGACGCTACATATGTATATCCAGGCACTACGCGACATAAGGTAATCTCCAAACTTCGTATAGCATAGCCATACGATAGCCTTTCAAGCATTCTATGATACACCCTAATAGTAGTACCCCTTCGGGGGTTGCGCAATGCCAATTTAGGACTATATAGGAATGACCTTTGTACTAGGTAGGGAATAGAGTGAGGGAATAGGGTGAGGGAGTAGTTTCCGTTCGTACTCCCTCACCTTATTCTTTGCCAAAAGGCAACCGTAACGTTATCATAGAAGTGTCACCTGAAAGAGAGCAACGAATGAGCGCTACATTACCCAAAGCGGGAGCCACCCCAAATGTGCCGTCCGACGGCGAACCGGCTGCCAAGACCCCTGTAGGGAGGCTGGTGGGCGTGGTCAAGGCTTACCCGATGGGGAACAGACAGTACCTTGCCTTGCGCGGGGTGGACTTGACGCTTTATGCGGGCGAGTTTACGGCTATCGTTGGACCTTCGGGGAGCGGCAAATCTACTATTCTGAACATGATCACGGGGATTGATAGGCCCACGATGGGCGAGGTCATCATGGCGGGCATGCCCCTGCACCGCATGAACGAAAACCAGCTTGCCCAGTGGCGGGGGACGAATATCGGCATCGTCTTCCAGTTCTTCCAGCTTCTGCCCACGCTGACCGCCCTCGAAAACGTCATGCTGCCGATGGACTTTTCGGACGCCTTCAAGGGCAAGAGGCGAGAGCGGGCGTTGTCACTCCTCGGACGGGTAGCCTTGGGCAACCACGCCAACCACCTGCCTAGCGAGCTATCGGGCGGCGAGCAGCAGCGCGTAGCCATCGCCCGTGCCCTGGCGAACGATCCCCCCATCATCATCGCCGATGAGCCGACCGGCAACCTCGATACGACAACCGGACATAACATCATGGCGCTGCTGCGCGAATTGAGCCAGCAGGGTAAGTCGGTGGTATTCGTGACCCACGATCCGGTTCTGGCGGCCAACGCCCAGCGTGTCATCCACGTCCAGGACGGGCATATCGTGGCGGATGTAGGGAATAGGGTGAGGGAATAGGGTGAGGGAATAGTTTCCGTTCCTACTCCCTCACCCTATTCTCTCACCCTATTCCCTCCCTACTTAGGCATAAACGCGAACGGCTCGCTGACGATTACCTGATTGTTCTGGTCCATCACTACGATCTGCATGTTGGTTGTGGTGATGGCTTTGCCTGACGGTTCGGTGCCGGGTATCTTGATGAGGGTGTTCCACCTGCCGTCGTCGCCCGCCGTGGCCGTTGCCAGGGCTTCGCCTATCGGCTGAGGTATACCTATGCGTATGACCACCGTCTGGCCCGGCGTAAAATTCCCACCTGTAATGCTGACCCCAACGTCTGGGCCTCCTCGCCTGGGCATGAAAACGAAGGTCGGGGTAGTCTTGGCGGGACGCGTGCTTTTCGATACGACGTGCGGCGTGGCGTTGTTAGCCGGATTGGACGCGGGCGTGTTGTTCGCTACTTGGGCGGTCGTCGGCTGGTTATCAACAGCCGTGGTCGGATTGCTGCCCACCGAGACAGAGGTGGACACGGGGGTGGCTATTTGGTTCGTATCGCAAGCAGCCAACGCTGCCAGCAAGATTAGACCAACAAATGCGCTTCGCAACTTCATGGATTATTCTTCCTGTTCTCTATTAGATTTTAGATTTGGGCTGGAAAGTAGAGCGGGCGAGGGCGCGGGCCGCCAATAAGCAGCCATTCGCGCAACCGTCTATTACCGCTTCACAGCCCTCTATTGTACCACATTAGAGAAGCTGTCAGCCATCAGCCGCCCCAGCCGGTAAGTGTTCAGAATTGGAGTACGGCCGTAGGGGCAGGTCTCCGTGCCTGCCCTGGTGGTGTAACACCAACATTCGGGTGCGCGAACAGGGCAGGCACGGAGACCTGCCCCTACGGCTAACCGCTCCTCATCCATTCACCCGATTGCAATACTTTTCCCCTATAATTATCCTGTCCCAATTACCCTGTACTTTTACTTGTTTACTCACACGCTACTCCTTTCGCAGTATTGCCAAATTCGCGGCTTTTCAAGTATGATAACTGTACGGCTTGATTTGTCGCTTTGGCGGCGAAGCCTGCGTCATGGGTCGTAGTTGACCGGAGGGTACGGCGCGGGTAGCGAGTTGCACGGGGCAATGGGGCCTCTGGTTAGGTTGGCCTGGGTTGGAGGAGGGCAAGATCGGGTGAAGAGACCCGGTGGCGACCCTGCCGATGTTGGAGCGGCTGCCCGGCAAGCGCGCATGAGAGTCTTTGCGTGTACTCTATCTAACCGAGACGTGTAACGTTATCTATATAGTACGAATAGTTGGTAGGTGAGACAGAGCGGTCCCCCCTGCGAAGCGAGGTGTCCTTGCGACAAGCTGCTAAGCACGTTCCCTTAGAACCCCGGAAGAGCGATGAGCGCGCGAGGTGAAAAACTGAACGGCGAGTTGCGCAGGCGCGTTCGCGGACAGTCTACGGTGGAGTTCGCGCTTGTGATGGTGTTTCTGCTTATACCACTGCTGGTAGGTCTCATCGATGTTGCTCGTGTCTACTCTGAGCAGTTAGCAATTGTAAATGCAGCCAAGACAGGAGCACGCTGGGCAGTGCTCAGCCCAGACCAACAAGCAGATAGCGGTTTTTGCACCATGCAGGATGTAATAAACGCTGACTTAGGACCCAGTGGTATTCAATATGTGGTGATAACACCTACACCTACGTTTACCGCCACGCCTACTCCTGCTAATCAAACGCCCACAGTAATGCCCACACCAACGGCAACCGCACCGGCTGTTGAAGTGATAATACAATACAGGCATCAACTCTTACTAGGGGCAGGCGGTACGGCACTCTTTATTGGAAGAGCTACGATGCCAGGCAAACGTTCTACGCCAAGCAGTTGTCCAACAAGTACGCCGACACCTCCACCTTAATCGGTGGACATGTTCAGGGTTCTGTGAGAATATTGAACGATAAACAACAAAAGAAACAACGAGGCCAGGCGACAGTTGAGTTCGCTCTGATACTTCTTGTATTGCTTACAGTGCTGTACGGTATTATTGAGACTAGTAGGCTTCTGCTAATAAATGCGGAGATACAGAATGCAGCACGCGAGGGCGCACATTACGCAGCGTTACATCCTATGGTTACTGAAGCTTGCCTGAAACAGAGAGCAATAGACCTAAAGCTGGTACTTGTGGATCGCACACTAGTTACTGTAAGCAGGCCTCTTGTTACTAATCCAAGTCCAAATGCCAGTCCAAAGCCATATCAGCAAGTCCAGGTGATAGTTAAGTATCCATGGACCACGCTGGTGAACATTGTTCCATTGGGATCCCCAACGTTGCTGGCTACAAGTTCTGCGCTAGTTGAGAGTCTAGATTCTAATCCTTGTCCTCTTAATTGAGGGCTTCAAACCCGGAGTGAAAGGTTTTACCGAGAGCAAGAGTAGCTCGGTCCAAGCGATAAACGAAGTGGAACACATCAAGCTTACACGGAATTTAGGAACAGTTTTACTACGAGCACGGGCTAAAGGTCAAGCGATGGTTCTTGTCGCCGTGTTAGTGGGCACCAGCGTGCTCTTCGGATTCGTTGCATTAGCCACTGATGGGGGAAGTGCCCTACTCCAGAGGCGGATAATGCAAAACGCGGCTGATGCTGCTGCACTAGGTGCAGCACAGTTACTGGCCGATAATGTCGTCTACGACCGCGGTCAAGTGCCCGAGCCGTACATTGCAAGGACTTCTGATGTCTTAGCACGCGCCACTGACTTAATGACAAAGAATCGAGGGGGCACAGTCGGACAGAACATTGTATACACGGCCATTTTCTATTATGGCAACTACAACTCCTCTTATCAGTTTGATGAGATAGCTACATATGACAGCAGTCGCTCTGATCCGTGGCAGGGATATAATGGGTATGACATAAACAACTTTGTGCCATTCCATACTGATGCCGTGCAAATCAGGGTATCAGTTGATAACCCTACGACTTTCGCCAGCGTGATAGGTGTGAAGTCACTGAAAGTGGAGGCGATTGCTGCCGCAGGATTGATCGGAGATCCCAACCACATTCCCCAGGGGCCTACGTGGCCTATGACAAGCCAATTTGGCACAACATTTGCGTCAACTGCCAGCGTCTGTAACCCAGTGTTGTTCTATAATAAATCTTCGTGCTCAGTTCCGCCTTGCCCGACGCCAAGCAGGTTCGAAAACCTCGTATCTTTAGCGGCCGCACAAGGGTGCAGCTTTGCAGACGTGGACACCAGCGACTGCTCTAGTTTATCGTTATCGGGCTTGCACGCCCAGTTGATTGGTTGGCATGACGGTCATGATGCGCGGAGCGACTTGCCAGACATCGCTCCTACTTATGGCATTCGCAGTAATGCTACAGCCTGCCCTACGCCTCTGCCACCCACGCCTATTCCTAATATGACAAGTTGGTCACCATCGGGCAGTTGTTCTGGCGGCGATTATTCTATACGCGACCACCATGGGATTGTTTGTTGTCGCAGCATAAATGACGACATTCGTCATCGTGACTCTCTTGATGTTTCGGATATTGATGTACCGAACTGGATTATACATGACTTTGCAGGCACTGGTTTAGTCTCGCTCATCGAGAATAGATGGCGCGACCTGAACCCGCAGGAAGCTCCTCCCGCGACTCCAAGTAATGATTGGCGCTCTGCCTCGTCGCCACCGGATGACGAGGTCCCAGGTGACTGGCTGGAAACTTATTTAAGTACGAACGCTGTTGGGCGAGACCAAGTTATTCGACCTATAAACGACTACATAAATGACCCCAATAATGGTACCAACGATGTGCTTGCCACTGCAGCAGGCTATGGAAAGCATGTAGACAAAGTAATGTATCTCTATGATAACAAAGAGGTCTGGCGTCCCGTGTCTACTCCTACACCAGTAGGCAGCCCCACCCCACCTCCTCCGCCTGTTTATGAGTGGCGTGCAGCTACGGGTGAAGAACCTGATAGAGTGCATATGGTTAAAGCAATGAAGTTCCGCTTCTATAGCGGAACTATAGGACAAAAATTTTTTAGATATCAACCGTACTGCGGAGGCATTCGATCTTTTGGAGATGCAAACACTGTATACGCAATACCTGTGGGGGAAGTATTGGATAAGCCACCGTGCCTCAACCTACCCTGCGCAGGCCATTCGCTTTATAATTACGTTAGCCTAGTAAGCCCTTCACCATGAGGCGCTCTTGTAGAAAACGCGATCACCATTACGCAAGGAGAGAATCTTGAATCAACGAGGACTGTTATTTATCCTGCTTGGCCTGGTCGCAGCGATTGCGGCGGCGGCTGTGGTCTATGGGCTTTCTACGGGCATCGCCAACAACAAAGCTGCCGTGTCCGTGCCTACGGCGCTGCCCCAGGCGGGCATCAGCATAGTGGTGGCGCGCCAGGATATAGCCGCCAACACCAAGATCATCACCGACATGCTCGCGCTCAAGCAGTACCCGCAAGACCTCGTGCCTGCTGACGGCTACACCAGCACGGCGGGCCTCCTGAACACCACCGCCAAGGTGCTGATCCAGCAGGGCGACCCGTTGCGCAGGGGCCAGTTCATCGCCGCCGGTGGCAGGAGCGGCTCTTCCATCAACGTCGCCAAAGGCAGGGTGCTTGTCGCCTTCCCCTCCACCGACATCCTGAACTCCACAGGCGCGGTGCAGCCGGGCGACCACGTAGACATCCTGCTCACCCTGCCCATAAGCGGCACTGCCCGCCTCGACGCTGGCGCAGGCACCGAGAGCCAGGTCAATGGAGGAAAGAACATCGTATCGCAAGCCACGCTCCAGGACATCGAAGTATACAGCGTCGGCGAGTGGACCCCGCCCAGTGGCGCTGGGGGCGCCTCCGCCGCACCGCAGCAGGGCCTGAAAATCATCACGTTCATAGTTGACCACCAGGAAGCGGTGATCCTCAAGTTCGTCAAAGACAGCGGCGGCGTCATAGACCTGGTAGTCCGCTCTCTAGAAGAGCACGGCCCCGCCCCAACCGACCCGGTCAACCTTGATTACCTGGTAGACCTGTATAAGTTTATAGGGCTTCCGAAGTCCAACCCATGATAAGTCCAAAGTCGAAGGTCCAAAGTCCAAAGTTCTTATCTTCAACTTTTGGCTTGGAATCTGGGACTTTGGACTTTGGACTTTGGACTTTGGACTAGTGAGGAAACATGGCAATACAGCTAGAGCGACACTTGTTTACCTTGGAAGAATACGAACGCATGGTGGAGGCTGGGGTCTTCGATGAGGATGCGCGCGTCGAACTTATCAGAGGAGAGATTGCAGATATGGCCCCAATCAACTTCCCGCATGAGGCGTGTGTTGCCCGGCTGAATACGCTTTTCGTGACCCGCACGGTTGGCAAAGCGTACGTTTGGCCCCAAAGCAATTCGCTTCGCATCCCCCCCAGCTATTCGCGCCCACAGCCTGATCTCACTCTCCTGGAGTGGCGCGAGGACCTGTATGCCCTTGAGCCGCCGCTCGTCAAAGAGATGCTCCTCGTAGTCGAAGTGTCCGATACTACTTTGAGGTCGGACAGGAACGTGAAGGGGCCACTTTATGCCGAGGCTGGTATATCCGAATACTGGATAATCAACTTGCAGGACGATGTTATCGAGCTTTACGCGGACCCCGTCGAGGGCGCATATCGGCGGACAGCGAAGGCCAAACGCGGCGAAACAATTACCCTATTGACCTTGCCAGACCTGCTCAAAGACGATGTCGAGGTTAGTTATATTTTAGGGTTGAAGGTTGCAGGTTCTTAACTTCCAACTTCCAACTTCCAACTTCCAACTTTCAACTGATAGCATACGAGAAGAAACATGGCGATACAGCTAGAGCGACACTTGTTTACCCTGGAAGAATACGAACGCATGGTGGAGGCTGGGGTCTTCGATGAGGATGCGCGCGTCGAACTTATCAGAGGAGAGATTGTAGAAATGGCCCCAATCGGTCTCCCACATGCAGCGTGTGTGGCACGTCTAACTAAGGCACTCGAAAAGCGTGCGGGCGACACGGCAATTGTGTGGCCCCAGAACAACCCGATTTGGTTGCTCGACGACTCGCGTCCCGAGCCAGACGTAACACTGTTGCGGTGGCGCGAGGACTATTATGGGGGCAAACGCCCAACGCCGGAAGATATACTGCTTGTGGTCGAAGTGTCCGATACTACTTTGAGGTCGGACAGGAACGTGAAGGGGCCACTTTATGCCGAGGCTGGTATATCCGAATACTGGATAATCAACTTGCAGGACGATGTTATCGAGCTTTACGCAAACCCCGACGAGGGCGCTTATCGGCGGACAGCGAAGGCCAAACGCGGCGAAACGATCACCCTATTGACCTTGCCAGACCTGCTCAAAGACGAGGTCGAGGTTAGTTATATTTTAGGGTTGAAGGTTGGAAAGTTGGAAGGTTGAAAGGTTCTAACTTTCCAACCTTCTAACCTTCAACTTTCAACCCCCCGGAGACAACATGCCAACATCCTATTCATCATCTTCACCATTAGTTGTCGTCGTTGACCGCAATGATACGGACCGCGCCGCCACGAAGGAGATGCTTGCCAATTCGGGCAGAGTGCATCTCGTGGGCGCGGTGCGCGATGCTTCCGAGTTGAACCGCTATATGACGGCTGAACCGGACATCGTGCTGCTCGACGTGGGTGATGACCCACTCGAAGTGCCCGCCATCATTCGCCAGGTCCACGACATATCTCCACGCTGCCAGGTGGTGCTCACCACGCCGTCGGAGATCACCTTCGACCTGTCCAGGGCGATGCTGGCCGGAGCGCGGGGCATGATCAGCAAGCCCATCGCGCCAGGAGAGTTGCTTGGGGTCATACACGACGTATATGAGGCCGAACAGTTGCGCCTGCGCCGCATGGAAGACTACGCCAAGACCAACGCCAACCAGGGGCGCGCGGGCGAAATCATCACCGTCTTCAGCCCCAAGGGAGGCGTCGGCTGCACGACCATCGCCAGCAACCTTGCCATCGCCCTGAGCAATATCACCAAGAGCAAAGTAGCCCTGGTGGACTTCAGCCTGCAATTCGGCGACGTGGCCGTGCTGCTCAACCTGCATTCGAGCCACGGCATCCACGAGCTTATGCGCGCCATTGACGACCTCGACGCCAAAATCCTTGAAGACGTAATGGTAAAACACTCGTCGGGCGTGCGCGTGCTCCTGCCGCCGCCTAGCCTCGACCTCGTGGAGGAAGTGGCGACCGACGGCATGGTGGCCGTGCTAAAGGCGCTGCGCAAGAATTACGATTACATAGTCGTGGACACCTGGCACTCGATAGAAGACGCCACGCTGGCGATCCTCGACCTGTCCAACACTCTCCTGCTGGTGACCACGCCCGAAGTGCCCTCCCTGCGCAAT
Organism: Chloroflexia bacterium; assembly: GCA_038324555.1. GTDB lineage: Bacteria > Chloroflexota > Chloroflexia > QHBQ01 > JADMIH01 > JADMIH01. The sequence goes on from JBBQIC010000026.1 coordinate 12,638, forward strand.
ACAAGGCGCTTGCTCGACCTAATAAGAGACCGCCCCGACCTGAAGGGCAAGGTGCAGATAGTGCTGAACCGCTATCCAAGCAAGAGCGCGGTGGGCATGAAAGAGATAGAGAGCAGCCTGGGCCTCAAACCCCTCGGCACGATACCGAGCGACGGCAATCTCATCACCACCGCCATAAACGAGGGAGTATCGTTCCTCTTAAAACCAAGCGCCGCCGCCAACAGCCTGATAGCCCTGGCGAATTCGCTAGCCCAACCGCGCATGGCAAGAGGGGAGCAGCAGCAACCCGCAGAAGAAAAGAAACGCGCCATGAAGCTGTTCAACCGAACCGAAACACGCAATGCGTGAAACGTGAAACGTGAAACGTGAAACGTGAGTATCGTAATTCACTACCTCAACCATTAAGTTTTGACAAGAATTATTGCTTACGTAACTGTGATTGTACCTAGCAAAACTTAGTGGTTGAGGTATTCGCGTTTCACGTTTCACGTTTCACGAAAGAGGAGTCCCATGCCTGTAATACGACGTTCCACCTCAGGGCCGCTCCGGCCACCTGAGAACCCAGCCCAGACGGGCATACTTAGCGCCCAGACGGGAGTGCTTGCCACCAATACGAGCGCTCTGCGCACCTCCGCCGTCTTGCAGCCGCAGCGCGGAACTTCAACCACAGAGCAATCTATCTCCCAGTTAAAGCAGCGCCTCCATTCCAAGATAATCTCCGAACTGCGCGACTCGGTGGACCTCAGCGACGACATAGGGGTGCGCAAGGAGATAGAGCGGTTGTTTGGCCGCTTCATGTCGGAGGAGGACGTGATCCTCAACCGCACCGAACGCGCCAAGCTGCAAAACCAGGTCATCGCCGAAATCCTGGGCTACGGCCCCATCCAGGAGCTGATCAACGACGATACCGTATCAGAAATCATGGTGAACGGCCCCTCTCAGGTCTGGATAGAGCAAGAGGGCCGCCTGACGCGCACCGATATACACTTTCAGGACGACGAGCACGTAATGCGCATTATCAACCGCATCGTCGCTCCCCTGGGAAGACATGTGGACGAGGCCTCCCCGATGGTGGACGCTCGCCTGCCCGACGGTTCCCGCGTCAACGTGGTCATACCGCCCCTCACCCTGATTGGCCCAACTATCAGCATCCGCAAGTTCAGCAAAGTGCCCTTCACGGCGGATGACCTGATCCGCATGGGGACCATCACCGAGAAGGCGATGGTGTTCCTCGAAGGGGCTGTAAAGGCGGGGACTAACGTTATCGTAGCGGGCGGCACGAGCAGCGGCAAGACCACCTTCCTCAATGTGCTCTCCTCGTTCATATCCAATGACGAGCGCATCATCACCATAGAGGACGCGGCAGAGTTGCAGTTGCAGCAGGTACACGTAATCCCGTTGGAAGCCCGGCCCATGAACATAGAGGGCGCGGGCGAGATAAGCATCCGCGACCTGGTAGTAAACAGCTTGCGTATGCGCCCCGACCGCATAATCGTGGGTGAATGCCGCAACAAAGAGACGCTAGACATGCTCCAGGCCATGAACACCGGACACGATGGCTGCATGACCACCGTCCACTCCAACGGCCCGCGCGATACCCTATCCCGCGTGGAGACGATGGTGCTCATGGCGGGCACCGACCTGCCCCTGCGCGCCATACGCGAGCAGGTGTCGGGGGCCTTCGACTTGATAGTGTATATGGAGCGCCTGGACGACGGCTCCCGCAAAGTAACCAGCATCGCGGAGATACTGGGCATGGAAGACGAGACTATCCTGATGCAGCACATCTTCCAATACGACGCGATAGAGCGGGATGGCCGCACGATACGCGAACTGAGACCGCAAGGCTTGAGGCCCGCGGTCATGCGCAAGCTAGAGCGCGCCAACCACTACATGCCCACCGACTTCTTTGAAGCGCCTGGGTCAGGCGGTAGGCGATAGGGTGAGGGAGTAGGGTGAGGGAATAGTTGCTCACCCTATTCCCTCACCCTACTCCCTAAGATAACGAGAATATTATGTTTAACGACACTAACAGCATGATCGGCCTCGCGGTGGTGGGGCTGTTGACTGGTATGGCGGTTTGGGCGGTCCTGTACGGGCTGCTTGTGACCTTTAGCGGCACACAGGCGCGTGTCAGGACGCGCATAAAGCAGTTCGTCACCAACGAAGGCGCGCCGGTGTTGAGCGAAGAAGAGGTGCGCGAGAGGCAGCGTGAGACCCTGTTCGCCGAGCTTGACAGCCGTTGGCAGAACCGCTCGCTTTTCAAGGCGTTGAGCGACGAAATAGAGGCCGCCGACCTGCGCATCACCGCGACTGAGCTTGTGCTTATACAGGTGGGCGCGGGTATGGGCGCAGCCGTGCTATTGCTGTTCGTGCCCGTCGTGGGGTGGCTGGTAGCTCCGGTCGGCTTTGTGTGGGCGGCGGTGTCGGTACGCTCCTACGTGCGTCACCTCGGCAAGCGCAGAATAGATCGCTTCGAGGAGCAGTTGCCCAACAACCTGGCGATGCTAGCGGGTTCAGTGCGCGGAGGCTTCAGCCTTTACCAGGCGCTGCAATTTATGGCGCGCGAGGCCCCTGAGCCGTCTAAGATGGAGTTCACCAGGGCAATACAAGAGATTTCGCTGGGCAACACTATGTCCACCGCTCTCGAGGGCCTGGCGAAGCGCGTGCCAACAGAAGATGTCGACATTCTGGTTACAGCTATTATCATGCAGCAGCAAACGGGAGGCAATCTCACGCATGTGCTGGACGTTGTGGCAGCCACGATCAGGGAACGGCATAGAGTATCCCGCGAAATCAAGGCCCTGACGGCCTCCCAGCGCATCCAGGCGACCGTTATGGCCGCCATGCCTCTGGTATTGGGCGTGGTATTATATTATATAAGCCCCCAATACATAGGCCGCCTCTTCCAACCCGGCTGGGTGCTCTGTATGCCTATCGGAGCGATAGTTTTGAGCGTAATCGGCTTCATTGTTATGCGTAAGATGGCGGAAATTGATGTATAAAAGTATTACGTATTGCGTATTACGTATTGCGTATTGCGTAAGAACCCTACGCGATACGCAATACGTAATACGCATTCTTCTTCTTGCAACCCTCCTGGTCGCCTACCTGGGCATTTCGCTGGACGGGGTCGCCCTGGCGCAAGGCTCGCGCAATCTTACCCTCAACGGGATAGAGAGCCGGACCTGGCCCAATGTGACTATCAACTTGACCCTCACCGGGCCGGACGGCAAATCTATCCCCGGTGTAGACGCCTCGCAATTCCAGATAAGCGAGCAAGGTGTAATCCAAAGGCTCACGGCTCTTGAACTGGGTCCCGCCAAGAACGTGCCGCTCGCCCTTGTGTTGGCGATAGACGTAAGTGGCAGCATGAACGCCAACGACAAGCTAAACCAGGCTAAAGCCACCGCCAATACGTTCCTGAACTCGCTAAGGCCGCAGGACAACGCCGCGCTCATTGCCTTCGATGATAAAGTCCACCTGGTAGTGAACGCTACCAATGACCGGGCGGCCCTGCAAACCGGCGTCAACGCTCTACAGGCCAAAGGCAACACGGCTATATACGATGCCCTTTACGACGCGGCGCAAATAATCAACTCGGCTACACGCGAAAAGCGGCGCGCAATCATCTTGCTCACGGATGGAGCAGACACCAGCAGCAAGTACGGTTTAGCAGCAGCCGCCCAGGTAGCCAAACAGACAGGCGCGCTGGTCTACACTATCGGCCTTGGGCCGGACGCTAATGACAGTGTGCTCAAATCCCTCAGCCAACCGACCGGCGGCAGATATTACAAAGCTCCGTCCGCTGCCGACCTGGCGGGTATTTATAACGCCATCTCAATCGAATTGGACTCCCAACTCTTCTTGAAATACAAGTCGAACACGCTGATTGCCCGCAGCTACGAGAGTGTCAAGGTCGAGGTGAAATACACGCCCCCCGATGGGCAGCCGCTGGTAAAGACCATAAGTTACCGTCCACCAAACGCGGCGATTATAACACCAACGCCTGAGATTCCGATTGAAAGAACTCCTCTGCCAACGCTAGGACCTATCCTGTCGTCAACCAAGCCAGATGGACCTACAATCGGTAGAATACCCGGTGCCGTAACTGATGGCACGAACCTGTCATCCCAGGCGCGCATGTACAGTCTGGGCGCGGCGGCGCTCGCGGGCATGGCGGCTCTCTTTGGGATGATAGCGCTCTCCAACGTGCTTATTCCCTCGGCAACTTCGCGGCGCGTGGCAAGCTACGTGGCGGGCGCGCCGGTGGCCCACGATGAAGACGCTCAACCCAGCTTCACCACCAGGGTCATCGCGCCTTTTATCGAGTCGGCGGGAGCCAGGCTTACCCACCTCAGCCCAAGAGGCTACACGGATCATATAGCCGAGTTGTTGACGCTCATGGGGCCACCATACCGTATGGAAGTGGGCACTTTCCTGGGTATCCAGATGGGCGCAAGCATAGTAATCGTCGTCGTATTCCTGCTTTGGTCGCTGCGCACCGCGCCCAACGCGCCGACGCAGTGGGTACTCGCCGTCCTGCTGGGCCTGGTCGTGGGGGCTTACCTCCCCTACTTCTTGTTGAAACGCAAGGTCACCGCCAGGCGACGAGGGCTATTGCGCTCCCTACCGGGCGCTCTCGACTTCCTGGCAATCAACGTCGAGGCGGGGCTTGGTTTCGACGCCGCAATGGGTCAGGTAGTGCAACGCTGGCACAACACCCTTACGGATGAACTGGCGCTGGTATTGATTGATTTCCAAATAGGCAAAGCGCGAAAGGACGCATGGCGCGAGCTTGTCCAGCGCACGCAACTACCCGAACTGACCACGTTCGTGACCGCGATGCTCCAGAACGAGCAGGTAGGTGCAAGCATAAGCAATTTGCTGAGGACCCAGGCCGAACAGATGCGCATCCGAAGGCGGCAGGCGGCTGAAGAGGCGGCGCGCAAGACTCCGGTCAAACTGCTCTTCCCTCTGGTGTTTTTCATCTTGCCGGGGCTGTTCGTGGTGATCTTGGGGCCTGCTATTCCACAGTTCATGGACAGTTTCTTGTCATTCGGCAAATAGAAACATAAAGATTTCCGCACTACGCGAATTCTTGAGATAAATCAATAAAGCCGACCAAAAATTAGAGGTCGGCTTTATTATTCTCGTGACGGATGAAGATAAGACAAAGTCCCTATTAGCTCGATACTGGAATGCGTTACCGTATACTACGCTAGGGCTTTATTGCGGATCCAATCTTGGAGAAAGTACTGTTGACTTGCTGGCCAAGGAAACTGAGTATAACGATCACGACAATCGCTATCAACACAAGAATAAGTGCATACTCTACCAGTCCCTGGCCTCGCTTCTTTAACCTCGTTAGTTTGCCTCGCAAGATGCTGCCTCCTTTCGCTTCGCTGACGTTTGAATGCTCTCTTTGGGTGGGTCCGTCCCCGGATAGACAAATTAGAATATTCTTTAGATACGCTCTTACTACAACAGTAACAAAAGGCGTCATCTAAGTCAATACACAACCTCTTAACAACAAGAAGCCAAACCCTTACAAAATCGCAAGAGTTGGCGTGCGATGGACGATGGACGATGGACGATGGACGATGGACGATGGACGATGGACGATGGACGATGGACGATGGACGATGGACGATGGACGATGGACGATACTACAGATCGTCCATCGTCCATCGTCCATCGTCCATCGTCCATGCATCATCAGTTCGTACAGGCATCTGCCGGTTCTTCAGCTATAGCGCCACCGTCCAACTGAATGGCCCACAAGAGATTTTGCAGATTAGCCACCCTGTGAGGAGTATGCACATAAAGATGTGCCTGTCCGCTCTCTTCATCTTCAAGAAGTACGATAGTCTTTATCTCCCTGCCCTCTATATTCACAGGGCGGTCCACAAAATAATCAGCGCCAAAAGGCAAGTCAATTACCATGGCATCGGGCGGGCTGTGTCTGCAATAAGCGAGAGCATCGTACAGGTTATCTATGACTTCTATTTGCTCAATATTGGGCGCGTTCTCGAGTAAGCTGACAATTCCCTGCGCCATAAGTAAGCGCCCGGAAACCACAAGTATCCGATGCCTTTGTTCTCCCATCTTGTCCTCCTGCCATTATTGCTGTCATCGTTGCTGTCATTGTTGCTGTCATCTGCCTTTGCCCCCAACCCCCTCTCCGTAAGGAGAGGGGGAGAGAAGAGAGAGAAGGAGAGAAAAGTATGTCTAGGTCAGTCGCTGTACTGCCCCTTTACTATAAAGCCAGGCTACGAGTTGCGCATCAATCCGACGTGGTATTGTGTACTCACTGGACAGATTATTCACATTCTAATGATGCCTCCCCAACGTATTAGGCCGTACTACCCACAAAGAGTTAGTAAATGTTCATCTCAGGAGTAGAGGAGAAGTCGTGTAGGGGCGAAACTTGTGTTCGCCCTCTCTGCATACCACATAGCCATGTAGGGGCGAACCTTGTTTTCGCCCTCTCTGCATACCACATAGC
>JBBQIC010000027.1:0-18924 GCA_038324555.1 Chloroflexia bacterium
GCCTACGCCTACAACACAGTATACGTGGGCGCGGGCTACCTTTCCCTGGGGGAGGCCCAGAAGTTTGCGGGAACCGTCCACGCCCTCGACCCAGCCACCGGGCGCGTCAAATGGATACACCCCACCACCGGCTCCGTCATCCCTGCCCTGGCAGTAGCCAACGGCCTGGTCGCTGTGGCTGGTGACGACACCGTAGAAATCCTGAATGCCGCCACAGGCGAACTCCTGTGGGAACACGCCACCGAAGGCCAAATATACTCCCCGCCCACCATAGCAGGCGGTGTGCTGTACGTAGCCTCAAACGACAGCTACATCTACGCCTTCAGCGCCGGACCTTACGACGCACAGCCGACGCCCTACAAAGTCCCCCAGGTAGGCAGCAACCCGCCTGGCTTCACGCCCTTCCGCAAGCCCATAGACGCCGCAAAGCTGCCAGGCGCTGAAGAGTGCTTTTCAGAAACGGGCAAATGCGCACGAGGACACTTCCTCCAATTCTGGCGCGACAAAGGCGGCAAAGATCGCTTCGGCCCCGCCGTCACCAACGAGCTAAACGAAGCGGGCCGCACAGTGCAATACTTCCGCAACGCTGTTCTCGAACTGCACCCTAAATCAGACGGCCAGGGCACGGAAGTTCGCATAGGCAAGCTGGACTTCCGCCTCTTTTACTACAAACCAAAAGACGAGCATTTCGACCCCGCCCAACCCATCACAGGCGCTACCTATGTCCCCGAAACCCACCACAATCTGTCGGAACCGTTCCTCTCTTACTGGCACACCCACGGAGAAGTCCCCGGCCTCGGCTATCCTGTCAGCGAGCCTTTCGCGGAGTACAACGTAATAGACAACCAGACCCACCAGGTCCAATACTTCGAGCGGGCCAGATTAGAACTGACCCAGGTACAGCAAAACGGCCAACAAGTGTCCGTCGGCGCGCTGGGCCTACAGAAGTACAAGCAGCGTTACGGAACGCTACCTTGAGCTAACTTAAGATGGGTAAATCCTAAAACAAAGGGGAAAATCATTGCGTGATTTTCCCCTTTGTTTTAGGATTTACTAGGATTCTATGGTGAAGAATTGCGCCTTGCCGCCTTCGATCAAAGCCGCCGTACGTGCGAACTCTTCGCTGAACTCACTTCGAGAGAACATCTCAGCCCGGTTTCGCTCCCACATCGCCAGACTTTCGATCTCGATCTCCATAACCACAGTGTCGAAGTGCCCGCTCAAATCGGTCATTATACGCACTTTACCTCTGTATCCCTCGCTGATCGGTCCTAAAACTGCCTTGAATTCCTTAGCCAGTTCCCCGGCTTTGCCAAATTTCGCCTGAAAGATATTACGTACCAGAATCATTGTGTTTGCCCTCCTTGATTAGATCGGGTATATCCTGAGCCACCTTTGCGTTGGTCGCCATTGCATTATGCAACACCGCAAGCCCGATGTTCAAGCGCCTATCTCTGCAAAACACCTATATAAGGCAAATTGCGATATCTTTCCTTGTAATCCAACCCATACCCCACCACGAACTGGTCCGGTATCTCAAAACCAACGTAACCGAGGTCTATATCTATCACTCGCACGCTCGTCCTGTCGAGCAGCGTGCATACCCGCAACGAAGCAGGCTGCCGCCCGCGCAGCATCCTCATTAGGAACCCAAGCGTGAGGCCCGTATCAATAATATCCTCCACCAGCAGCACATGGCGCCCCATGATCGGCTCGTCCAGGTCCTTTATCACGCGAGCGCCCCCCGTTTGCCGCGTCTCAGGCCCATATGGAGCAATCGCCATGAAATCCACGCTCACAGGCACGTCCCTGGGGATAGCGCGCATCAGGTCGGCCATAAAAGGAACCACCCCTTTTAGCACGCCGATCAGGTGAAGCGGATTTTCAGCCGTCACCCCCAGGTTACGGTAATCGTTAGCAATATCCTCCGCCAACTCGTGTGTACGCGCCACCAATTCATCTTCTGAAATGAACTCCTCTACATCGCCCACGCCGAAGCCAGCAATTGGCGCGTCCTGGGTTGGGGTAGCTTTTGTCATAGGCTAATTTCAAGGTTGGAAGGTTGAAAGGTTGGCAAGTTAGAAGGTTGTAACTTGCCAACCTTTCAACCTTCCAACTCCTGTGAAGGCTGCTCCGCCTCCATCACCTCCGGGCTGATGCCAAAACGTTCGAGAAGGCGCTGGTAGTCGCGGCGGTACAGGAGCTTGATGTTGGTTTCTGGGTACAGGGCGCGAAGCAGTCTCAGCTTGCGATTCTTGCGGCGCACCAGGGCCTGCCGCATAGTCGTCAATTCGATATACAGGTCGTACTCCGGCAAATAAAAGTCAGGCGAGAACATTTCCGTCGGGCGACCTTCATGCCACTGTAGCGGAAACTGATTCGGCTCGTAGTGCCATTCGATACCATAGTAGGTAAGCAACCGCGCAAACTCGGCCTCGCTGGCGTGATGAAAATTCACGCCGTTTACGCTAATAGTCCCGCCTTCAGGAGTATTACCCGCGCCCGACTCGCTCACATGTGCAAACGATAGAGCCGGTTCTGTGGCAAGCCCGCTCTTTGATCCTAAGATAGAAACAGAAGTTTGGGGGGTTTCCGGCGGATTATCGGACGCTGGGGAGGCATTTTGGGGGGTTGGAAACCCTGGCTCTGCTTCCGAGGGGTGCAAGAGCTTCTCTTCTTTATTCGCTTTCCGTTTGCTTTTGATCGGCCTCTTCAGCGTCTCCGTGTCCAACGTCGCATCGGGTGGAGCTGGTGAATGGCGTACTGGCATCAAATGGCCCTACTCTAGGTGCCGTCAGTCACCCTCTTAATATGATTCAGAAGCGTCAACCTCTGTTATGTCTAATTATATCACCGTGTAACTGTGCATACAATACCCTTTTCCACACCTTTTGCCGATTTTTAGGGAATAAGGGTATCCCGTAGGGGCGCACGGCCGTGCGCCCCTACAATATCACCCTATTCCCTCACCCTATTCCCTCACCCTATTCCCTCACCCTACTTTCCACATGTTTGCCCACGCCCGTGGGCTACGTTATAATCGTAGTGCGACCCCTGCGCCACAAAGGGTTAAGGATTGAAAAATGCTTATGATTCGTAAAAGGCACAGAAATCAAACTGCACATCGGTTTGATTCCTGTGCCTTTTACCTGGGGGGATTGGACACTTGCACGCGCTAGAGCGATTTGAGGGCTTCGTAGAGCGGCTGATGGAAGGCTCGTTCGCGCGCCTCTTTCGCAGCCCCATCCAGCCCGCCGAGATCGCCAAGCGACTCGAACGTGAGATGGAAGCCCACCCGACTATCAGCGTGGGTCGCACCTACGTGCCCAACCTCTACGAAGTCACCCTCAATCCCGCCGACTTCGCCGAGTTCGAGCCTTTTCGACACTTACTCGAGCATAACATGGCCGAATTCATATCCGACCTGGCAGCCGAGCGCGGCTATGCCCTCGTATCGCGCCCTAAAGTCGGATTGAAGCCCGACGATAACGTGCCCCGGCGCGGCATTGAGATACTCACTCGCCTGAGCGACGAACCCGCAGTATCAGCCCTTGCCGGCGCTCGATCCTCCCAACCCGACGCACTCTCTATGGACCAACTCGAAATCGAGCGCACCCACGCTATGCCCCGTGTGCCCAGGAGCAGACCGCAACCCGGTCGCATGGCTCCCAACATGGCCCAACCAGCCGCCTACCTGCAACCCGTAAGCGGCGATACCGCTGGCCGCGATTTCCCTCTGACCAAGACCCTTATCACCATAGGTCGTGGCCTGGATAACGACCTGGTGATAGACGACCCGCGCGTCTCGCGCCACCACGCCCAGATAACCTTCCGCCACAGCCACTACCTGCTCCGAGACCAGCGCTCCACCAACGGCACCTTCGTCAACAACCAACCAATAGAGACCGTAGTCCTGGCCTCCGCCGACCGCGTCTCCATAGGCGGCTTTGAACTGATGTTTCACCAGGAGTAGGGTGAGGGAATAGGGTGAGGGAATAGTTCTTATTCCTACTCCCTCACCCTATTCCCTCACCCTATTCCCTCACCCTAACACCCATGCCCAACATCCAAACCCTACCATTCGACATATTCATCCTTGGCCTGCGAATTGCTTTCATCGCACTCATATACCTTTTCATTTTTCAGGTGATGAGAGTGATCGTGCGTGATTTGCGGCAGGTTGCCCCTGTCGAAACGCCGCCCAGGTCGAAATATGGCAAGCTTGTAATAGCAGAGCCGGGGCACAGTCGCCTGGCCCCAGGCACGGTCTTCACGCTCCAGGCTGTCACTTCGCTTGGACGCAAGCCCAGCAACACTATCGTGCTCGATGACGACTTCGTGTCGGGCGAGCACTCCCTGGTGAGTTGGCGGGACGGGCGCGCCTGGCTGGAAGACGTGGCCTCCACCAATGGCACATTCCTCAACGAGGCCGAAATAGTCCGCCCTACTGCCATCTCCGAAGGCGACATCCTCGGCGTAGGCGACGTTCGCCTCAAATGGACAGAGTTATAGGCGCAATGGTTTCAAATCTCACCAACGAAAGTAGTGAGATTTGAAACCATTGTGAGAAGGATTTCTATGGACGAAAATAAAGGCGAAGATCGCCAGAACCCCGGCGATGGCCTGGACAAAGAACCTGAGTGGCCGCAGCGCCCTACGCGGAACAGCGACAGCCCGCGCTACGGCTATAGGGTAGCGCCAGCGCCTCAACCGGAACCACCGTCCTCCCAGCAGGACAGGCAACGTCGCGCCAGGGACGAAACCAAAGAGACTACGATCATACCAATCAGTGAGCCTTCGCGCTTCGAGAGGATTACCCGCCCACCGCAAGTGCCCAAATCGCAGCCTACATCACCACAGCAAACAAGAGTGGTCAGGCAAGCGGCTTCGCCGGTCCAACCCCCACCTCCTCCCCCCACGCAACTCCACGCGCAGAAGCCCGGCGGCTGGCAATATGAGCGCGACGAAGATGAGTACGGCAACCCTTTCCCCGCCAACACACAGGAAGCCTACCGTCCCCAGCGCACCTACAACGTCGCAAACGCCAATCAGGGCCAACGCTATCTTACAGCCCCCGCTCAGAACACACGCAAAAGGCCCTTCATCTGGCTCCTCTGGCTTCTCGTGGGCCTGTTATCGGTCGTCGTTATAGCCGTCATGGCTATCGCCCTCGCCTGGCAGGGGCAATACACAGGCAAAGTGTACGCCGGTGTATCCGTCCTGGACGTTGACCTGGGCGGCAAAACCCCCGACGTTGCCAGAAAACTACTTAGCGACAAAGTGCAAGGCTTCGTGGCCCAGCCCATAACCCTGACCTGGCGCGGCAAAGAGTGGAAACCCAGCGCCGACCAACTTGGCCTCAAAGTTGACGTCGCTTCTTCGGTAGACGAAGCCTATCAGGTAGGCCGCCGCGCGGATTTCTTCAGCAACGCATCACAGCAGTGGTATGGCGCGCAATCTGGCTATGTCGCGCCTCTGATCGTGCAAATCAGCGAGCCAACGCTCCAATCCTATCTCGACAATCTCGCTCAGACCGAGATAAACCAGAAGCTATCCGATGGCGATGTGCGCCTCAACGGTTCCGAAGTTGTGGCGGTTCCCGGCAAGGAAGGTCACGCCCTGCGAGTGTACGACGCCATCGCCTCCATACGCGACTCAGTAGCTAAACTAGAACCGGGCAACTTGGACCTTCCCGTGGACGTGGCGCAACCCAAAGTGTCCGCAGACGAAGTCCAGCCAATACAGGGACTGCTTGCGATACGTGTGAGCGCGCCGATTACAGCAACTACGCCCGGCGGCAAAAAGCTGACCCTCGACCGTCAGGCGCTCGTCAACTTCACCACTATAGAGCGCAATTCCGACCCCAATGCCCCCAAGCATATACAACTCGGCTGGAAAGACAGCGAACTGAGGATACTGGCTGGCAGGTGGGCCAAAGAAGCCGCCCAACCCCCACAAAACGCCCGCTTCGCCTGGAACAACGGCGCGCTTTCCGTGTTGAGCGAGTCGTCCGATGACTTCGAGGTTGACGCCAACACGATAATAGCTTCCATAAAGGAACATGCCGATACAGGCGACAAGCGTGAATACGCCCTCCCCGGCAAGGTGATCGCCTCCACCGTTTCAAGCAAGGACATCGCCGCGCTCGGCGTCAAAGAACTGATGGGCACGGGCACGTCCACCTTCAAAGGCTCCTCCGCCGAGCGCGCCACCAACATAAGGGTGGCCGCGAACCTGCTCAACGGCGCGGTAGTGGCCCCAGGCGCTACCTTCTCCTTCCTGCAAGCTATCGGAGGCATAGACGAGGCTCACAGCTTTGTAGAAGGCTACGTAATAGCCGCCGAGCGCACCCAGCGTGGCGTGGGTGGTGGAGTTTGCCAGGTCTCCACCACCGCCTTCCGCGCGGCTTTCTGGAGCGGCGTACATGTCACCGAACGCAACCAGCACTCTTACCGCGTCGGCTGGTACGAAGCCAACGGTGAGCCTGTGGGCTTCGACGCTGCCGTCTTCGACCCAGGCGTGGACATGAAGTTCGTCAACGACACCCCCGGCTACATCCTCGTCGAAGCCAAAGCCACTTCCGACACCCTGACCGTGAACTTCTACGGCACAAAGTCCGCAGGCGAGCAGGTCAAGCTAGAAGGCCCCGCCATCAGCAACCGCGTCTCCCCACCCCCCGACGTATATCAGGTAGACACCCGCCTCGCCCCAGGCGCGAAAAAGCAGGTCGAGACAGCCCACGGCGGCCTCAACACCCTCATCACCCGCCGCATAATCGTCCCCGGCCAGCCCGACAAGATAGACAAATTCCCCAGTTCGTATAGGGCGTGGCCCAACTGGTACATCGTAGCCTCTCCATCGCAGGTGCCAGGAGGGGCAGCGCCTGCGCCTAATCTTACGCCTAACCCTTAGTGCATAATCAAGCAGATAGTTGTGCAAAAGAAGTCTCATAAGATGCCTATTACGGGTTTGGTATCGCACAATGGATTCATTGGAACAGCATTAGGCTTTGTATGATAGAATATGAGGTAGAATATGAGCATAATTGAAGATATTTCCACGCTTAACTTAGATCAGCTAGAAGATGCCGAAAAGCTTACTACGCAATGGGTGTTTCAGGCTATGCTTGATTTCGGTATGGAGTCTTACCAAATATTCCGCAGTTCTCCGGATGATGTAAAAGATATAGCCGAAGATGTAACCCGTGAGGCATTGGATCGCCTTCCTGGATTCAATGTTCAACAGAGGATATATGGAACTGTTGACTATAAACGGGCGCGATATCTTATCTTCCCCGAAGGAATAGTCAGACAAGCCCTTTTCATCGACTCAAAGGCCGAGAAGACAGATAGAAATGCAACAATTCAAATGTCCCAAACCTCCATGCACGTCAAGCAGGTCAGGCAGTTTGTGTCGGTAGATATACCCGGCTCCTTACCAATGATATCCGTATACGCCGATAAACAATACCTGACAACAACCGTTTTTCTACATTTCACATATCAGGACGCGAATAGAACACACGAGTTAAAGAAGCTTACCATAGTCTGTTTGCCGAATGGTAGGTTACAACAGCTTTATAACCCTGATGCAAACGACAACATCTGGCAAGCAGGCAGAAATGCTCCAACACTTGGCGAGCTTTTTCGGGCGCGTTTGTCTTTTAGTAAACTTGCAAACAAGAGCCTGTGGCGCGTACAGACTATTATCTATGATATAGTGAGTAACGCTTGTCAAGGAATATGGAGGGGATAGATATGGAAGCATTGATTAGCCCGGATTCTATCGTTCACGGCGACAGTAGAGAGGTTCTCAGGCGTATCAGCCCCAGTTCTATAGCATGTAGCGTTTGGTCGCCTCCTTATCACGTAGGCAAACAATACGAAGCAGGCATCTCTTACGAAGACTGGCAAGACTTGCTATGCGAGGTTGTGCGTTTGCATCACCCTATCTTACAAGATGGTGGATTCCTGGTTATCAATATTGCAGACATACTCTGCTTCAAAGATTCTGATATGCCAAAGATTATGGCCGAGAACACGAGCAGGCGAAAATCCCCTATAACAAAAGAACAAATATTGGCGACCATGCAAGAATACCCCACATATAACCGTTACCAGTTAGCTGAATTTCTAGGATGTAGCGAACAGACTATAGATAGGAGACTAAACGGCAATAATATTCGTGGCGGTAAGTACGAGAACCAAACACGCATCAAGCTAGTAGGTGGCTTCCTTGAAGAAACAGCCCTCAACGCGGGTTTATACCTTTACGATAGACGTATATGGGCCAAAGACCCTGCATGGGAAAACTCGCGTTGGCACACTATGTCATACAGGGCCGTTGACGAATTTGAATATCTGTATATCTTCTGGAAACCAGGCGTAACCATAGTAGACAAGGGCCGTCTGACTAAGGAAGAATGGGTAAGTTGGGGTTCCAGGGCTGTTTGGACGATACCTTCAGTACGCGCAAATGACAACCACGAAGCAAAATTTCCACTCGAACTTCCAAGAAGGGTTATTCAACTACTAACCAAACCCAATGATATTGTTTTGGATTGCTTCATAGGCAGTGGAACCACGGCGGTCGCCTCGATACTTATGGGAAGGCATTATATAGGGATAGATAACCAGGAGAAATACGTTGATATGGCAAGAAAAGTCTGTGCGAAAACCATCGAGCGCCTCAACAGGAGAAAAGAGGTACAGACTGACCTATGGGATTCATGGCTCAAGGATGTGGGATAAATGGACATTAGCTTTGCTAACAACCCAATTCTGTTACACTCGTTATACTTATATCAATCTCTACGCAGAGTCTCGCGCTCTCTAACACGGATAGGAGGATACCCTTTGAACAGACATAAACTAGTCAGACTGGGTGGGGCCGCCATGCTGCTCGTCTCCATGCTCCCAACAGGCTTGGCGCACGGCCCGGCCATCGCAGCACCCACAGCCCAGACCACGGCAACCCAAACTCCCATAACAACCCAAACGCCCATAACCCAAACGCCTACAACTCAGGCGTCCGCTACCCAGCCGTCCACGACCCAAACGCCCGCAGCCCAGGCGTCCGCGACCCCTGTCCCCGGAAGCCTCGACGCCCCGCCCGATACCGCCGCCTTCACCAACGTCTGGAAGCGCACAGACGCCCTGGTAGCCTCTTCCAGCGTGCCACGCACCTGGTTCTGGGGGCCAACGCCGGTCTGGACCGCCCGCGAGCTATACCTGGACGACCCCACAGGCAATCAGTCCCGCCTCGTGCAGTACTACGACAAGAGCCGCATGGAAATCAACAACCCCAACGGCGACAAGAATAACCCATTCTACGTAACCAACGGCCTGCTCACCGTCGAACTCATATCGGGACGTATGCAGATAGGCAACTTCACCTTCGAGACACGTAAGCCCGCCGAGGTCAACGTGGCGGGCGACACCGACGACCCCAATGCGCCCACCTACCTCTCCTTCGCCCCCCACGCCAACGCGGGCGCTGACCACCCCGACCCCAACAGGATGGGCCTGGTAGTGACCGCTACCCTGGCGCGCAACGGTGCGGTGGGTGAGGACCTCGCCAAGTCAACCCTAACAAACACCCAGATAGCCTACTACGACCCCACAACCAAACATAATGTGCCCAAAGTCATGTGGGACTTCCTCAACGCCCAGGGCAAGGTAATGAAGGGCGCCCAGGTAGTTAGCGAGACCCTGTCAAGCCCATGGTTCTACGCTACTGGCCTCCCCATCTCCGACGCCTACTGGGCGCGCGTAAACATAGCAGGTCACCCCGCCGACACACTTATCCAGGCATTCGAGCGCCGCGTGCTGACCTACACGCCGTCCAACCCTGCTGGCTTTCAGGTGGAGATGGGCAACATCGGCGCTCACTACCGCGATTGGCGTTACAATGGCCCAGGCAGACCAGCCACCGATCTCGCCTTGAAAGGCCCGCACGTCGGCTACGGCTTCAACGTGCAGCTTTACTACGTCAACAAAGACCAGGTGCATCAGAAAGCCATCGAGGCAGGCTTCCCCTGGGTGCGCCAACAAGTCGCCTGGCACGACCTGCAAGGCACGAACCGACAGATCGCTTGGGGCGAGCTTGATAGTGTGGTCGCCTCGGCTCAAAGGAACAACGAGAAGCTGATCCTCTCCATCGCCAAGTCGCCCAAATGGGCCTCGCCCAACACGACTGGCGGTATGCCCGAAAACCCGATTGATTTTGGCAGCTTCATGTACATCATGGCCCGCCACTACAAAGGCAAAGTAGCGGCCTACGAACTGTGGAACGAGGAAAACCTCAGAGCCGAGACCGGAACCCCCGTCAACGTTGCCCAATACGTGGAGCTTCTCAAGTATGGTTACAGTGGCGTCAAGTGGGCCGACCCCGCCGCCGTGGTCCTCTTCGGCGCGCTAACCCCCACAGGCGTGAAAAACCCTAACGTCGCAGTAGATGACGTTGATTACCTGAACCAGATATACGCCTACCAGGACGGCGTCGCCAAGAGGTATTTCGACGTGCTCGCCGCCCACCCAGGCTCGAACAGCAACTCACCCGACCAGCTTTACCCCGACAATCCGGGCACGGGCCATTGCCCGCCCATATACGCCAGTCAGGAAGGCAAATGCTGGCTCAACCACCCCAGCTTCTACTTCCGCCGCATCGAGCAACAGCGCGCCGTCATGGAAGCCAACGGCGACGCTAACAAGCAGATGTGGCTCACCGAGTTCGGTTGGAGCACCTACAGCACGGCCCCAGGCTACGAATACGGCCAGCTAATCAGCCCCGAACTTCAGGCCCAATACCTCGTCAGGGCTTTCGAGAAAGGCAAGAACGACTACCCGTGGATGGGCGTCATGTGCGTGTGGAACCTCAACTTCTCCACCCTTGGCCTCCCCCCCACCGACGAGAAAGTGCCCTGGTCCGTACTCAACGCCGACTGGACCCCCCGCCCGGCGTACACGGCGCTGAAGAATATACCCAAATAAAGGGTGAGGGAGTAGGGTGAGGGAATAGGAATAAAGACTACTTCCTCACCCTACTCCCTCACCCTATCAGAGGGAGCGCCCTCAGCGCCAACTCGATAGCCAGCCTCGCCCCAGGGTCCTTCAAATCAACCCCAAGTATCTCCCCAGCGCGCTCCAACCTGTACGCTAGCGTATTGCGGTGTACAAACAACTCCGCCGCGGTCTCCCGCAACTTCCCCCCGTGCTCAATAAACGACCTCAGCGTGGGTAGTACCGGCGTCGCCACGCCCTCATCGTACCTCAAAAGCGCCCCAATCATCTCCTCCACGAACGCCCTCAACTCCTCCGGTTCGTCTCTGTAAAGCACCATCAACAGCCGGTCCGCTCCCATCTCCGCATACCGTACAGGCTTTCCCCCATACATCAACCCCGAAGCCATAGCCGCCAACCGCGCCTCCGCCAGCGAAGCAGGAACCTCAAGCAATCCCTTTTCCCGCCCAATCCCGCAGGCCAACCCGCCGCCAATAATCACTGCTTCCACTCGTGCCCAGGCCCCAGGCGGTAGCAACAAAGCCAACCCCCCTTCCCACTCCCGAACCAACACCCCTTCCTCAACCCCCAACAACTCTTCCCCAATTCCTGACAACTGACTACTGATCCCTGATCCCCGACCCCCGATCCCCGACCCCCAACCCCCAACATACCCCACCGCATACCGCCCCTCCAACCTGACTCCATGCCCCTTCGCCCTTTCCTGCGCCTCCGCAACCGTTCCTAACCGCCCCGCCAGCAACTCCCCCAACCAGGCATCCGGCTTCTCGACCGGCATCATCTCCCGCCGCGCCTCATGGAGTGCGCACGCCCGCATAATCGCCTGCTCAATATCGTGCAGAGGCGCGTCCAACTCAAGCCGCAGCAAAGGCAATCCCACCTCCCGCGCAGCCCTCGCGCCGCCCTCATCTATCTCCCCGCGAACCGCCACCCCCGACGCATCCCGCGAAGCCAACTGCCTCACAACGTCCGCCAGCGTAGTCGGCGGCTCCAACTGCGCGACGTGCTCCATCGCCACAAGCGCCAACTCCCCTCCCCGCAAGCGCGGAAACGCTGGAGGATAGGGCCGCAGCGATACCACCCACGATATAGGGTTACCCAATAGCTCCTGCCCCTCCACTACCTCGGCAGGCTCCAAAGGCCCCCCAGGCAGCAACAAGTCGCGCACTGTGAGACTATCCATAGAAGGTTGAAGGTTATAAGTTGCAAATATCGGCGAGACGCCCGTCCCACGAAACTAAGAGGTTGTTTTAAGAACGGTAGGGGCGCGGCTTGCCGCGCCCCTACCGTTCTTAAAACAACCTCTTAGACCAGCGCCCTGCTTGCGCTCTGATTATTTCGTCGTCGTCGCCGCCTGGAAGCGGACTCGGATGCGCTTGGAGCGTATTGATCCTGGCCGGAAGGCCCTGTCGAAGAAGGTCCCATCCTACGGCGTTCTTCTGGCCGTGCTTGCTGCTGTGGAGCCGGCGCCGGACGATTGGCGGCAGGCCGTGAGGCCGGAGGTACAGGCGAAGAGGCTCTCCTCTCCCTAGCCAACTCCCCAACCGCCTGCACACGAGGGCGGCGGTGCTGCGGTTCGCGTGGTGCGCGGGCAAACTCAGCGTTCCGCGCCGGGGCAGCCTGTCGGTAATCGAAACCCTGCACAGTGCGACGCTCCACCCTGGCGTTGAGCGCGCGCTCTATAGCCCGCACCATCTCCGCATCTTCGTCCGTGACGAGAGTGAAAGCGTCGCCCGTCCTGGCAGCGCGTCCCGTGCGCCCAATCCGGTGCGTATACGCATCCGCCGTATCGGGCATATCATAGTTGATAACGTGTGAAATCCCTGTCACATCAATCCCGCGCGCCGCAATATCAGTTGCCACCAGTATCTGGTACTTACCATCTCGGAAGCCATCAAGAGCCTCTTGCCGCCTGTTCTGCGACAAGTTGCCCTGTAGCGAGGCAACGCTGTACTCCGCCTTTCCCAAAAGCTCTCCCAGCCGCTTGGCGCGGTGTTTGGTGCGGGTAAAGATCAGCACCGACTCCGTGTCCGTATGCTTGAGCAACTCCAACAGCAGCGCGGTCTTGAGATGCGGCGCGACCGGGTAGAGCGCGTGTGATACTGTGTCTATCGGCTCCTCGTGCCCCACTTGCACGGTCACGGGTCTGCGCAAAATCTCATGCGCCAGGTGGCGGATGTCAGCAGGCATGGTCGCCGAAAACAGCAGCGTCTGCCTCTCGACTGGCAGGTGTCGCATAATCTTGCGAATCTCCTGCAAGAAGCCCATGTCAAACATGCGGTCAGCTTCATCAAGCACCAGCACTTCCACTCCCGACAATGTGATAGTGCTCTGGGCGATATGGTCAAGCAAGCGGCCAGGGCACGCTACCACAATCTCGACGCCCCTCCGAAGCTGCGTGACCTGTGGGTGCGTCGCCACTCCCCCGTAAATAGTCACGCTCCGCAGCCCCGTCCGACCGCCCAGCGCGTTAATGGCGTCGTGCGTCTGCTCCGCCAACTCCCGCGTCGGCGCAAGCACCAGGGCGCGCACATGTCCTCGCGGACCATCTAATAGACGCTGCAAAATAGGCAGCACAAACGCGGCGGTCTTGCCCGTGCCCGTCTGCGCCAGCCCCATCACGTCGCGCCCTTCCATAATTGCCGGTATAGCCTGAAGTTGAATAGGCGTTGGCACTGTATAACCGGCTGCCTCCACCCCTGCCGCGATACGCGGATCAAGATTAAACGATTTGAAACTCACTGTACTCCTTTATTTAGAAACCTTTGCTGGCGTCACGTAACGTCCAACAAAAAAAGAGCCTACGGCTAACCGGGCTCAAATAGAAATCATATTGCGCTGGGCCTGCATAAATTAACGACACCTAAAGTATAGCCCCTCCATCATAGAAAGTCAAGGCAGTCCCACCTGGTGATAGGGTCTATTCAAAGTCGGAAATGCAGGCGAAAGACCAACCAGCTAGACCTTGTCATTCTGAGCGAAGCGAAGAATCTGGTCGTCGGGCACTGTGCTGAGGTTTAGAGATTCTTCGCTCCGCTCAGAATGACAAGGTCTAGTTGGTTCCTCAACCCCAACACCAGCGACTTTGAATAGACCCTGCTAATTTCCACAAAGCTATTGACAAATGGGAGCGATGGCCTTATACTGTGGTTTATAGAACCTTTGTTCTTATTAGATGGGCGGCTGTGTTCGCAAGTAGAATGTATAAGGAGAGAGTGACAAACCATGAACGCTCCTATAAGCGAGAATCAAGAGATTAGAGCTACGACACCCGGACAGGGCAAAAGCAGGCCCAGCCCTCTGAACCGCAGGCCGACTGCTCGCCGTCTGGTAACCATATTCAGGGGGCCAAGCAACACCGGCAAGACGCACATCGCGCTGTCTATGGCCGAGGCTGGCATAGGCAGGGTATGCGTATTTGATACGGAGTACAAGACGCGCAACGTACTGGGCGTCAACGAACGATTTGATGCTATTGAGAGCGATCCCGATACCCTCCTCGAAGATATTCAGTGGGCTATAGACGAAAAGGACGACAACGGCAGCCCGGTTTACGGAGGGCTGGTGCTCGACTCGTGGAACGGCTATTTCGATACTCTGTATGCGCGTGCTATAGAGTTGGCTGAGCGGCAACGCGGCGAGGGCGCGAAGCTCAACCCCAGTGAGGTAGATGTGTTGCAGACAAAGGCAAAGAAGGTACTCGACCTGCTCTGCCGGGTCAGCAGGCGCTGGGTGGCGATAACTGAGCACGCGGTGCCTCAGGGTCAGGAGCACGACGAGAATGAGGCAGGCCAGTTGATCATCATGACAATAGGCGGCACAGACTATTACTCTGATGTGACCTTCGACCTTTCCCTTGTGTTAGGCGACGATTTCCGCGCGAAGCGCATCGCAACCGTATCGAAGACCAACGTCAGCCACCTCTATGAGCTTGGACAGAAGATGGTTGACCTGGGCTACGAGCAACTGGTCAGAGAAGTTACTTCACAAGCAGCTATCAAGCAGTTTGAACCAAGCAGGGTAGCTGTCCAAGAGATCCCCGCCGAACCTGAAATGAGAGCTATGTCGCTGGACGATCTGCTGAGTAAAGCCGAAGAGTATGGTATCGCCGAGATGCACATGAGCAAGGCAGCAGCCCGCTACTGTAACGGCAAGCGGCTTGAGCATCTCGATACGAACGAGATCGAGTTTCTCTATAATCGTCTGGTTGGCTCTCGTGAGGCGAACGCGGGCGAAGCTGGGGAAGAAGGCACAGAAGGCGCCGTGATTCCTGGTGGGCGTAGCGTCCCGCAGAAGGTGGCTCAACGAGCGGGCCAGGTTCAAAATAGCGGAGACACCCCATCTGCTACGTCGGCGGCGCGATCAACCAATGGAAATCATCCGAAGGTCTGACTTTCATTGCAGGAGATTGTGCAGAGTATCCATGTCTGTTACCGGGACCGTTGCTTTCCCGTCGGGATGTGAGAACAGAATCACGTTGCGGAAGGTCTCGCCCTGGAACGAGAGGTCCTGTTTCTTGGCCTCAGCTAGTTCAACCTGGGCCTTCGGGGCATCCTCTAGAAATTGCACGTCAATCTTCTGACCATCTGGCGCTGTGGTTTCAAGATAACCGACCTGCGTTACCTTTGTGCGTGTATCGGTCATGCCCTTGGTCTCTGCGGCCTTCCAGCCCGCGTTCTGGATCGCGGTGGCAGAAGTCTTGACATCATAGACCTTGGCGTTGGACTTACTTCCTCCACATGCTGTTAGCATAGCGACGAGCGCCATGACGAACAGGCAGCGCGTCACGTTAGCCAGGCTGATAGCTCTAGCGGTGTTCATGCAGATCACACGTGTGTTTATGGATTTCCGACTTCTAATTCTCGTACTACTCATTTGAAACCCTCCTTACCTGTGCTTTTGCGGCTCTCACCAAATGTCTTATCCAGGCAATCTATAGCGATGATAACAATGCAGCATGAAGAAATCATTAAGAACGCCTAACAAAACCGTGTAGGGGCGAACCTTGTGTTCGCCATCTTGACGAAGCGTTATGCAGACAGGGCGAACACAAGGTTAGCCCCTACACGGTTTTGTTAGGCGTTCTAGAGCCTGTAAAGGGGCGTGCCTCCTCTTAGCGTGGTGTGAGACCTCAGGTACGTGAGATTAAATGTCCCGTAGCGATTCGATTACCGAGCGGCTCGATGTCGCCTGTGCGCCAAGCGCCGCTAATACCGTTGAGATTGCGGCGGCCACACCCAGCAACGTCAGATATGCCCATGGTACTGATATAGCCTCAGGCGGCGGATCGAACACGCCCGTCAGTATCTTTACGAGCATCAGGGCCACACCGAAGCCCAGCGTCACTCCTGTCATCGTCCCACCAAGGAGCACCAATAACCCCTCGCTCCAGATAAACGACCCAAGTTGGTTACTGTTTGCACCCAGGGCTGACAGGATAGCGAATGTGCGCCGTCGCTCTGCGAGGCCCAGGGCAAGCACCAGGCCGGTAGCGCCCGCCAGCATAAGGACTGCGAAGGCCAGTTCAAGGGTCGTAAGGCCCCCAAGGTCTACAGCCGTGAGACTGGAGCCTATGACGCGCTGTGTGGAACCGATGTCGTTTACCTTTGCTCCGGGTATCTGTGCAACAATCGAACGTACCCGCGCCGCCAACTCAGTCGGACTACTCCCGTTGCCCGCCTTAATTAACACTATCTCAGCAGCCTGGTTGCCCGTCTGCTCGGCTATATAACCTGAGTTGGCTACCAGGAACGAGTCTTTGGGCGCTGTTGGAAACTCACGCACAACTCCTATCAGGTGGAACCTCACGACATGGTACTGCTGGTCCGTCGCGCTTTGCAGCCGCAAGTTTATCTGGTCGCCCGGTTTTAGCTGGAAATCCTTTACAGTCTCGTCCGATACCAGCGCTCCGTCGCGTTGCCTTGCTAAAGCGTCAAGCGTAGCCGTAGCATTCCCGCCAGCGAAGAAGGCGTTAGACATGCTGGTCGCTTCGCCGATGTGCCGAGGGTCTATACCGTACAGGTCTTGCAAGTCGTTGCCCACATATGCAAAGCGGTGCTGCATGGGCTGTATTCCCACGACCCCTGGTAAAGCCTTTAGTTCGGATAGCCTACTGCTCGGAGGTGATGACGAAGAACCTATGACCGCCACGTCGGCCCCATTTGTGAGTTCAGCGTCCACGCGAGATTGCGCGTTGTAAGTGGTATTGAACACAGCCGTTGAGGTGGCGAAGGAGAAGGCAAGCGCCACCAACACCAGCCCCCTGACCAACAGGGCGCGCTGCCTGCTCAGAGAGGCCGCTACTACGCCTGAAAGCCCTCCCGCTATGGGCCGCAAGCCCACGGCTACCGCTCGACGACCTCGCCCCAGGATGCTGGCCCACAAACGCATTGTCAGCAAGCCAACGCCAAGCCACAAGCACATGGGAGCAACGAACGTTTCGTAGGCTACAGATGACTCCGCAACGCCTTCGGGCGCTAATACCACCTGATAGCCTGTGCTTGCCGTTTGCCAGAAGGCTATGGCTGAGACCGCCAGCAGGAGTACGTCAAGGTACAGAGATTGCCACAGGGGTTTGCGCTCCCTGCCCACTATTGCGCGTGCTGATGCTACGGTTGAGCGGCGGGTCTGCACCCATGCCGGGTATAACACAGCTATGGCGGCCAGGAGCAGGCCAAGCAGCACGGCGACCAGGGTCCAGGGGAGTGTGCCCGCCCCCAACAAGCCACCCCCTGAACCGATCACCTGGCCGACGACGTAGGCCA
The DNA here is from genome assembly GCA_038324555.1 of Chloroflexia bacterium. Lineage (GTDB taxonomy): Bacteria > Chloroflexota > Chloroflexia > QHBQ01 > JADMIH01 > JADMIH01. The sequence goes on from JBBQIC010000027.1 coordinate 17,786, forward strand.
CCGCCAGGCCCAACAACACCCCGCCTACCCCTACGATAAGGGCTTCTAACCCCTCTAACCTCAGTATGCGGCCTATTGATGCGCCGCGCGTGCGAAGCAACGCCTGCTCTCGGCGGCGGCGTTCTGCGCCCGAAGAGGCGACTGCTAATGTGAGCAGCAGCCCCAACATAGCGCCTGGCAACCCCAGGAAAAGGAACAGCACCTGAGCGTAGAGGGCATCTTTGCGCGCTCCATCCAGACGAGCGGCCAGGTTGTCGCCAACTACCGCGCTGCCTGCTATGCGCGCTTCCAGGTTGCGGGCAAGCCCTTGCACATACACGAAGGCAGCGCCGGGATCTGATGGTAGATCGTGTGCCAGGCGGACATGCAGTTGCGTGCGCACGGAGTCGGGCCGTATCCGCGCCTGTTCATCGAACAGCGAATGCCACTGATTGGCAGGCAATATGAGAACGTTGTCGGGTGGCGCTTGCGGCGCTGCATTTGGGAGTGCGCCCACAGACTGAAACAGCGAATCAGCGTAAGGCAAATCCACGATCCCTGCGACCTGTACCGACATGGGAGGCAGGCCTACCCTGCTGACGGATACGGTGTCACCCACCGTTACGTGGAGGTTAGCGGCGGTCTGCTGGGCCACGAGCGTCCCGTCCAGGGAACCTAAAAGGAGGCGAAGTTCAGCAGGGAAATCCCGTTTGTAGCCTTCGGTTATACCTAATACTTTACCTGGACCTGTAGTCTGTATCGTGCCGTTGGTGTTTGCCGAAAAGCCTGAAGCGTCCGCATAGCCGACTTGTTGAAGGGCATCGTACCGCGTCGTTTTGCCGACAGCGCCGGTTACAGCATTGGGATCGGCGCCTGGAGAGAGCTGAACCTGCCAGTCTACTGGTACGTCGGCTACTGCTCTCCTGGTCATCGAGGACGCGCTTGACGAAACGAAGGCAGCGAGGGAAGCGAGGAGCGCGACTGTGAGGGTAACGCCCGCTATCCCACCCAGGAGACGGCCCGACCGCCTGATTAGCAAACCCTTCAGCCAGAGCAGGGTAAGCCTGGTTAGCATTGCTCTCTTACCCGCGGATTGTTACGTTTTCCAGCCGTTTCGACCTCCAGCTGCCCGCGCTGCATTTGCCACAGATCGTCCATGC
>JBBQIC010000028.1:0-18897 GCA_038324555.1 Chloroflexia bacterium
TGCTGGTGTGGGTGCGTCTCAAGACCCTGGCTTACCAGACCAGGCAGACTGTGTATCAACTCAAGCATGGCTTGCTTGCTGACTATCTTGTTCAACAACTCAAAAATCCTGCCATCAAGATGGTTCTTGCGTAAGTCCTAAGTTATTGGGATGACCTTGGAGGTTCGAGTAACAGAGTTTATGTCGTCCAAACCAACCCTACGATTGTGCAACGTTGTCTCCTAATGACTACCGACCCCAGCGATATAGTATTCGACCCCACTTGTGGCTCCGGCACGACTGCTTACGTCGCCGAGCAGTGGGGCAGAAGATGGATTACCTGCGATACATCCCGCGTGGCGGTTGCGCTTGCCAAGCAACGCTTAATGACCGCGCTTTTCGACTATTATGAACTTGCCCACCCGCAGGAAGGCGTGAGCAGTGACTTCACTTACAAGACCGTGCCTCACATTACGCTCAAAACTCTTGCCAATAGCGGGCCACCCGAAGAAGAAACCCTCTATGACCAACCCAGCGCAGACAATAGCAAGGCAAGAGTAACAGGCCCGTTCACGGTGGAGGCTGTGCCTGCGCCCACCGTCAAGCCCTTGTCTGACATTGACCAACCGCAATCCGCCGACGAATCGATTGCCCGCTCCGGTGAGACCCTGCGCCAGTCCGAATGGCGGGACGAACTACTAAAGACGGGCATACGCGGTAAGGGCGGTCAGAAGATTGAGTTCAGCCGCGTGGAACCATTGCCTGCGCACTATCTACACGCCGATGCGGAGACCAAAGAGGACGCGCCGCAAAGGGTTGTGGTATCGTTCGGCCCGGAGCACGCGCCGTTAGAGCAAAGGCAAGTGGCAAGAGCAATCGAAGAAGCGCAAATGCTCGTGCCGCGCCCGAAGATAGTGGTTTTCGCATCGTTCCAATTCGATCCCGAAGCCGCCAAGGACATAGACGAAACGAAGTGGCCCGGCGTGACACTCCTAAAAGCGCAGATGAACACCGACCTGCTGACCGACGACCTAAAGAAGAAACGCACGAGCAACGAGAGCTTCTGGCTCATAGGCCAGCCCGATGTAGAGCTAACCGAGATAAAAGACGGCTTAGACGCGGGCAAGTATCAAGTCGAGGTGTTGGGCTTTGACTACTACAACACCAAGACTGGCGTTGTCGAGTCGGGAGGCACGGACAAAGTAGCCATGTGGATGCTTGATACCGACTACGACGGGCGTAGCCTGCTCCCAAGGCAGGTGTTCTTCCCGATGGCCGACGACAAGAGCGGCTGGGCGCGTCTAGCCAAGAACCTCAAAGCCGAGATTGACGAAGAACTAATCGAAGCGTACAGGGGAACCAAGTCATTGCCCTTTGAACCCGGCGACAACAGACGCATCGCCGTAAAGATAATAGATGACAGGGGCATCGAAAGCCTGCGAGTAATGGAGGTGGATTGATGGCGGACCCCACCTCTACCATAACCCACCTGATAATCAACTCGCCCTATTCGGAGCCAACGCAATATTGGCGCTACGAGCGCGAAACACGCTCTTTCACGCTGGAAGATGGCCGCCGTCCGGCGGGTTACGTGATAGCGTCCGAGCGGTCCAGAGCGTTCGATGATCCAGGCCAGTTCATCGAGATACCGTTGGTAAACCAGATACGCCCCCGCATAAGAGTCTGGCGTGAAAGTGGGTATCCGGGCGTGACAGGCATCACCAAGCGATTGCTCGAACATTGGAACGACTCCCAAGCACGCGATAATCGCTTCTTCTTCTGCCAGCTAGAGGCTATCGAGACGCTAATCTGGCTTGCCGAAGCTCCCGATGCGGATAAGGTGGGTATTGACATACCTGGCGACGGCGGCGCTTTCTGGCGCATATGCTCGAAGATGGCGACAGGCTCAGGCAAGACGATAGTCATGGCGATGCTGATCGCCTGGCAAGTGTTGAACAAAGTCACCTATCCACAAGACACCCGCTTTTCAAAGCATATATTCGTGGTCGCACCTGGCCTCACGGTCAAGCGCAGGCTGCAAGTGCTGATGCACTCCCTCCCGGCAGGCATGAGCTATTACGAGCAGTTCAACATCGTGCCACCCGGACTTACCGAGAAACTGAGGCAAGGCAAGGTGCTGATACGTAACTGGCACATCCTAGAATGGGAAACCGAAGATAACTTGAAGAAGAAGCGCGGTGTAGACAAGCGCGGCCCCATGAGCGATGAAGCCTACGTGCGCGAAGTGCTGGACGATATGGCCTCGACCAGCAACATCCTGGTGATAAACGACGAAGCTCATCATGCTTGGCGCGTACCCGCCGGTAAACTGACGGGCATATTGAAAGAAGATGTAGATGAGGCCACCAAGTGGGTTGGTGGGTTAGACCGAATCCATAGGGCAAGAGGCATACTCACCTGTTACGACTTTTCGGCTACGCCGTTCGTGCCGTCTGGCAAGCGTAGCTCGGAAGAAGCCCTTTTCGAGTGGATAGTGAGCGACTTCGGCCTCAATGATGCTATCGAGTCGGGCCTCGTAAAGACACCGCGCGTGGTAATCCGCGACGACGGCAAGTACACGAGTGATTACAGATCGCGCTTCTATCACCTGTACAACGACCCAGAGGTGAAAGCCGACCTAACACGCAAAGCCGAACCGACCGACCCCTTGCCCGACCTGGTGACAAATGCTTACGCCCTGTTGGGTACGGATTGGCTAGAGACCCTGCGCCTTTGGCAAGGGGCAAACATTCCTACGCCGCCCGTGATGATTACGGTCGCCAATAGAACGGAGACCGCCGCCCGTATCAAGCACGCCTTTGACACTAATAGCGTTCGAGTTGAGGAATTATGCGACCCTGAGAGGACTCTGCATATAGACACTAAAGTGCTTAAGATGGCGGAGGCGCAAGAGGACGCTGGGCCACAAGCAAGCGAAGCAGAGACCGATAATGATAGCGATGATGAGGAAGGCGAAGAAGAACAGAGCGTCCCGAAACGATCCAAGTTGGAGCAAGCGCAAGACCTACGGCTCAAAGTAGATACCGTAGGCCAAGTGGATATGCCCGGCCAATACGTGCAAAGCGTAATATCGGTCGGTATGCTCTCCGAAGGTTGGGACGCCAAAACCGTCACACATATTATGGGTCTACGTGCCTTCAGCAGCCAGCTATTGTGTGAACAAGTGGTAGGTCGTGGCTTGCGGCGCACTTCATACGAGGTGAACCCCAACACAGGGCTTTTCGATGCTGAATACGTCAACATCTTCGGCGTGCCGTTCACATTCCTTCCACACGAGTCGAGAGACGGCCCCCCGCCTCCGCCAGCTTCGTACAAGACGCGCATCGAACCCGCAAAGGAAAAGGCGCAGTATGAAATCAGTTGGCCTAACATCGTCCGCATCAATCATACCTACACGCCACGTCTTACCCTCAACATAGAAGATGTAAAGCCATTGGAACTTGATGCCTATGGAACGTCCACTATAGCCGAACTTGCGCCAGTTGTAGCGGGCAAGCCCGATGTGACCAAAATCGCAGAGATTGGCTTGGAGAAGCTAGGCCGCGAATATAGGACACAGAAGATAATATTCGAGACGGCGCGTGCCGAGTATGACCGGATAAAACCCGATTGGCAGGGCAACAGAGACTATCTGCTGTCGCAACTGGTTCTGCTGGTAGAGCGTTTCATCAAGTCGGACAAGTTACGCATTTCTCCGCCGATGTACTCACAGGACGCGTTGCGGCGGCGCATCTTGATTACCCTCAACATGGGCCGCGTTGTGCAACATCTGTGGGAAGCAATCCGTATGCAGAACACCGACCAGTTAGAGCCTGTGTTCGATACCGACAGGCCAATCCGCTCCACAGGTGATATGCCTACGTGGTACAGTGGCAAGCCGTGTGAATACACCAAGAAGTCGCATATCAACTTCTGCATTTACGACAGCACATGGGAGGCAAGCGAATCGCTCACACTGGACCGCAGTCCCAAAGTAGACGCTTGGGTGAAGAACGACCATTTAGGCTTTGAGATATTGTACATCTGGAATGGTGTGGTAACACGGTACATCCCGGATTTCATCGTCAGGCTTACTAACGGCTCCCATTTAGTGCTGGAAACCAAAGGCCAAGACGACCAGAAGAACCGGACCAAACGCGAGTTCTTGGACGAATGGGTGAGGGCTGTCAACGCACACGGCGGGTTTGGTGTGTGGAAATGGGATGTATCGTTTACTCCATCGGATGTATATGCCATCTTGGAACGGGCCATGCTCGGCTCATAACAACGCCTATTGGCAGCCCGATTGATGCAGTTTTGTATACAGGCTGTACGGGTCGACTAAAGATGAGGTGGCGATTGTGGAGGGTGGGACTAGGTGACAATGAGATTGTGCGGCTAGTGAGAGAACCAAACGTTGGCGTTCTGAAATTGATTGTCTAAACGCCATCAGAGATCGAGTTAATATGATCAGCATACAGAGGGTAGCTCATACTATTGCACTCGCAGAATATCACCCGTCACGATAAGACTCTTCGATAGACCTTCGATGATGACAAAAGGTTGCATTAACGGATTCACGAAGCGAAATCTAAACTTTCGGGTATCACCTGTCTTCTGCAAGACAGGCCCTCTCCGAGGTTCGCAGAACTCGTCTAAGTGTCGTGAATACGCAGGAATCTCATATGACTTGCCCATAATTTTAGACATTGGTCCACGAACATCACCAGCCGAAAAATACCCTAATGCATCTTTTGGGGCCAATGCACAAGCAAGTAAAACCTGGACATAAAGATTTAGCTTCTGTGGACTAATAATGGCCTTGTAATAGTCGGACAGTATACTTTGCGACTTTTGCACCGTCAGTCCCATCGCCTTAGATACATCCTCCATATTGACTGTTGTTCGATTCGCTTCTACAGCTTCAAGTGTAGAATAGAGACCCAGAGCGTGGGTATAATGCGGCAACCCTTGAGATAGAGCAGCTATGTATTCTCTCGCATTAGCCTCGATATGCATACCGATCTGCGTATACCCTTTGTCGAGAATTTGAAATAGCTCATCCCGCGACATACGCGGTACATGTACTTGCACAAGGGCGCGCTCTATAGAGCGGTGTTCAGCAATCAATCCATCAACGGAATCAGCAATACCAACTAATATTAACGTCGCGTCAATCGCGTGATCTGACAGTGTCTTTATCGTATCCGCTAGCAGCGTAGTGGTCTCTTGACCACGTATCCGATCTAATTCGTCAATAATGACAATCATTGGATGGTTTTGGAAATGTTGAAAGGCATATCGAATATCGTCTGGGGTCACAGTTTCTGGGAGAAGGACATCTAGGACTATGTTCTGGTAATTCTCACCGCTTTGGAAGCCTATAGTCGAAACCCTACTTACAAACGTCAACTCTCGAAAAATCTTATGCCACAATGAGGAAAAGGTATCTGTTCCATCACAATTCAAGGTAGCTGATTGAGGCATAGTAAAGCCTGATCCTGAAAGAACCTCCCCCATAACTTTCGCCAACGAAGTCTTACCAACACCGCGTTCACCATACAATATGACATGGCGACCAGGCTGCATTATCGCACTAATAATGTCATTCACTTGTTCCCTGCGTCCAGCAAATAGCTCGTACTTGTCAATCGGTGCTCCGGGTCTAAAAACCTGAGCGGTTTTCACACGGAGTTGGAGCTTTATCTTCTCATTCATATGATTGTCTCACGTATCCAAAGTGTGTGTATTCGCCTTATGAAGGCTGATCTACCCTCATAATAAGACCGTTTAGGCTATTCGTAATGAACCATAGGCTCATAATAGCATAGCAAAAGGTGTAAGTCAATGGATGAACGCTGTAAGATCGCTGTCGCGGGATCAGAACTGCTAACCGCCTGGACACGCTTACCGACAACCTAGTCAATTAGGAGGTGCATAAGATGTCTAGTCTGAATGAGGAGAAAGTAGCGATTGTGAAGGGATGTGGGTAATGATGCTAGTAATGAGATGTGGAACTCGTGGCTAGTTTCTTGCGTAACTATCTATGCAAGGGATGAAGTATGTGATATTATTCATTATCATTCAAGACTTTAGATTTACCCTTAGCATATATGAACGAATTTAAGCTTTATGCTCATGCACCTATAGTTGAGGCTGTCTTAGACATCCGGGTCAAACTGGCAGATGATGTAACCTTGGAATCTTTGTCTAAGGTGGGCGCGGGTGTAGAGGACGCTTATCCAATTCGTCAGGATCGTATGCAATTTGAAAGCGAATTGACGCTAGGTACTGATATTGCAATGGCAACCCGCCAAAGCAAGACAGGCTATTTTTTCTTTAGCACTGATGAGCGTCAGAGCTTCCAAGCACGTTTAGATGGATTCACTTTCAGTAGATTAGCACCTTATACTGGCTGGGAGTCTTTCAGTGCTGAAGCGCGCAAGTTATGGGAGCACTACCAATCTGTCGTGTCCATAGATGCTGTTACAAGGCTTGCTGTCAGATATATTAACCGGCTTGATCTGCCCCCGCTTGTTGATTTCAAGGAGTATTTACAAACACTGCCGGAAGTCTCGCCAGCTTTGCCCCAGGGCCTTAGTGGTTACTTTATGCAGCTACAGATTCCGCAGGACGATATACAAGGTATGCTCGTCCTGAGTCAAGCTATGCTGCCACCTTCGAGTCCCAGTGTTATATCTGTGCTCCTAGACATTGATTTATTTCGAGACACTAAGATACCTAGCGATAATGAGGCTATTTGGAAATTCTACGAAGAGCTACGCGCCCGAAAGAACTTCATATTCGAGTCTTGTCTTACTGATAAGGCTAGGGAGTTGATAATCTGATGCCTACACCAATTTCTAGGGCGTACATTTCCCGTACTGGCGAAACCGCTTTTCGGCCTGAGCAATTGTTGGTAGATATTAGCACTTCGCCGCCTATACGAGGGTCTGAGGGCATAAGACTTGTTATATTGACTGAAAGAATAAAACGCCGTTATTATGAGGATAGTTTGCGTAGGATGGCATTCACGGAAAATAAAACCTTGCTAGTCCAACTGAACGAAAAAACCGAGGCCGATGTAGACGAGTCGATACTTAGGCGCTATGTTCAAGCTGCTATAATTCAAGCTGTATATGAAGTATTGCCTGATGATGGTAGTTTTTACGGTGAGATTCCGGATTTCCAGGGTGTTTATGCCAATGCAGATACTATGGAGGACTGCCGCATAGAATTAGCAGAGGTTCTAGAAGATTGGCTTACTCTGCGGTTGTCCTGGCATCGTCCTGTGCCAGTAGTGGATGGTATTGATCTTTCTCTCAATGCCGATAATCCTCATTAGTGTCCACCTCTACTAATGCCCCCAATTGGTCCAATCTCACGCCGCGACTTAATATCGTATTTGCGGCAATTAGGCTTCAATGGCCCATTTCCAGGTTCAAAGCATCCATTTATGGATAATGGAACGGTTACTGTGACAATCACAAATCCGCATCACGGTGACATCAGTGCTAACCTGCTAGTGAGAATACTACGTCAAGCGGGAATTGATAGGGAAACCTGGGAAAAGCTGCGATAGGCAGCTTATATGCCGCTAACCATATCAGCCAGTATATCATCTACCTCTTTCCGCTTGCGTTCTTGCTTGATACCTTGCTCTGTAATCTCGCCTGTTGGCTGTAGGCTTTCCCCATAGAGGCCGCACGCTTTCAGCACATGAATTGCCGCCGCTTGCTCTGTCTTCTGGGGTTTTGCGCCTTTAGCTTTCGTCCCCCTCTACCCATCTGGACCCGGCACGAGTCCTGCTTTCCTCATCTCGGCCTCGGTCACACAGCAACCCGGCACTGGGTCGGTAGTGGGGCGTTTTCGGTTGGTGGGAGATAGGCTACTGAGTACATCTCGCCTTCCTTTGCCGTTGGCTGTGATGGATGTTATGGAATCATAACCCTATGAACGTGAAGTTACCCTATGGACGTGAAATAACCTCATGGTAACTTAGTAACCTCATGAAGCGTGAAAAATCTCATACTAACGTAATAACCTATGAAAGCATGATTACCTATGGAAGTGAAGTTACCCTATATCGCTCTATCGCTTTCTTGTCCCCGCCTTATCCAGTGGGCGATCCTGTAGGGTAGGGGTGGGGGTAGCTTCCTTGCAGGGCGCAGCCATCGAATAGCAATTAAGCACAGGGAGAATCTTTCGACCTATTCGGTGTTTCATTACCTCATGTCGTAGTGATTACCTCTTGTCGGTTAAATAACCTCATAACCTTGCGCTTACCTTTCACTACCTATGCTAGTTATGGTATCTATCTTAGTCATGCATTAGTGATTACCCCATGCAAGTGAAAAAACCAGCAATCAAAAGTTACCCATAATAACAAGTTACCCATGATAACAAATACCTATGACCGCAAGTAACCTATGACTACAAGTTTACAAGTTACCCCATGAGTTACAACTAACCCCATGAGTACCCGCGCTTCCCTTTCCCTACCCCCCTATCCGGTGGCTCATTTTACTAGAGGGTAGGGTCAGATGTTCAGATGAGTATGAGCAAGCTAAACTGAGGCTATTTCCTACTTGTGTGCCTTTTGCCCATGTCGCTTGCCTGACACGATCATGGAAATGGCCGCCCTCGATACGCCATATCTCTCAGCCAATTGCCCTAGTGTGTAGCCTCTAGCAACTAGACGCCGGATGTTTATGACTTCATGCTCCTCAAGTTGGTGCTTGCCTTTTTCCAGGTTCTCGAATGTAGGGTTCTCGGTCTCCATCAGATTTGCCCCCATAGGTGTGTGGTACGGACGAAAAAGGCCCGTAACAGGCGGAAACGATGTAACCTACTAGTGCCATGCCTACGCCCGCAAAGTGTTAACACCTTTCAATAAGCGGCGGGCTGCTTTTACGACTACTGATAAGTCAAAGACTGCCAACTTTCGCCAAAGAGTGCCATTGACCGGAGTTGGCATCCTTTGGCTTATTTGGCGTCCTTTGGTAAGTACCATTGCCAGTAGCTATCATCACTGAAACCAATATGCTCTGCTTTTACACACAAACTGTTCTTAGCGCGGGTGAGGGTACGGTGTGCGATGTGTAGAGCTTTGGCAGCCTTATCAATCTCTGCAACCTTGACTGGCCCCTCGGCTAGCGTTGTTTCCAAGAACGCCTTAGCGTCGGCTAATCGGCTCTTTTCTTCTCCACTCTCAGATGTGGATGGCTGGGCCAATAAATCGTCTGCCGTTAATTCGCAAGGACCGTCCCAATGTACCTTTGCAACGTCCCATTTTTCTCCTGATTCGACGTGGTATCGTAGCGCCGGGATGTCTAGGCGACCAGCATTCGACTTTATCGGCACAAGGGCGCGGCTCATCCCTGTAGTGTCGTTGGGGTCTTTCCCCAGCAGGGTGCTACAACGAGCGGCTGCTGTGAAAGCAATTGAGCTAGAAGTACGCTGTATCGCGTTGCCGCCGTTATATTTGTTGAGGTGCATCACGCCCGTCACGGCTACATCTTCTTCAACTGCCAGCATTTCGAGCGGAGCAAGCGCGGCGCGTACTTGTTGGTCTACGTAAGCGTTGGCATCACCCAAATAAGCGATAATGGGATCAACGATTACCCACTTTGCTCCTATCAGCCAGATGTCTTCCCTGATTGCTTCCAGGTCGTCTGGAATAGTGGGCAGACGTGCGCCTTGTCCATCCTGCACAATCTTTCTGACTATCACTTTCGATAAGTCAGCGCCAGCCTCAATGAGACGAAGGGCTATAGTGTCATTCACGTCATCCTCAGCACTTAAGATTAGCACCGATGCAGGACCATCCAGGTCGTTTGGCGTGCCGTCGGGCATCTCCCTACCAGTCGTTACGCGAGCTATAAGATCAATCAGTGTTGCCCCTTTGCCCACGCCCGGATCGCCAACCCATAGCGATGTCTTGCGAAGTGGTATGCGCCCATTGAAGAGCCATTCCACTTTCTCAGGTGTTACCTCGGACATTAAGTAGCGGCCCACACTCCAAAGAGTGCCATCCTCAGTCTTGGCAGTCTTTGGGTTATCTTGGCATTCTTTAGCAAAGTTCTGTGCATACTCCATATAGAGAGGGGCTTTATCTAGGAAGATGTCTAACTCATTGGAACTACGCCCAGCTTGGAAGAAGTCAACAATATCGTAGTGCTCAGGAACGCTAGCAAACTCTAACCACTTGACCTTAGCTGCGATATTGTCAAGCGCATGAGCAACGCGGCGCATAAACTCGCGCCCTTCTTCGTCGTTGTCAGGTATCAGGATCACTGAGCGGCCTCTTAGGAATTCGAGCGTAGAGCCGAATTGCTTCTGAGATGCACCTACGGGTAGAGATACGCTCACATAGCCGTACTGACGTAGTACAAGCACCTTCTTTTCGCCTTCAACGAATAGCACGTCCAAATCAGGGCGGACCAGCATCTCATCGCGCCCGAACAACGGCATCGCGCTCGCCTTGCGTCCGTTCAAACCTGCCTGACCTTTTGTGTAACCTTCAGGTGTATACCAGCTAAAGGTTTTGTGTTCGATCTCTTTGCCACCCTCGCTAGTGGTGTGTTCTGTCCTGGTCTTTATTCCAACCAAATTGCCGTCTTCGGTGTATTCAAAGACATAATCCGGCACGGTTCCTGTATTGCTCATCTGCGACGCCTCTTTCCGCAACGATGCTGGTCAGGTATGGAGATGTGGGCGCGACTTGCCAGGCGTCTCAGCGCGTCGCTGAAAGGAATGTCCTCTATCTTCATCAAGAAGGTAAATACGTCGCCGTGTGCTCCACAGCCGAAGCAGTGATAATGCGGGTCGTTGATGTCAGGATAGACAAAGAACGAAGGGGTCTTCTCTTGATGAAATGGGCACAACCCTTTCATCAAGGGGCCTGCGCGCTCCAATCGAACATACTCCCGTACTAGCACGTCAATAGAGACCCATTTCTTTGTCTCGCTGACAGCGACTCGGAACTTATCGTCTAGCATGGCTGTACCACCTCGACTCTTGTGGGCGTACAGCATTCTAGGCATCGCCTAAATATTGGAAGGGTAGTAAAGTTGACAGGGCAGATTGAGCTTGTGTACACTTCATTTAGCAGATCGGGATTGACCATCTCGTATCACCTCTAACCAAGCCGTTAGCGTGTCCGCGCTTGCGGCTCTTTCTTTGTGTGCTAACCGCATAGAGCTTCCTGCTTTTGGCGAACCCATTCCATAAGCCCCTCGTAAACCACACGCCGACTCTTGCCAACTGTAATTACGAACGACTTCCATTCGCCATGTGATAGCTCATAGGCGCTTGACCGCGAAACCGCCGCTAACCGCGCCGCATCACCCATGCGTAGCAAAAGCGGGCGCTCAGTGCTCCGAACCTCTGTTACGACATCCAGTATTTGATTTTCCTTTCTAACAAAATGGCTGTTATTGAACCTTAGTGAAAAGGGTACACATTGGTGGACCAATGTGATAAGCTAATACTAACCTATCGCTATTGCATCCACTAATAGTGATATATAAGAGGGTACGTAGCTATGAAACTCCACACAGAAGATGATGTGCTGCAAGCTGTCACAAGACGGCGCAAGACGGCCCCAGATGCAGGGATGTGGGCTTGGCTCATTGAGAAGAATTACATAAATGAGGTATTGATTGGTGAGCAAACGGTTGATAAGCTAATAACCACAATAAGGGAATTTGAGTCTTATGGTTGGACGAAGCAGACAAGGCGTGATAATGGAGAAGCTCCTCAAATGCTTGACGCACGAACTCACGAGCCTTTGGGAAGCGGTGTTCGTCCACATGACCGCATAATCGCTATATCTACTCTACTACCTTACCAACGAAATATTGATGACCGGATAGAGGTGGCGCAGCTTGATGCGGGCATCCTCGGTGGTGAAGTGCCAGTTGATGGTGACGTGGGCAGTGTTGCGGTCCCTCTCCCAGGCAGCTACTTCTGAGGTTAGCATCTGTGGGTCGGGAATACGTCTATCCAAGCACTGAGCGTCCAAAGCAGCCAGTTCTATCTCTGCCATGTTGAGCCAACTGCCATGTTCTGGTGTGTAATGCCACTCGATGTGGTCAGCAATGCGCTTGGCCTCCTGTGGTGGGAAGCACTCATACAGCACCCACGGACCGTGCGTATTGAGGTTGTCCGTTACCAACACTACCATCTCTACACCCTCTGCCTTTGGGTACCATTCATCTACCATAACCCGTAACAGTTGCGCGAAGTCTGCTCCTGTGCGCTGCTCTGTCACCCGCACCCGGCGCTTGCCCGCCAATGGCTCGGTTGCTATGAAGATGTTGGCCGTGCCTTCTCGCTTGTACTCGTAGTCCACCCGCTCTACGCGACCCCGTTTATCACCCACTCGTGGGCACATAGGCACAGGCTCGCGTCCTTTGGTGTGAGAATGCAACGTCTTACTCTTCTCATCTACACACACTACTGGCCGTTTTGGATTGTATGGGCGCTCATATACAGAGAGTACATCCTCCATTTTAGCTATGAAGCGCGGGTTTGGTCCTTTGCCTGGAATGCACCACTCCTTCTTCTGCCAGGGTTTGAGTTCGTTTTTTTCAGAATATCGTGCACTTTGGTGTCGGAGATGCGCTCTACATACCCCAACACCACCATCTGGTCAGCCAGAAGTTGCAAAGTCCAGCGTGCTCTGCCTTCGGGTGGGGTTGAACAAGCCAGCATCGTGAGGTGGGCTTCTGCTTCTCCCGTAATGCGAGGCGGCGAGCCAGGGCTTTTCTTGTGATACAATGCCCTGTGTAGACCTTCCCCACAGAATAGGCGGCGTATCCTTTGTACGGTAGGGTGGCTTATGGATAGGGCGTCTACTATCTCAGCATCACTCTTGCCGCTATCCGCTAACAAGAGGATGCGTGAACGGTTTTGCACACGGGCGGCAGCATTGCCCGTGCGGGTCAGTTGTTCCAGTTCGATGCGCTGCTCATCGTTCAACTGGACAGTGTGTTTGCTTCTCATGCCTTCAGTTTATCATAATCATCAATATTTCGTTGGTGGAGTACTACTCGCTAAAGAAGCGGCAAAACTACCACAAGTTACTTCATTTCGACGGATTGCTCTTGATGACTGCTTATTGCCGCCTGATGAGGTTGAAGCATGGATAAAGAAGCAAGCTGAGTCTGATGGAATGCCCAATATGTGCATAACAATTCCTGTGGATGATATACCAATGGGAGATTATCAGGAGACACGTTCCGTTATTCTAAAGGTACGGCTTCTCAGACCAGACGGAGGAAAGTCAATACGTGAAATATCGAATACTATGGTAGAGATTAGGAACAGGGGTTTAGCTCCTTCATCCAGCATCCACTATTCCCCTGTCCAGGAAATATATGAATTGCAGGAGGTAGATGTGCCTTTATATGACATAGCTCCCGTAAAGGTATTGGGGAGGAATCTTCTTACAGTTAGTTTCAAAAGCCTTGACTATGGCGTACCAGATGATTCGTGGAGCCGTTCTATACCAATCAGGGCGGATGGGTTATTAGACACTCTGCGAGAGTTAGGCGAGAACCTTTATAAGCGATTTAGATGGGATCAAGGGCAGGCTATTTTATTCGTGCTAACCGGCAATACTCCCCTAGTTGATCTTATGAAGGGAGAAGTATCCATAACAGCACCTTTTGGCGCACTTTCACGTATCAATCTAACTGTAGACCCCTCAGTCAGTCCAAGCGAGGTAGAAGCATATTACCGCAAGCTAAGGGGTAGCAAACGGCGGCATAAGCGAATAACCGAAAAACATTTGACGTTGGCGATATTCTTCGCAACCCGGTCCGATGGCGAGACGTGGTCCCAGATGATGAAAGCGTGGAATGAGCAATATAGTGAACAAGACTGGGCGTATGAGGCGGATGATGTGCGGAATTTTGCTCGCGATTGTACGTCAGCACAGAAGCGCCTCTTGCATGGGTATGATCTTTTGTAAGGCGTAATATGTAGCCAATCATGTAGCCAAACGGCTGTACATCGGCAGATACGGGCGGAAAGTTTTCGACTCAATGTTCTGATTTTAGGCACAAATTGGATAGTGTGGGACACCCTCGGACCAGCTTCCTAAGACTGAAAATCGCAGGGTCATCAGTTCAAGTCTGATCCTCGGCACTAAAGTTAGGCGTAAATAGCTCCGATATTAGTCTATCGGAGCTATTTTTTGGTTGCGGTCAGCAAGTTACGCCTGGCTATAAAGCAATCTTGCGAGGGGCTACTGTCCGCGCAGCCTGGGATCGAGCGCGTCTCGGAAGGCGTCGCCTACAAGGTTCCAGCCCAGCGTGAAGAGCACTAGCGAGCCTCCTGGGAATAAGACGATGTACCAGAAGCGGGCGAGGTCAGAAACCCAATTGTGCGCCAGGTTGAGCAACTGGCCCCAATCCGCATACCCACGCCCCGCCCCCAGCCCCAAGAAACTCAGTCCCGAATAGGCCACAGCGTAACCGCCTATATCGAGACATGCGACTGCCAGCACTGAATATACTGCATTCGGAAGCACATGGCGCACGAGTATCTGCCAGCCGGGTACTCCCAAGGCGCGGGCCGCAAGCACATAGTCTCGAGCCTTTACAGCCAGCACGTCGGCCCTTATCAGGCGGGCGTAACCCGTCCACCCGAAGGCTACCAGGGCGATTATGATAGCCAGCAGTTTATCGTCCACCCTGGGCGAAATTACTATAGCCATTGCGAGGAAAGCAAGCAGGGCAGGGAAGGCGATAAACACTTCCACGACACGTTGGACGAATTCGTCGAGCCAGCCGCCAATGTAAGCTGAAACTGCGCCCACAACGCCACCAATGAGTACGACGAGGCCCGTAACGATAAGCCCCATCTTTAGGGCGGTCCGCGTCCCCCACACGACCCCATAGTATATATCGTATTGACCCTCTGTGGTGCCAAACGGGTGGGCGGCGTTTGGCGGCCTTGGCTCAGGCCAGAAGCCATCGTGGGGCATTTCGTAAGGTTGCGCTGGATCGGGTGGTGGAGCAAGCAGCGGCGCGAGTATGGCGACCGTGACGAACAAGAGAATAAGAAAGAGACCGGCAACCGACATCGGGTCACGCGCCAACAACCTGGTTCGGCGCAACAGGCGCACTCTCATACGCAGAGCAGGTCTGATTATCTCCGGCTCGATCACTCCTCCTATTATTGCCATACTAAGATTACCTCACAGGATTTACGCAAAATAGACATCGTCCATCGTCTATCGTCTATCGTCTATCGTCTCTGCGCAAGCGATACCTCAATGAGATCAGTTAAAGCGGATACGTGGGTCCAGGAAAGCATAAGCCACATCAACAGCCAGGTTGACCAGGACGAGCACCGCGCCGTTGAGCAGTGTGATGCCGAGTACGGAAACGACATCGAGGTGAAGCGCCGCATCAACAGCCCACCAACCCATGCCCCGGTAGTCAAACACCGTCTCTACTATCCCACCACCGCTCAACAGGCCCGCGAAAAGGAGAGCGCTTACCGTGACTATTGGGATAAGAGCGTTTGGCATCGCGTGTTTATTGATGACATAACGTTCGCGCAGCCCCTTGGCACGCGCCGTAGTTGTGTAGTCTTGTCGCAATGCCTCGAGCATCGAGGAACGCATCAGTCGCATGAGTAGCGCCCAACCGCCATATGAGAGCGTTAGCGCAGGCAGCACTAGATGGCGCAGAGCGTCCGCGAAGATGTCGGGCCGCAAGTTGAAAATCGCGTCCACTGTGTTCATGCCGGTGTAACGGTGAAAATCCGAAGATAACACCGCTGTGTTGGCCCAGTCCGAAAGCCTACCTGGTGGGAACCATTGGAGCGCAGCATAGAAGATGAGCAGCGCCACCATTGCGAACACAAAACCGGGGAATGAAAAAGCGGTTACGCTGAGCACGCGGGCAGCCCGGTCGAAGAGGCGATTATGGTGTGTAGCCGCTTTGCTGCCGAGCCAGATGCCGCCCACAAACACCGGCAGCAGGCTCCATACAGTCAGTTCCAAACTGGCGGGGAAGTAGGCCAGGAGGGCGCTTGCTACTGGCTGCGCGGCGCTCTTGGAGAAACCAAGGTTACCATGAGCGAGTTCGTTTAGCCAACGCCCATACTGGATATAGAAGGGCTGGTCTAATCCGTATTTCTCGACGATCCGTTGCATTTCATCGGGCGTCTTGGGATCGGTTCGCACGTAGGCAGTGGCGCGCTCTACGGGGCTGAGTGTGCCGAGCAGAGCGAATATCAGCACTGTCAATCCGAACAGCGTAACGGGCAACGCAAACAACCTGCGAACGATATAAGTTGTCATATGTGTGAGCTATTAGCCGTAAGCTATCGGCTGTCAGCCGATAGCTTATTGACTGAACTCCTTTGAAAATAGACGACCCGTAGGGGCGCACGGCCGTGCGCCCCTACACCTGGCTGATAACTACTTTCCTTTGGAGAGCGCATAGTAGTAGTATGGGGCTCCCACAGTTACAACGGGGTTGGCGAAGGTGCCGTTTATGTAAAGCGGCTCATAGGTGCGGTCATGCGGCTGTATTGAGAAAATGTACAGGGCGTTCTCGTAAGCCATATTCTGTAATTGCTGATAGATGGCGGCGCGGGCCTGTGTATCAGTCGTGTCCACACCCTGGTTGATGAGGCTGTCCAGCTTGCTCTGCAAGTCCTTGGGGAAGTGCGAGTTCGCTCCATAATACCCCTGGCTGCTCAGGTAAGGCAGCACCCAGTCCTGAGGATCGTGATAGTCCTCAAACCAGGCGATGGGACCCAGTGGAGCGCGTCCATCGTTCCACTCTTTCCTGTAGGCGGCGAAAGGCTCGTCCGCTATCTCAAGATGGAACTTGGGATTTATCTTCGCCAGGCTCTCCTTCAGTATTTGGCCCTGCGCCCGTTCGTTGTCGGAAGTAGCGTCGCTCGTGTGTAGATACGTGAGCGTGAAGCCCGTATCCCATAGCGACTTGCCATCGGACGACTTGAGGTTCGAAGCCTTGAATTCCTCGGCGGCTTTTGTCAGGTCGTGCGTATAGTGTGGCTGATTAGGGTCGTATCCAAGCATACCCGCGGGGATTGGCCCTAACGACTGCTGCGCGTCCCCATGCAGTATCTGGTCTATGACAGTTGCCCAGTCATAAGAATAGCTGAACGCTTTGCGCACGTGGACATCTGAGAAGAAATCGGGCGGCACGCCTTTGCCGTCCAGTTTGCCTGAGCCAATCCTGTTGTTGTCGCCCGTCGTGTTGATTTGTTCGTTCATCTCGACCTGCCACTGGACGGTGCTTGGCCTACCCCTGGACATTCGCAGAAAGGCGCTATTGTTACTTGTGAGCGTACACTGCCCGGTCAGGTCGTCGCACGTCTCGGCAACCAAGGGGTCTAACTGGGTGTAGAATTGCGGATCAGTGGCAGCGAAATCTGTATCTCCGGTTTTCAGCATGGCGAGGCGCGTACCCCATTCCTTGGCGCTCTTCCAAGCGACGCGCTGTATGCGGGCCGGGCCAGTTGGGCCACCTGGGTATAGTGGCTCCGTGCGCCAATAGCTATCATTTCGCAGCAGGGAAAGCCCTTCGCCCGGCGTCCATCGCTCTAGCTTGTATGGACCCGTGCCGTTCATAGCTTTGAATAACTCATCTTGCTCAGGTTTGGGGTCGTGATACTTCTCGGCGCCGGCGCAATCCCCGTTCCAGCCTCCCTGCTTGACGACCCAAAGCTTGCTCAATATGGAACCCCAGGGGCCGGAGAGCACTTGCAACGTTGGGCCGAAAGACTTGTTGAGGTGCATAGTAACTGTGCCCCCAGCGTTGTCATACGTGACTGCCTTTTTGACGGCTTCGCACGCAGCGATCCAGTTGTTGCCGTTTTGCTTGCCTACCACGTCATCCTTGAAGCTCTGCACATTCGACCCGAAGAAGGTTTGCAATATCATCCACTGTGGCCCGCCCGCCGCATCCTGCATCATGCCACGCCAGAACGAGTAAGCCACGTCTTCAGGGGTGAGGTCCTGACCTTCAGCGAACTTGACACCCTTACGTATCTGGAAGGTGTAGATCTTGCCGTCGTTCGATATATCCCACTTGGTGGCAAGCATGGGTATGAACTGGTCGGTGGTATCCTTCTTTCGGAAAAGCAACGGCTCGTACACGTTGTCAATTATGCGGATGCCCCCTGATTCATAATCAAGGGCAGGGTCAAGCGATCCAGGGTCTGTGAACCCTGCTGTGACAATCGCATTCGGGTCCTTGGGCGTGGGGACGGGGATTGCAAGGGTCATAGAGATGGGGACGGTTGATGAAGAAGTTGATGAAGAAGGCACCGCCGTTGGGGTAGCTCCTTGCGGGGATTGTATGTCGCAGGCTGATAATCCCACTACTATGAGCATGAACGCCAGTAGAGGCGTTACCCCAGAGATGCGCCGAAACAATTGTGGCATATTACTCCTCCTTATTCAGTTGTGTTGGGCGAACGGCTTACCAGGATGGCTGCTTTAGCACATGGGAACCGCCAACCTTACTGTTTACCCCTACATACTTCTATTACTGCTGCTATAGGGCGATTAACTCCAAGTCAAGGCGGTGAGCATAGCAAAGCTACTAATGGGAAGCACGGTAGGCGTATAAAGGCCGCTTACCGTGCTCATCTGGCTTAGTGGACCAATATTAGCATACTTTGAGGATCATGGCAAGGTCGTTTTGGACGATGGATAGGGCTTTGTCAAAGTCGGCTTTGTGGATGGGAGAGAGGGCGTGATAAATCACGCCCTTTTGCCCTTAGCTCGACTTTGTACAATAACAAATCAATAGCAGACAGAGTAAGCCAGCCTGTCCACATGTGAGCGTGGGACTAAACACACATCGTGGTCTTGTGGTGATGTTTGATAAGTGAAATTACCCCACAACTGGCGACGCA
>JBBQIC010000029.1:0-18864 GCA_038324555.1 Chloroflexia bacterium
GCAATCGGCACGAGATAGGGCCGATGCGAGGCCAAAAAGCTAGGAGGAAACGATCCCATCGACCCTTGTCATTCTGAGCGAAGCGAAGAATCTCGTCCCTAGCTCGGATGCTAGAAGCTGCATCGTACCCAAGCATCCTGGGCCCACGACGAGATTCTTCGCTTCGCTCAGAATGACAAGGGTTGGTGTAGTCCTTTTCCTTCAAGCATCCGCGTAAGGTGAGTCATAATTCATGATTCTTACTTCATAATTTCTTGGCGATCCTCTCCCTAAATCTACCTACCTGCTGGTGCCCGTCGAGCATGTGCGGTCCCCAGGCGCGCCGGGCTTCTTCGTAGACGTGGTCTATGGGCAGGTTCATTTCCAGGGCGACCTTCTTTACGTCGTCGAATTCGGGTTTTACGTGCAGCACCTTGCCCTCGGCGCTGCGGGCAACTTGCACTTTGATCAAGCCCCATGGGGTCTGCGCTTGCATCTCTTCCCATTTCAGTATGCGCCTCGGTATCTCGCTGATTCGCAGGCCCAGCGTACTCGTTTCCTCGAAGATTATGGACGCCAGTGTATCTACGTGCTCAGGTTTGCACAGCACCGACAAGACTACCCCTGGACGGTTTTCTCTCATCTGCACAGGCGCAAGGAAAACATCTAGCGCCCCATGCCCGGCCAACCTGTCCATCAAGAAGTCATAATAGCGCGGGTTCATGTCGTCCAGGTTGGCTTCCAGGAGCGCGACCCATTCTTCGTCGGGCCTGTGAGGACGCTCTTGCATCCCACCAGTTACGGGCGCAGGTTGTGCCAGCAGATCGCCGATAGTTACCCGTAAGAGGCTAGGGTTTGCTCCGACCTCGGACTTACCTGCCCCATACCCCAGTTTTTGTATCTTCATCTGTGGCATGGGGCCGAAAGCTGTGACTATGGCGGCGATTATCGCGGCTCCGGCGGGTGTTACAAGCTCTTTGTTCACACTCGTGCCGTACACAGGGGCGGAAACGGTGCGCAGTATCTCGGCTGTAACGGGCGTAGGCACGGGCAACGTGCCATCCTCGGTCTTGACGAAGCCCCCACCCACGTTGAGGGGCGAGCATTCCACGCGGTCTATTCCAAGCAGCGAAAGCCCTGCCACCGCGCCCGCTATCTCTATAAGCGTGTCAACGCTGGATAGCTCGTGCGGCGGGATGCTGCTGGGGTCGTTGCCCTGCACGTATGACTCCGCCTCCACGAGCAGATGTATGGCGGCCAGCGTTTTTTGCCTGACATCGTCCGAAAGCGCGCTGTTCTTGATGGTCTCGATGAAACTTGACGCCACGCTCGCCTGGTCAGTCGTGTGGTTAGTCTCGTCGGGACCGTGTCCGTTGGGGCCGTGTCCATTAGTAAGGGTGGCACGCGGTGGGGAATGGACAGATGCGTGCGTGCCTGCGAACTCCTGGCGTATAGCCTTCTGTACCTCAATTGTGTAGCCACCGAGCGAAAGTTTGCCAAGCTCTTCGCGCAAGGTATCAACGGACAGCCCTGCGTCCAGGAGGGCGCCCAATATCATATCGCCCGATACACCTGCAAAACAATCGAAATAGGCTATCCGCATAACTCGTGTTTGCCTGTTCCTTTTCCCTGGAGACCTTGTTGAGAGAGGTCACAACCGTTGAGGAAGAACACTACCGGGCGCATATCAAGGCTGTGCGATTCCGGTAGGACGGGCATATTATACCACAAGAATCGGGGGTCGGAGTTGCAATTGGACGATGGACGATGGACGATAGACGATAGACGATAGACGATAGACGATGGACGATGCCTGTTCAATCGTCCATCGTCTATCGTCCATCGTCGGATATGCGACTTTGACACAGCCCTATGCTGTACCAATGTGCGGTTGCGATTTTAGCTTGGCAGTGGTATAATATGATGGTAGAGTGCAGCATTCGGGAGCATGCACAGAACCGTAGCGAGGATATACGTTTGGGGTCCCTTTTCACAGACAGGCAACTGAGGGATGCTGCCTTGGGCAATGGTGCAAGATAGGCGTCGAGTAACTGGGGTTTCGGGATAATCCCTCCATGATATGATAGCTAGAACCTATCGAGCGCAAAATATACTTCTCCTTTCTGGCTATGCCGGACCACCCCCTACCCCTGGAACCCATGTGACGTGAACTATTGATTCGATATAATCACAGAGCTGCCTCCATTCCAGTATGGGCGCTCATGGCGGCTTGCGTGGTCCAGGTGTTCCTTGATGGGATTAAGTTGCATCGTATCTAAAACTTGACTTGGAAGATAATAATTCGTGCATCCCAGCGTGGTGTACAGTGAAGTGAGGGAAAGAGCAAACATTGGCGAACAATATATTTAATCGCAAGGATGAAGACAAACCTAAGCACATATTAGTGCCGGTGAAGGGCGCACCCGTAGATGACGAAGCTATGGGCCTTGCCTACACCTATGCGATGGCGAAAAAAGGCAAAGGCCGCAACATATGTGTAGATGTAGTCTACGTCGTTGAAATACCCCATTCTCTACCCTTGGACGCTCAACTTGATGACAAAATAGAGAGGGGCGAAAAGGCTCTCGATCACGCCGAAGAGGTAGCCCGCGATATGGGTCTTGAAGTTGAGGCTTCGATTATCCAGGCGCGGAGCGCGGGTGCGGCAATCGTTGATATGGCGCGGGAAACAAGCTCACAAATGATAGTGATGGCAACGGATTACCACAAAAAGCTTGGCGAGCTCGACCTGGGTCGTACGCTGCCTTACGTTCTAAAGCACGCATCCTGTAGGGTATGGATATGCAGGTCGGCGATGGACGAAGTAGTGGCTAGTGGCTAGTGGCTAGTGGCTAGTAATTATCATAGGCCACTAACCACTAGCCACTAACCACTAGCCACTGCGAAAGGAAGTATATAATCAGATGAAAGTAGTCATTCTTGGCTGCGGACGTGTTGGTTCTCGATTGGCATTGTTGATGGAGAGCGATGGGCAAGAGGTGAGCATTATCGATTCGGACCCTGGCGCTTTCGACCGCTTGCCTGCGGACTTTAGCGGTCAGACTATACTGGGCACGGGAATCGACGTGGATGTGCTCAAATCGGCGGGCATAGAGAAAACCGACGTGTTCGCTGCCGTCACCAACTTTGATAACACCAACATTATGGCGTGCGAGGTCGCTAAGGAGATATTTAGCGTTCCAAGAGTGCTTGCGCGTATATATGATCCTGGGCGGGAGAGTTTCTATCATGAACTGGGCCTTGAGACCGTGTGTCCGACCACCCTAGTTGCCAATGCGGCGCACAATATTCTCTCGCCAGATCGGATTATACCTCTGACGCGACAGACAGCCCTGTTACCTCATATTGCCGCCGATGCTCCGACCTCCTTGCAAACGCCCGTGACACCCCTGGCAGCTACTGTCGAGGTAGCCAAACCCGAAACAGCAGATGTTCAACAGGCAACGGCAGCTGTTGATCAGGGTATGCCCAGTCGCACAGCGCCAACGGCATCTGCCCAACCAACGTCCCAACCACGGGACGAAGCGCACAAGCAGGGCAACGGTCGAGGCCTCAGAGGGCTGTTCAGGCCGTGAAACGTGAAACGTGAAACGTGAATTACCGCAATTCACGCATCACGCATCACGCATCACGTTTCACGAACTCGGAGTAGCGCATGTACATAATCGTAGTGGGTGGCGGCAAGGTGGGTTACTACCTTACCAAGACCCTGGTGAACGAGGGATATGAGGTCTTGCTCATTGAGAAGAACCCCAAGAAGTCGGCGGTCTACGCCGAGCGATTTGGTTCGGTGATACTGGAAGGCGATGGAGCCGAATCGACCACGCTCGAAGCGGCAGGCATCAGCCGGGCCGATGTGGTTATCGCGGTCACAGGCGACGACGAAGATAACCTGGTTATCTGCCAGACCGCCAAGAAGCGATTTAACGTGCCACGCACCATCGCCCGCGTAAACAACCCCAAGAACGAAGAGCTATTCAAGAAGCTGGGGATAGACGTAACGGTCTCTGCCACGAACCTGATCCTGAACATCATCGAGCAGGAGATACCTGAGCGCGGCCTGGTACACCTTTTTACCCTCAAACATGCCGAGTTGGCAATCGTAGAGGCCACGGTTGGCAAAGGCGCGGCAGTGGCGGGTAAACCCCTTTCCGCTATAGACTTTCCACCAGACACGGTCATCTCGGCGGTGCTGCGCGACGGCACGATGGCGATACCCAAGGGCGACACCGTACTCCTCCCCAGAGACGAAGTAATAGCCATAGTCAACCGCGCAAGCGAAGAGGGGCTTCGCCAGATGCTCACCGGAGCTTGACAAGTTGAAGGTTGAAGGTTGAAGGTTGAAGGTTGAAGGTTGAAAACCTATTGGTTTTCAACCTTCAACCCTTTAATATGAGATTGTAGCGTAATCGAGCATGAAAAACAGTGGATAACCGATCTTGGCGCTTGGGTCAAGGTTGGTTATCGACAGCGTGTTGCCCTCTTGCTGTAATACGCCTGGGTCAAACTGCCAGGTGTAAGTCCCCCAATTGCCGGGGCCGTCGGGTCCCGTGTCAGCGTCGTTTGGTAGTGGGTCCGGCCCCTCGTAAATAATCGTCCCGTTTATTTCTATTCGGATTGGCGTCTTGGCGCGGTCTTCGGAATCTACGCCCGTGATAGCCAGCTTCGTCTGACCTTCGGGCGCTCGGTCCAGATTGAAGCTTGCGGTCATCGTATGGTAGGGCGTGCCTTGTCCATATACCCACCGGGCCGTGCGGCCATGATACTTCCCGCTGCTGCGAGTGTAGCCTCCACTGAAGTTGGCGGCGTCCAGCGTAATTGTGTTGTTGCCCTGTGGCGTTACAGGTGTGTCCGTAGGCTGCTCTGGCGGCGGAGGCGCGGGAGTGTCTGTAGGTGTGTCTGTAGGCGCTTCAGGTGGAGGCGCGGGCGTATCCGTTGGTGGAGTTGGGGGTGGTGGGGGTGCTGGCAGTGGCGTCGCGGTAGCCTCTACAGGAGCGGATGTAGGTGATACAGGAGGCGGAGGTATAGGAGTGTCTGTTGCTGGTGGAAGCGTATTCGTCAGCAAAGGCGTCGGCGGCGCGGTTACGGGCGAACCCTGCACTATCTGTCCGAGTGGCGCAAGCGCCGTTGGCGTTGGACGTTGAGCCACTGCCGTCGCTGTCGGCTGAGGCGTGCGCGAGACTCCGGTGGGACCGAACGCACCCAGGAAGTCTCGGCCTCGTAAGGCTCCAAAGCCACATAATGCCAACCCCACAAGCACGATAAGCGCTACGGGTAGCCATGTCATGCTCCTTCTCTGCTTCCCGTTCACGTTTACTGCTTGCGCGTTGCTGGCTGCCCTCGGATAAGATATAGGGGCTGCGGGGCGTTGCGCTGGGGCAGGCATAGGCGCGGGTGTCGTCACGGTCGGGCTGTTGTAATGCTGGGTGGTCTGCACTCGCACAGGTGGCACAGCCTGACCTGCGTTGGGTGCGACCGGCATGGGTATTGGCTGGCTCTTTTCGGCTGGTGGCAGCATTTGGGAGGGTTTTCCAGGCTCTGCCATACTTGTTGCGGCCATCGAGCCTAACGACACAGCCTGTGTTGGCTGGTTGAAACTTGCGTTGATCCTTTCGAGATCGGCGGCCAGCGCGCTCGTGTTGGGATAACGTCTGCCTGGGTCTTTGTCGAGGCAACGCATCACCGCCCCTTCCAGCGAGGGAGGCGCTTCGGGCGCCAGATCGTGCAAGGGGGCGGGTTGTTCCCATACCTGCTTGTAGGCCACGACTGCGGGGTTATCCCCCACGAAAGGCGGCCTGCCCGCCAGCATCTCGTACATCACGCAGCCCAGCGCGTATATGTCCGAGGCTGGTCCAACCTGCGCGCCTGTAGCCTGTTCGGGCGACAGGTAAGCAGCGGTGCCAAAGGTCATCCCCGACTGGGTAAGCGCAGGGGCGGCCAGCGCCTTCACTACGCCGAAATCGGTCAGGCGCATGTTGCCAGCGCGGTCTACCATGATGTTCTGGGGCTTCACATCGCGGTGTATCAGCCCCTTGTTGTGCGCCACTGTAAGGGCGTTGCACACCTGCTGGGTGATGGCGATAACCTCACCCGCCGTCATGCGCCCACGCTTCTGCAATAGGTCTTTGAGGTTCTCGCCCTCTATGTACTGCATAACGATGAACATCGAGCCGTCGGGGGCCTCTCCGAAGTCGTAAACGTCAACAATATTGGGGTGCGACAGCCCGGCGGCGGCTTTAGCTTCGGTTGCGAAGCGGCTGCGCGACTGTTCGTCTAGCGTAAATTGCGGGCGCAGCAACTTGGCGGCCACTATCCGGTCGAGCCGTTCGTCTCTGGCGCGGTAGACTTCGGCGGCCCCACCCTCGCCTATCTTGTTGAGCAGCGAGTAGCGGCCCGCCAGCACGCGGGGGCGGTGCGCATCTTCAAACATTGGTGTTATGCCGTCAGGGTAGGAATAGGAGTTGTCCATAACATTGCGGGCGAGGGAGCACATCCCCTGCACTATACTTACAACGACGTAAGTGGCAACTTATAACGCATAAAACGGGCCAAACGGTTTTTGCGCTCGTTTAGCAGGGTAAGTTTGGTGTTGGCCTCTAGCCAGCTGTTACCGGCCTAATGCTACTTCACTAGAGATTGTGTGCAAAGTAGGGGCGCACGGCCGTGCGCCCCTACGGGCCTCTCGTGATGGTGGGGTAGGGGCGCACGGCCGTGCGCCCCTACCAATCTATCGCACAAAAGCTGATTGGATTATGCACCAGCACTGGCTTCATAATAACACAGCACGATAACAGGTTAGCCCTTCCTCTGGAGCGGTCAACCTCTCGTTCCTGAATTACACGCGGCTAAATGCTTTGGCGATCCGTCTGTTGGTAGCCGCGCGTGAATAGCCACAACGACAGTACGGCGATTGCTGAGTGAGCAGCCGCTACCAGGGCAGCTATAATCCCCACCAGGCTATCCCCCATTCCGAATTGCATTGACGCCTCTCCTATATCGAATATTAGCGCCACGATTGCTGCCACCGTTACCGCCAGCAGTCCCCTCCATCCGAACGCGAATATCGCTATAATCAGCGCCAGCCAACCAACCACGAAAGCAGCCACGACCCAAGGATTCTCCAGGTCGACGCCTAGCACCGTCTCAGTATGGGCCTCGTTACCTTCTGCTGTGTGGTTCGTCTCGCTGCTGGTCGTGGTGGTGGTCGTGGTGGTCGTGGTGGTTGGTTTGGAACTTTCGCTAGAGCCTTCGACGTGTCCTTGCCCTTCCCCTGCTTCACCAGCCACTAATGGTGTAGCAGCCTGGCCTACTTTGTTGGCTTCCTGGGTGGTGCCCTGGACTTCACCTGAGTGGCGACCACGCTCGACGATGACACCCGCGACGAAGAGTATAGTTGAGATTACTATAAGAGCAGCAATCGCCAGGCGCATTGTTCGTGTCACCGAGTTCATGGTTGTATCTACTTGCATTGTATGTCCCCTTCTAGGTCGTAATTACTACGCGGTTGAGTTTGCATTGCTGATACTAGAGTCGACTCAGCTTCATATGGCTCGACCGCTTATCGGGCCTGGATTATGGTGCAATCAACTCGGCCTTGATGAAGTCGCGTACACCCTCAGCCCCTCGCAGATGCAGCCAAATAGGGCCTTCGTCCACTTCAAAGATCAACTCGAAAGTGAAGAAGGGGCAACAACTCCGCTCGGCAATAATGAAGCTCAGGAGTTTGGCAGCCCAGTCCCCGCTTCCTGGGTAGCGAAATGCGTAACCGTCTGCCAGTTCGTTCACTTTCTCGGCGTGCGAGAATATGCCTGCGACCTCGTCTCGTCGTGTCGCCTGTTCTGCTCCTGACAAGTTACAAGCAATCGGTACATCTCTCCCTATTGTTGTGTGCTCTCTGTTCTCAGACATAATTTGACCTCCTAAGTGTTCGAGCAATCGTAGGGGCAGGTCTCCGTGCCGGCCCTCTCTCCTTACCACCAACATCCTGGTACGCGAACAGGGCAGGCACGGAGACCTGCCCCTACGATTGCTCCTCTACCTCAACTCTTACTTGACCTCTCTTGTTTGCAATTGGAGTTTATATGCGGTTGTTTCTGCATCAATGGGAGTGTACAATGTAAAGTACACTTTAAGTCAAGGGGGTCTCAGGAAATTCATGGAAGAAATGAATATTGGTCATATAGCGCGCCAGGCGGGTATTCGCCCATCGGCGTTACGCTACTATGAAAGTATCGGCCTGCTTCCTGCGCCCGCGCGGGCGAGTGGACGGCGCAGATATGACTCCGCCGTATTGCAACGTCTCGATATTATTCACCTTGCCAAGCAAGCAGGCTTCACTGTTGAAGAGATAAAGACTCTCTTGCACGGGTTTGAAGTTGAAACGCCACCCTCGGCCCGTTGGCGTTCGCTTGCAGAGCGAAAGCTGATTGAAGTAGACACACTTATTCGCCGCGCCCAGGATATGAAGCGAATACTGGAAGAAGGTCTCAATTGTGGGTGTCTCAGCTTCGATGATTGCGTCATCGTTGCAGGGGAACGGTGTGACGGTGATGCGGATAGGGCGTGCAGCGAAGTACACGCAGCGAGCATTTAAAGTGGGTGCTCTTTGTTATCAGGTAAGGAGCGAACAGTAATGAGCAAGTTCGTTTTACCTCTGGTTGTAGAGAAAGATGATGACGGCTATTTTGCCTACTGTCTACTTGGCTAACGTCTTTACATTGTCTATACTATATCTAACGGTTCTGGGATCCTATGTGCAATGAGGAATGCTCGCTTTGAATGGGATGAACTAAATTTAGACCATATTGCCCAACATAATGTCGATCCTGATGAAGCAGAAGCTGTCCTGGATAACAGCCCTTTGTTCCTTCGAACTACTGATGACAAATACCTGGCCTATGGTCAGACCGACGAAGGGCGCTTTCTTCTCGTTGTGTTCGTTCGCAAATCCGGCGTGATAGTTCGTGTAGTTACTGCACGAGATCTGACAGATGGAGAAAAGAAACAGTATCGTAGGAGGCGGAGATAAGATGCCAAAGATGCCTGGTTTCTCAGATGAGCAGAAGGCGGCCGACTGGTTTGCTACTCATGATACTGCACCGTACATGAAAGAGATGGAAGAAGCGCACGAGCAGATTCCGGTGACTCGCACGCATCCAACCAAGAAACCTGTGGGACTACGTATTCGCAGTGACTATTTGGAGGCTGTGAAGCAGGTCGCTGAAAAGAAGGGCATACCGTACCAAACTCTTATCCAGATGTGGTTGGTAGAGAGGCTGCGGCAAGAGGCTCCGGAGCTTCTCAAGCACTAGGATAGTGCCCCGCATCGAAGGGTCACTGAGAGCTTGGTGTGTGCTCACCAGTTCGAAGGTCTATTGAATAGACCGCACGCTGTCTGGGTGGATACTCTCTGTTGTCAGGTAAGGAGGGAACAGTAATGAACAAGTTCGTTTTACCTGTGGTTATAGAGAAAGATGGTGATGGCTACTTTGCCTACTGTCCATCTTTGCAGGGTTGCTATACGCAAGGCGACACATACGAGGAGGTGCTGGCTAATATTCAGGATGCTATGCGTCTTCCTATCGAAGACCGGCTTGCAAGATTCAGTTTGCGTAACTTTTATAGCGGATAGCAGGCATGTAGCCTTACAGGAGTAACAGTTGGACGACAAGGAGAAGTTGGATATTAAGAAAGGGCAAATAACGCCACAATGCCTAAAGGGCTTCCGTGGGGTGTTCAATCCCCCGTTTCCGTAGGACGTTTGCACAGCCCATTCACCTTGACTGGTCGCATTGGCCAATATGTTGGTGACAATGATATGTCGAGAACGGAGTTATACAATGCATGAATCTGAGTTTGAGCTTTGGTTAGAGTTTGAGCACTTGGTTCCACATGAAGATGACGATCCTGAAGATGACTTCATCAACGTAGTGATTAAGCTTTCGACGGGAGTTAGCTATGGTCTAAATGTGTGGACCTACAAATTTCTCGAAAGGGCCAGAAGATGTGCTCAGCAAGATGGTGACAACCTCAATGGTACGTATCTACTGCCGCCAGACCTATTTGTTGAGAAGCTGGACAGGCAATTATTAGAGGATGTAGTTGCAGATATGATATGTACTAACAGTCTACGCAAAGAGTTGATTATCGCTGATGGAGTAGATGAAGATGATTAGAGGCTAATTCGCTCAGAGGTCACATTTCGATACCGAGCAGGATCAGTTATGGGCGCAAGGAGACTAGGTTTGTGAATGAACAAAAGAAGGCATCACTAATACCCCAAAGACTAAAAGGCTTTCGCGATCTCCTACCCTCTACCATGTTCGTGCGCCAGCACGTCATAAGTACGCTCAAGGGTATATTCGAGATGCACGGCTTCGCGCCTCTTGAGACCCCTTCGCTCGAATACGCCGCCACGCTTGAAGGCAAGTATGGCGAAGAGGGCGAACGCCTCATGTACAGGTTTGAGGACCAGGGTAAGCGCAAAGTCGGCCTGCGCTTCGATCTTACCGTGCCGCTGGCGCGGGTGGTCGCCATGCACATCAACGATCTCCAGTTCCCCTGGAAGCGATACCAGATAAGCCCTGTGTGGCGTGGGGATAACCCGCAGTTTGGCCGCTACCGTGAGTTCTATCAGTGTGATATTGACATAGTGGGCGCTCCGTCTATGCTGGCTGATGCCGAAGTGCTGTCAATCTACGGCGAGGTGATGGACACGCTCGGCTTCCGCGAATATCGGGTGCTCATCAACAACCGCAAGCTGCTGACCGGGTTGGCGCAGGCGGCGGGGGTCGAACTGGCAGGCGCGGGCGTCGCTATCAGGGCGATAGACAAGCTGGACAAGATAGGCGTGGATGGCGTGCGCGAAGAGATGGTGCGCAACGGCCTATCTGAAACAGTGGCTGCCCGCGTACTCGAACTATTTCTCATGGGCGGCGAGGTGCGATCATTCAACGACAACTTCACCCTGTTGAACGAGCTATCAGGCCCCCTCAAGGACAACCCCGAAGCTATGCAGGGGCTGGAAGAGCTAAGGCGCGTGTTTGAGGCGCTGGGCGCGACGGGCGGCATTCTCGACTGCTTCAAGATCAGCACGTCCCTGGCGCGCGGCCTGGATTATTACACAGGCCCCGTCTACGAAGTAGTGGTTGACGAGCCGAAGATAGGCGCGCTGGGCGGAGGGGGCCGTTACGACGGGCTGATGTCTCTTTTCTCAGGCCGCGATTTGCCGACCACCGGCGGCTCGTTCGGCGTGGAGCGCATTATTGACGTGATGGAGCAGCTTGGCATGGTAGAAACGATGCTCACTCGCAGCCGGGCGCTAATAACAATATTCGACGCCAGCCCAGAAAGCCTGGGTGCGTCGCTCAAACTGGCAACCGATCTGCGGACTCAAGGTGTTCCCTGCGAAGTCTATCTAAACCCCGGCGACAAAATCGGCAAGCAATTAGCCTACGCCGACAAGTTGAGCATACCTTTTGCAGTTATACAAGGGCCGGACGAAATAGCCTCCGGCAACGTAACCATCAAGAGCCTGAAAGAGCCGCCACCCAACCAGCAGACGATGCCGAGGGAGCAAGCTATAGAGTACGTGAAACGTGAAACGTGAAACGTGATTACTGCAATTCACGTTTCACGTTTCACGTTTCACGTTTTAGTGGGAAGGTTAGATATTTATCTTGGAAACTAAGAGAGCGCAGCATAATCAGACAGTCGCTTCTTCGACAGCATCGCAGATGCGGAGGGACCGCCGCCTGGCTGAGGAAGCTGCTTTCGAGGTAGCCGACGCAACCGACCAGTTTATGGCGGGTGGTCTGGGGGTCGAGGCTGCGGTCCAGGCCGAGCAGCTTGTGGAGAGCCTTCGCCCAGAAGCAGGGAAAGCGGCCACAGAGCGCCAACTTACGCAGGAAGAGCGTCGTAGTGTAAGTCGTAGCGTCTTCAAGCTGGCATGGCCCGCCATCGCCGAGAATGCCCTGCAAACCCTCCTGGGCATCGTGGATACTGCGGTGGTGGCGCGCCTGGGCACGGCGGCTCTCTCCGGCGTGGGGGCTTCTCAGCAGCTTGTGTGGGCGTTGACTACCGCGCTCATCGCCATCAGCATGGGCACAACCGTGCTCATAGCCCACTTTACCGGCGCAAAGCAGCACGAGCGGGCTAACTCGGTGCTCAAGCAATCTCTAATTCTGGCTGCATTCTTCGGCGTGCTGTTGCTGCCTACAGCCTTCGTCTCGCGCCCTCTGCTGTCCGTGCTTGGCCTTACCCCTGCTGCTGTCACGGCGGGCGCTACCTACCTTGAGATCACCCTTGGCACGTCTATATTGATAGTGCTGATGTTCGTGGCGGGCGCGGCTCTGCGCGGCGCGGGCGATACGCGCACGCCCATGTTCGTCACAGCCTTTATCAACATAATCAACGCTGTGCTTGCCATCGAGCTTGTCTTCGGTGGTCAAAGAGCGAGCGGTATTCTCGGAGGTTTCCTCAGTGGCCTGACGCACCTGCAAATCACCGTACCTGGACTAGATTGGATACCCACAATGGGAGTAGCCGGTTCGGCGTGGGCGGCGGCGATAGCGCGCGGCGTCGGCACTATCATACTTCTGAGTGTTTTCCTGCTGCCTCGTTCGCGGTTGAAGCTGTGGGGCAGGGGTACGTGGCGGCCCAACTTCGAGTTGATAGGGCGCATCCTCAAGATAGGCATACCCACCGCCGTCGAACAACTATTGATGTCGCTCGGCATACTGGTCTACAGCTTCATAGTGATAGGTATGGGCGAGACCGTGTTCGCCACCTCGCGCCTGGCCCTCAACGCCGTGTTCCTGTCGCAGATGCCGGGCTTCGGCTTCGCAATGGCCGCCACCACGCTCGTAGGCCAGAGCTTGGGGGCAAAGCAGCCAGAGCGGGCGCGCCTCGGCGCTCACCTGGCGAGCCGCTCTGCCCTCCTATGGATGAGCGTCATGGGGGTTGTCTTCTTCTTCTTCGGCGAAACAATCCTCCGCGCCTTCACCGATGACCCGCGCTTGTTGACGCTGGGAGCCGAAGCGTTGCGAGTGATAGCCTTCTACCAGCCGCCGTTGGCTCTGGCTTTTGTCTTCGCCGGGGCACTGCGAGGCGCGGGCGACGTGCGCTACCCAATGGTTGTGACTACTGTGGCGGTGTGGGCGGTCAGGTTGCCTATTGGAGCGTATCTCGGCCTGCCCAGCATCTGTATACCCTTCACGAACGTTTGTGTCTCCGGCCTGGGACTCGGGCTGCCCGGCATCTACGCAGCCCTCATAGTCGAAGCCTCCCTCCGCGCCCTGCTGATGTATATCCGCTTCCGAAGCGGCAAATGGCAGGCGATGAAAGTGTAGGGTGAGGGAGTAGGGTGAGGGAGTAGGATAGTAACTGTTCCCTCCTTGATGCTACTTCACGAGAGATTGTGTGCATAGTAGGGGCGCACGGCCGTGCGCCCCATACGCATAAACTTAAGGAGACTACATGGGCAAACAAACCCTCTGACCCGTGTCATTCTGAGCCGCAGCGAAGGATCTCCTCGTATATGGGGATGGTTGGGTCACAGAAAATCCAGCATCTACGCGAGGGACGAGATTCTTCACTGCGATCAGAATGACACCAGTTCGTGGGTTCGTTCCTTCGATGGGCGGGTAGGGGCGCACGGCCGTGCGCCCCTACGGAGCCACCGACCTATTTTCATCTACGGGTGGTGTGCCCCCGCTCATAGTTACTTTGCGGTTCGTTGTTATACTTTGCGGTTCGTTGTTATACTTTGGCAAAGAAAAAGGAGAAAGCAACACAAATATGAGCGCTTACCTGACACACCTGGAATGCGCCGAATGCGGCGCAAGCCTGTCGGTGGAAGTGGAGCAGCATCGCTGCCCGTGCGGCGGGATATTGCTGGCCCGGTACGACTTGCAACGGCTGGCGCGAGAGACGACCAGAGAGCATATAGAAGCGCGGTCCTGGAATGAGGGGCTGTGGCGCTACGCCGAATTGCTGCCTGTGGCGAATCCAGGGGACCGTGTGTCACTTGGAGAAGGGGCCACTGCATTGCTGCCCCTGGACTGGCTAAGTGAAGAGCTTGGGGTTGAGACATGGCTCAAGGACGAAGGGCTGAACCCGACGGGAACGTTCAAGGCGCGAGGGGCTGCTGTTGGAGTGTCAAGGGCGAAGACTTTGGGCGCGCAAACCATCGCCCTGCCCACAGCAGGCAACGCGGGCGCTGCGTGGGCGGCCTACGGGGCGCGAGCGGGTGTACAGGTGGTGGTAGCGATGCCGCGCGACGCGCCGCCCGCGACGCAGCAGGAAGTACAACTCTACGGGGCGAGATTGCACCTTGTAGACGGGCTGATAAGCGACGCCGGGGCCTGGGTGTCGGAAGGGGTAAGCCGCGAAGGTTGGTACGACGCCAGCACGTTCAAGGAGCCGTACCGCCTGGAAGGCAAGAAGACGCTGGGATTGGAGATAGCCGAGCAATTGGGCTGGCAAGCGCCCGATGTGATACTCTATCCCACAGGCGGCGGGGTCGGGCTGATCGGGTTGTGGAAGGCGTTTGAGGAGCTACGCTCTCTCGGTTGGATAGAGCGAGGCACGCCCCCACCGCGCCTGGTGGCTGTACAATCAAGCGGCTGTGCGCCCGTGGTGCGCGCCTGGGAGACAGGAGCAGACAAGACCACCTTCTGGGAGGGGGCGCAGACGGTAGCGGCGGGTCTGCGCGTGCCCGGTCCGCTTTCCGGTGGGTTGATGCTGCGCGTTCTGCGGGAGACAGGCGGCACGGCGTTGGCTGTGGACGACGCTGATATACTCAATGCGCTGGGTGAATTGGCGCGAAACGGACTGTGGGTATGCCCAGAGGGAGCGGCCCTGCTGCCAGCCGTGCGCCGTCTACGCGCGTCTGGCTGGCTACGTGAGGGAGAGCGAGTGGCGCTGCTCAATACGGGTACGGGGTTGCTTTATCCAGATGTGACACCTTAAGAGAACAACCGTGAAAATCAGCCAATACGGGACCGATTTTCACGGTTGTTCTCATTACTTATGCGTAACCACCATCGTGCCCACAGGCGCCCAATCGTACATCCACTTGGCGGCGTCTACGGAGAGGTTCACGCAGCCGTGGCTCATCGGCTGGCCGAAGTTGTTGTGCCAGTAGGCCCCGTGCAGCGCGTAGCCGGAATAGAAATACATTGTGTAGGGCACGTTGGGCAGGTAGTAATATTCGGCTGTGCCTTGCCCGCCCTGCATCGTCACGGACTTATATTTTGCGTATATACGGTAGATACCCTGTACGGTCGGGTGGCGGGGCACGCCTGAACTCACTTTGGAGGAGAACACCGGAGTCTGGCCCTCGAAGGCTATCATCGTCTGATTGGTCAGATTCACGTCTACCCACTTGAGGCCGAACTGACCCATCGGCGCTGTGGGTTCGGGGCTTGGGGTGGTCGCCGGGGTTGCGGGTGGGGCGTTGTCTTGGTCGTCTCCATTTACTATCGTCAGCACCTGGCCGATACGCAAGAAGTTCCTATCGGTAAGTTTGTTCAGAGCCATAAGCGACTCTACAGTCGTGTTGAACCTGGCGGCAATGGACGACAGGCTGTCCCCAGGTTGGACCGTATACTGCACGGGCTTGCCGGGCTGGGCGTTCTGTTCGGAGCTAACGGGTTGCGGAGATGTCGTTGGCTGTACAAGCGGAACGGAGGTCGCAGCGGGCGCGACAGGCGCGGCGGGCGCGGCGGGCGTGTTAGCCGTAGCCGGAGACTGGCTCGCTGCCGGAACCTTCAGCGTCTGACCCACGAACAGGCGGTCGAAAGGCTGCAAGCCGTTAGCTGATGCCAACGCCTGCTGGGTGACGCCCAGTTTGCTCGCTATTCCTATCAGGCCGTCGCCGGGCTGAACTACATACGTGCCGGAAGCGGACAGAGGTTGTGGTGGTTGCTGAGGTTGCTGAACTTGCTGGGGCTGAGGTGTGGCAGGTGGCGTGCTATTAGAAGATGGTATAACCAGCGTTTGCCCTGCGTAAATAATTGTGGAACTCAGAGTGTTTGCGCGAACAAGGGCGTCTATTGTAGTGCCATATTGCACCGCAATGTCGCTCAACGTATCGCCCTGTTGGACGGTATACGTCGCCTGACCGGAGCCGGGGTTTGGCCTGGTAGGGGCAGGGTTCACAACTGGCGAGGGTATGACAAGCGCCTGGCCTGCATAAATAGTTGAGCGCGACGGTAGCGAGTTGGCGGTCACGATTGCGTCCACCGAAACCCCATACCGGGCCGCGATGCTAATCAGGGTGTCGCCTGGCTGCACCTTGTATGTGTTGTCGGCGCGGACAGGCAAAGCCGGACCAAACGCCATCAACAGTGAGATAAGTAAAACAAGCGCCCACCTGCCTGGTGCGCCCAAACCGGTGGCAGGCCTATTGTTCATGAGAGAATCTCCTCCACGCGCATAAAAGACGGTTATCCACATCCACAGGCAGAAATGCCCGTTCGCCGTCCATGATAGCACTCGTGGATGCTGGGTGTCAATAGGCGATTATGTCTAGTTAGGGACGAACCGCAAGGGTGTAATGTGCGTGAAGCGTGAAGCGTGATTATCGTAATTCACGCATCACGCATCACGCTTCACGTTTCACGCCTTCTCGTCTTTGAGCTCGAGTTGCTGTTCCCAATAGGCTAACAATTCCTTCTCGCGCTCGTTCTGTGCGGACTTGCCTGCGCTGACGACTTCATCGAGTCTGGCTTGTATCTGCTCCTTGGTAACTTTGCCCGACTGGGGGGCCGCCAGCATCGCAGCCGCCGCGCCTATCCCGGCTCCGAGCGCCAGCCCCAACGTAAATCGTAGAGTTTTGCCGATTACACCCATTGTTGTCTCCTTTTCGGGTAGGGAGTAGGAAGTAGGGTGAGGGAATAGGAAACCGAAACTATTCCCTCACCCTATTCCCTATTCCCCATTTCTTGCACAGCCGTGCCTTTAGCCCCTCCAGGGGCATGGCTCCCAGGTCTTCGCCGGAGCGAATGCGCATTGAGGCGGCTCCGGCTTCTAGCTCTTTGCCGCCAATTATAAGCATGTTATGGTATCTTCTGCAACTGCGCGTCGCGTATCGGGTGCGCGCCAGAATTTAGGCGAGCTTGTCCAGGATACCGTGCCAGACGGCTAATGCACATTAACAAAATAATCATTACATAGAATTGGCTGCTGTAGGGGCGAACCTTGTGTTCGCCCTCTTGACGAAGCGGTATGCAGAGAGGGCGAACACAAGGTTCGCCCCTACAGCTGTATGTTGGTTGTTTTGTTAATCTGCATTAGCCACAGGCGACATGCACAAAGCCCGCCCCGCTACTTCCCTCGCCAGGCGTCAACCATTTGCTTTACGGCGGCAATATACGCGGGAGGGTTGTTGTTATCTCCGTAAGGCGCGTAGACTGGGACGATTGCGTCTACTGTGCGCAGGTGCCAGCCATTAATGTAGAGGTCGGAAATTAGTTTGTACCAGTCTTCGATACCCTCTTCCCATGAGCCGTAGCTCCGGTAGCCCTCATAGTTGTCGTGACCTTCGGTCCATCTGATGTTGCCGATGGAGTGGGTAAGGCGAGCTACGCCTTTGGTGCCGCACCCGCTTTCATGTACGAAAAAGGCCAGAGCGAAAGCGGGGTTGATTCCGTAGCGGAGGCCCATATCAAATAGGGTCTGCCCTTTGCCGACGGCGGGCGAGCCATACTGTTGCAAGACAGCCTCGATCTGCCCGACGCTGATGCTGGGCGATCCGGTTACGTCGTATGGGCCGGAAGAGGTCGAAGTCACGTTCTGGGGCAGTGCAGCATCGTGGCCGGAAGTGCTTACGTCCACGAGAGATACTTTTGCGGTCATATCATCGGTCACCGCCGACACAGCGTTATAACCACTCAGCGCCAACGCGAACGGTCTTGAACTACTGCCACGAAAACCGCTAACAATTGCCGGACCTACGACCAGCAAGAGGGCGGCGACGCCAACAAATGTGCCGAATAGCCAGGCTGGGTGTCTGACTTGCGGCCTCGATTCCTCTCTTTCCTGCGAGATCGTATGCAGGTCTGGGGCGAAAACCATAGACTCGTCAACTTCTGCATATAGGGAATTTCGGCCTTGCGTCGCCTCACGATGCACGGTGTCGGACGGCATCTGAACACCTCGCCATGATCCGGTGACTTCGGCCTCTCCAAGCAGGTGAAGTCTGGTGCACCCGTCGTTCGCATTTCGGGAACGCTCTGTGGTTTCCTGGTCGTAAGCAAGAGCTGCGGCGGACCGGCTCACTTGGCAACCCCCGGCGTGGCGTTTGGCGCTGTGGCCTCTTTGGGCGAAGGGCTTGCAATCGCCTTCTGAAGGGCTGCGCGCTCCTCAGGCGTCATCAACCTAAAACTCGTGCCGTCATTGAGGTAGACTAATTGCTCGTTCTTGACCGACACGACCAGATCGGGCTTGCCGTCGGAGTTCACGTCTTGCGTCGCCACCTGTACGGGCGTCAGGTCCTCGCCACTGCCGAAGAGGTACGGTCCGACGATGGCAGAGGCTTTGGTGCTATCGCCGCCAGGCATTTCGAGCACCGTAACGCGCCTGTTGAGGTTCAGGGCGACAAAGTGCGTCGGCACGCCGTCGGCCTCGTTATGGCCCACGAACGCATCTATTTGCGCGGTGCGTGGCCGCCCGTATTGCAGGTCGTTGAGCCTGGTTTCGGTCCAGTCAACGGCTGTGCTAAT
Organism: Chloroflexia bacterium; assembly: GCA_038324555.1. Lineage (GTDB taxonomy): Bacteria > Chloroflexota > Chloroflexia > QHBQ01 > JADMIH01 > JADMIH01. The sequence continues at coordinate 18,726 of JBBQIC010000029.1, forward strand.
CGCAGCATACGCCGCCAGGAGGGTGAGCGCAACTCCCAGCACGGGGGCTAACACTCGCGTCTGTGCGCTCGGCTGGCTCGATGCCGTTCGAGTCTGCCTTTCCTTTTTTGATGCTCGCTGTCGGTTTGGATGCGCTGTG
>JBBQIC010000030.1:0-18843 GCA_038324555.1 Chloroflexia bacterium
CGAGGGAGGTTCAAGATGGTCACAAAGAATAATAGGCGCAATCACTTATGGTTCGCGTTCGGTTTGCTTGTCTTTTTATTGAGCTTCGGACTGACGGTGGGTAATATTGTGGGCGCTGCGGCGGCACGACCTATTTTGCCTCTCCTCTCCCCATTGCTTACTCCTACGCGAACATTTACCATTACCCCTACGCCTGCCCCCTCCTGCGGACTCTTCTGGCGGGGCGTGAACAGCCCGAACGCCAGCAACGCCAATTCCCTCGGCGCGATTGCCGCAGTCTCGGCGAACGACATATGGGCGGTCGGTGAGGACTGGTCCAGCGGCACAAACAGGGGATTCACCATGCACTGGGACGATACACAATGGAACATCGTTCCCAGCCCAAATACGGGTGAACTCAACGCCGTGACCGCAGTATCCTCAAACGACGTATGGGCAGTCGGCGTAACAGGCGTCCACCCCAACCTACAGACCGTAACTATGCACTGGGACGGCAGCCAGTGGAGCATCGTCCCCAGCCCCAATATCGGCGCTCTCGACAACATCCTTTACGGCGTGACTGCGCTCGCATCGAATGACGCCTGGGCTGTCGGCTATTACTACAATACAAGCGCGGGCCAGTACCAAACGCTAACGATGCACTGGCGCGGCGCGAGTTGGACGGTTGTGTCCAGCCCCAATATAACTGGCACGGGCGAGAACCGTCTGAACGCGGTCTCTGCCTCCTCCGCGAACGATGTTTGGGCGGTGGGCACGTACCAGGGGGGCACGCAGATGGTAATACTGCATTGGGACGGTACGCAGTGGAATGTGGTCCCCGGCCTGGGCGGGGGCGCTCTTTATGGCGTGGTTGCCCTCTCGGCGAACGATGCGTGGGCTGTTGGCTCCGTGGGCGGGCAACTAGCTATGCACTGGGACGGCGCGCAATGGAGCGCAGTCTCAAGCCCGCCCGTGCCCGGCGGCCAGGGTTTCAGCGCGGTCTCTGCCACTTCCTCGAACGACGTGTGGGCGGTTGGCAACACTTACGATAGCATCGCCGAGCACACCCTTATCGAACACTGGGACGGCGCAATGTGGAGCATATCCCCAAGCCTAAGCCTGGGCACTCAGATCAACTTTCTATATGGGGTGGCGGCCATCTCCGCTAACGAAGCCTGGACCGTAGGCTACTATGCCAACGGTGGCAGCCCATCTCCCTCCCTGACGCAGATACTCCGGTATAACGACCCATGCGCGTCTCCCACCAGCACGTACACACCGACTAACTCGCCCACGCCCACTCAAACACCCACCTTCACGCAGACGCCAGGCGCGACCAACACCCCGGCCAATACGCCCTGCTCAATCCTCACGCCCTTTGCCGAAGGTTTCGAGAGCGGCGCTCTGAACAGCTTCACCTCGCAGGTGGCCCAGTGCGGCGGCATTGGCTGCGGGTGGAGGGTGGTGACCAACAGCATACATTCGGGGATATATTCGGCCTTCGGACCAAACGTAAGCTCCACATCCGACCAGAGGTTAGTGTTGAACACGCCTGTGGCAATACCAACCGGGGCTTCTGCGGCCACGCTCACTTTCTGGCACAAACACCACTTCGACACCGATGCTGGCCTTTACTACGACGGCTCGGTGCTGGAGTTTTCGACCAATAGCGGCGCATCGTGGACCGACGTTCTATCTACCACTAACTTCATCTCTGGGGGATATGTCGGCCCAATCGTATACGGCCATTACAACCCATTGGCGCGGCGGCAAGCCTGGGGAGGCTTCAACGCCAGCTACCCTGACTTCGACCAGGTGGTGGTCAATTTGATGCCCTTCGCCGGACAGAATCTGCTCTTCCGCTTCCGCATAGGCACTGACCATGTCGTAGGCGCGGAGGGTTGGTGGATTGACGACATCCAGGTCAATATAGCGTCTGGCGCATGTGCGACAAATACACCAACTTACACAGCCACGCCCACACCCGTATTAGTGGGTCATGTCACATGGCAAGGTCCGCCTGCACAGCCCAACGGTAGACAACAGTTGCCAATCACCCTCACTCTGAAATTAGGCGCTATCGAGGTTAATTACCCAACCCAGAACACAGACGCTAGCGGCTTCTTCACTGTGCCCATAGGGAGCTTGCCCACCGGAACATACAATTGGCGCGTGAAGGGACCGAGGTATCTTGCTAGAACAGGCACGGTTTCGTTGGGCGTTAGAACGTTAGAACGTTGGAACGTTGGAACGTTCGGAGCAAATAACGTTCCAACGTTCCAACGTTCTAACGTTCTAACGTCACAGGTAGAGATGGGATTGATGCGCGTGGGCGACGCCAACGACGACAACATTATCAGCACGACAGACTTCAACATCCTGAAGGGCACTTTTGGCAAAGGCCTGGGCGATCCAGGATATGACGCCCGCGCCGACTTTAGCAACGACGACGCAGTGAATATCGCTGACGTGAACCTTCTAAAGATCAATTTCGGGCAGAGTGGAGCGCCGCCGCTCCTGCCACGCCAAAGTTACCTCTCAGGAGATTGAAGTCGCCTACACTCACGTTGCAATCGCCGTTGAAGTCGGGACGGTCATCGTATCCTGTATCGCTGCACGCCTTCCCAAACGTGCCTCTCAGGATGTTGAAGTCGCTCACGTTCACCACGTTATCATTATTGGCGTCGCCCGCCTTCTGCTGGCCCATCTCTACCTGAGTGGTTGCGGTTCCCGTCAGCGTAACTTGACCCGCGCTCGCCAGGTACTTAGCGTCCTTAGCGCGATAGTCGTAAGTTCCTATAGGAAGCCCATCTACCGTGGCTGTGAAAAAGCCCGAGGCGTCTGTGTTCTGGGCCGGGTAATTGATCTCAGTCGCCCCCAATTTCAGCGTTAAGGAAATCGGCACTCTATGGGCAGAGCTTCCCACTGTGCGGCCTTGCCAGGTCACATGGCCCACAAGCAATGGCGCCGTTCCAGGAGTGCTGGTAGAAATAGGAGTGTTAGTGGGAGTGTTAGTGGGAGTAAACGTAGGCGTATAGGTGAACGTAGGAGTGTCGGTCGGCGTATTGGTTGGGGTTGGAGTGTTGGTGGGAGTGTTTATCGGTGTAGATGTAAAAGTGGGCGTAAAAGTGGGCGTATATGTAAACGTAGGAGTGCTGGTGCGAGTGTTCGTCGAGGTTGGGGTTCCAGTAGAGGTCGGCACAGGCGTGAGGGTCGGCGTGTTGGTCGCGCAGACGGGCGCAACAACATTTACTGTGCCAGTCATATTCGGGTGGATATTACAGTGGTAGGGGTAAGCGCCGGGCGTATTGAACGTGAATGAGAACGACTGGCCCGGCGTTATGTTGCCGCTATTCCAGACGTTGGTATTGCTGGCGGACGTGTGCGTGGTCCCACCAGTAGTGTTCGTCCAGCGCACCGTCGAGCCTTGATTGATGGTCACGGTCTGCGGATTGAAGGCAAAGTTCACTATGCTGACCGACGTAGTGGTGGGAGTGCCCGGAGGACACGTAGGCGAAGGAGTCGAAGTGCGCGTAATCGTGGGCGTATTGGTCCGCGTAAAAGTTTGTGTGGGCGTGCCGGTAGACGTGTTGGTCGGCACTCCCGTGGGTAGGCTCGTCGGGGTCCGGGTATAGGTCGGCGTTAGCGTATTGGTAGGGGTGTTGGTGGTTGTTTGGGTGGGGGTGGTCGTGGGCGCGGCGGCAACTACCTCGAACTGGCCCATCATGCTATCGTCTTCATGTTCGAGCAGGTGGCAGTGGAACACGTACAAGCCTGTGTAATCGCTGAACTTGATGAGGAGTTCTACCGTGTCGCCGGGATTGAGATACCAGCTTTCCTTCATCGCTTCGTAAGGCTCGGCGGGCACGCCATTACGGGAGATGATCTGGTGGTTCGTAAGGTGGATATGGATAACGTGATGCCATTCGCCCGTAATATTCTGCAATATCCATCTTTCGGTGGTCCCCAGCACGGGTTGAGCGTCCACGCGGTTGGGGTCGTAAGTAAGCCCGTTGACTGTCCAATGCCCGTCCGTATGTCCGAACGCAAAGGTGCGCGTCACTACGGGAGTACCTAGGTCGGGCAATGGGCGAAGGGTAGACGGAACCGAACTGTCGTCCGTGACGTGACTGTTTACGCGGAACTGCATAATCTCTGATGTACTTTGCTGCCCCGCGAGATTGAGCAAGGTGATGTTCTGACCATACAGACCCGCAAAATCAACGATGATGTCGGCGCGCTCGGCAGGTCCAAGCACAATGTGTTGGCGAGAGACGGGCGCGGGTAGGAGGCCCGACTCTGTGCCCACCTGGATCATTGGCTGGCCGTTGCTAAGGGCAAGGTCTATGTCGCTGAAGTTAGAGGCGTTCAGGACGCGGAGGCGGTACTTGCGGTCTGCCACCTCAAAATAGGGCTGGATAACGCCGTTCACAAGCATCTGGTCGCCCTGTATGCCATTCTGGTCGAAGACGTAGACGAGTTGATTGTTAGAGTCGAATGCGCGGTCCATGACCATGAGAGGTACGTCGAACTGGCCGGAAGGCAGCGTTTGTGGGTCGGCTGGGTCGTCTACGATATACATGCCCGCGAGGCCCATCCAAACGTTATGGCCCGTCATGTCCATTCGATGGTCGTGGTACCAGTGCATCGCTCCGCGTGCGTTGGCTCCATCTTCGGTGCCGGTATAGACATAGGTGTAGGAGGCTCCTGGCGCTACCAGATAAGTTTCGGGCTGGCCGTCGCTTTCCCCTGTGGAGTGGCTGCCATGATGGTGCAAGCTGAGGCTGCCTGCGGCGGGAAGGTTGTTGACAAAGGTAAGATGCGTGGTCTGGCCGCTCGTTTGGTGGATCGTGGGGCCGGGGAACACGCCGTTGTAGGTCCACATTCGTGTGGGAGTTCCGCTTAGAAGTGGGATGTCTGCTTCGGTTGCCTGGAGGGTTATGTTCGCGCCGGTAAGCACGGGCGGGATGGCGAGTGGACTGGTAAAGGACGCAGGTCTGTTCGGACTGGTGAGGCGCAGTGGTTTAGTGTTGCGCGCTGCGGCGCTAAGTTGGCCGATGTTAGGGAGCAGCGCCCCAACTAATAGCAGAGGCGCGAACAGGGCGACCATAACTACCAGGTGCGATGGGCGACGACGACTACGAGGCGGGCTATACATAGGTCTCCTCTAGGCTGCAAGAGTAATTCAGGTTCATTCTACCAACGAAACTTTGCGGATTTTGGATTGCGCCCTCCACACAAGTTTACCAAATCGCAAGGTGTTTCTGGTGTGCCGATGTATCTACTCGTTCATGACCAAAATGCTTTGAAGCATTTTGGTAAGTGTTCAGAATAGAAGTGCCCGCGTAGGGGCAGGTCTCTGTGCCTGCCCTTGTTGGCGTACCCGAATATTGATATTGGTAGCGAATTGGTTTCCGGTGCTTGACCAGTGTTTGGCAGATGCTTAATCTGAACCAGTATCCATGACGTTTTAGGCACGACCCAACAATTCGCCACCAATATCATATTGACGGTAAACCACCAGGGCAGGCACAGAGTAGTCCCCCAAGCCTACGAGTTTTCATCTACCCCAACTCTGAACTCTTACGCATTTTGCTTGTGTTGCAACAGCATCCAGTGATTGCTAAAGACTTGTTACCAACAGAAACACAATTCTATCAGGCGCTGAGATATTGCCGCCCAGATAGCGTTGCTACATGTGTAGGGGCGCACGGCCGTGCGCCCCTACGGGTTCGCCCTTTTCTATTTTCAAAGCAGCCGCAGCGAAGAATCTCGTCGCTTACTCAGGTGTTAGAGACTGCATCGTACCCAAGCATACAGGCCCGCGACGAGATTCTTCGCTCTGCTCAGAATGACACGGGTTGGCGTATTCCTTCCCTTCAAGAGCCTGCGTAAGGCGAGTTACTAAATTATACCATTATGGCGTGGGCGTTGCCAGCGGCTCGGTGGGCTGGGCCTTCATGTACATGAGGAGTTCTTTGGCGAGGCGGCCCCACGACCTCGATGCGGTGTTTTCGCCCCACTGGCTGGTCCTGGGGTTGAGTATGCCGATATAGAGGGTGAACCTGGCTCCGTGAGAGGGCGCAAAACCCATCGCGGAGGCGAACGAACCGTTGCCTGTGTACTTGCCGTCTTCGACCAGCTGCGCCGTGCCAGTTTTGACCGATACGTGGTAGCCTGGGACGGCTGCAAAGCGCGCCACCATCTTGTGCTCTACGCCGTAGGCAAGCATATCGGCTATCTGAGAGGCGGTCTCTGGTTTGATGACGCGGCGTATCTGCTGGGTCTCGAAAGTGTCTGTCACCTTACCGTCCTTCGTGATCTGCTTCATAACGTGCGGCTTGAGTAACGTACCGCCGTTGGCAACGGCTGATACGGCTGTGAGTAGCTGGATGGGCGTGGTGGCAACACCCTGGCCGAAGGAGTTAGTGTACAGGTTGATGGGGCTGAAGTTCTCGTCGTCGGGGTAGGTGATCAGGCCCGCGACTTCGCCCGCTAAATCTATGCCCGTGCGCTTGCCGATGCCGAACGATTTTACGTAATCGTAATACTTGTCCTGCCCCAACTTCTCGGCGGCGAACATGGAAGCTATGTTGTCCGAGCGCCCCAATCCCTGCCTCATCGTCTCCTGGCCGTAGGCGGTGCGCGTGGCGTTCCAGATTGTCCAGCCGTACTTGGTCATATAGCCATTGCAATAAAAGCTTGTATCAGGAGTGATTGCCCCACCGTCAATAGATGAGGAGTAGGTGAGTATCTTCATTGTAGAGCCGGGTTCGCGCACGTCGTTGACGACGGGGTTCTTGAACAGCCCGTAGTCGGTGTATTTGTTGAAGTCGTTGGGGTTGAAAGCCGGTGTGTTCGCTAATGCCAGAATACCGCCCGTGTTGGGATCCTGTACAACGATATACCCGCTCTCGGCCTTGTACTCTTCCAGCGAGTTCTTCAATTCGCGTTCAGCCATGTATTGAACGGCACTGTCTATCGTCAGCACGAGGTCGGAGCCGTCTTCGGCAGGCTCCATCTGGGGCTGTTGGAAGACGAGCGGGCGACCCTCGGCGTCGTGCTCGGCAAGGATCCAGCCCGCCTTGCCCGCCAATTTGGAGTTGTAAAACTCCTCCACGCCGTAATGCCCCTGGTTTTCGTGGTCAGTGAAACCAAGCGCCGAGGCAGCCAGGGTGTCGCCCGGATATTGCCGCTTGGGCGTCGGTTCAAAGCTTACTTTGTACCGCAGCGACTTCTGGTGATTATCTATCAGTTGATGGATTTTAGCGGCTGTAGCGTCGTCAATAAAGCTGGCGACCCGGATGTTAGTTCCGTCTGCGTTCTTGAGACGACTGAACATGTCGCCCGCGTCCTGGCGCAATGCGGGCGCGAGCAAGTCGCAGATTTCGTGCAGGTTCAGGTCGTCCGAGTGTGTCTTGTCCACGTACACGTCCTGGGCCGTGGTGTTGCCCGCCAGCAATTGCCCACGCGAGTCATAAATCAGCCCACGAGCGGGGGGTAGCACGTCTTTCCACCGGATGCGAACCTCAGCTTTGTCTGAGAGCACGTTGTACTGCAAAACCTGCAAGGAGAACAGGGTGCTACTGTTATAAAGGCCAAAGAGCACGAAGATAGCAAGCACCGACCACAGCCTCCAATTGTCGAGCCTGCGACGTCGCGCTGCCTGTTGCGCCCTCTGATTGAGCGTGTTTTGCACCATGAATGGCCTCTCAGTTACGGAGCAGGGACGGCCTGCCCGATTCCCAACTCCTGACTCCCGGCCCCTGCTAACGGAGTAGGCGTAGTCGCTTGCATAACCTGCATCGGCCCTGGCGCGACGGGCAGATACTCATATTTGTCGCCAATGGGCACCATGTGGAGCCGGTCGCGGGCCGCCTTCTCTATGTTGGTCAGAGATTGGGTGCGGGCTATTTGAAGCTGAAGGTTCTGCTTTTGCTGCTGCAATTGTGCGTGTTCGCCCTGGGCTTCCTGCAACGTATAGTTGGTGTTGCCCACAGCGTTCACCTGAGCCAGGTAGATAAACGCGACGATAGTGAGAGCCGCCACTCCAATAAACAAATATAGCGCAGGGTGAAAATCCACATTGCGCAGAAACCGAGGACGCATGTTCGCCACCGACTGCTCCGCAGAGGACATCACGCTCCGAGGCGCCACCCGCAGATGAGGCGCTACCTTGCGTCGGTTTACCGACAAAGCCTGGGCCTGGGTTTTACGTTGGTTGGGCATAGAACGTGAAACGTGAAACGTGATGCGTGATGCGTGAATTGAGATAATCACGTTTCACGTTTCACGTTTCACGTCCTCTCCGCCACCCGCAGCTTTGCGCTTCGGCTGCGCGGGTTGGCTTGGGCTTCTTCCTGGGTCGCTTCGATTGGTTTTGCATTTATTGCCTTTAACGTGGGCTGCCGCCCGCAGACGCATACCGGATATTCGGGCGGGCAGATACAGCCTTTTTGGGCTTGACGGATGAATTGCTTTACGGCGCGGTCTTCCAACGAATGGAAGGAGATTACGGCCAGACGGCCTCCAGGCCTTAGCAAATTCACGGCGGCTTCCAGTCCTCTTTCGAGCACATCTAGTTCTCGGTTGACTGCTATGCGCAGAGCCTGGAACGTCTTTGTCGCCGGATGGATGGGGTTACGAGTGCGGCCCGCTACTCTGCCGCCCAGCGCGCGTGAAACTATGTTTGCAAGTTGGCTCGTGGTGGTTATGGGCGCTCTGGCGCGCTCTTCCACGATGCGGCGGGCTATTCGGCGCGATGCTGGCTCCTCTCCATACTTGTAGATCAAGTCTGCGAGTTCGCCCTCCGGCAGGCTGTTGACGAGATCGGCTGCGGTAACATCGCCTTGTGGATCGAGGCGCATATCGAGAGGGCCTTCTGTGCGGAAAGAAAAGCCCCGTTCCGGCGTATCAAGCTGCATAGAAGACACTCCCAGGTCAAATAGCACTCCATCCACCTGGTCAAAGCCCTCTGACGTGGCGCTCTCTTCCAACTGCTCGAAATTGGCGCGGATCAACTGTACTTGCCCTTGCTCTATATAGTTACTCAACCGTTCAGCCACCAACCCCAACGCAGTCGGATCGGTATCCAGTCCGAGCAGTCTTCCGCCCTCCGCACGCGACATGATAGCAGCCGAATGTCCCCCCGCGCCCACAGTAGCGTCTATATAGACGCCGCCCGGGCGCACTTGCAAACCCTCGATCACCTCACCAAGCAGGACGGGAATGTGGGGAATGCGGATTGCGGATTGCGGATTGCGGATTTCTTCATTCACACCGGTAACCCCAATCCAGGGTCCCAAAGGTCTTCTTTAGCCCGATGTTCTTACTTAATCCGCAATCCGCAATCTGCAATCCGCAATCCTCAGTATTGTCCCGCCAGGTGCGACGAAATAACGTCTACGTTCTCTTCGATGTTGCTGTCGAGGGCGGTCCAGGATTGCTGGTCCCAAAGTTCTATGTAAGAGCCGAGACCGATTATGGCGACGTTGCCGTTGATGCCTGAGTACTGGCGCAGGTGGTCGGGTATCATTATGCGCCCCTGTTTGTCTATTTCCACCGGCTCGGCGGCGGAGAACACTGCCCGGCGCAAGTTGCGGGCGTCGGCGTCGCCGGTGGGCAGGGCGTTGAGTTTGGCAGCTAGAGGCTCCCACGCTTCTTGGGTGAACAAGTAGAGGCAGCGGTCGTTGCCGCGCGTGATGATTAGTTCACCCGCCAACTCACCTCGAAAGCGAGCAGGCACCGCCACTCGCCCCTTGTTGTCCACTGAGTGCTCGAAACGCCCTAAGAACATTGGTTATCCACAGCTTTCCCCACTTTTCCCCACTTTTTGCCACTTTTTCCACAATTTCTAACATTATATTCTCTTTGGCGGTATTTGCAAGCCAATCCACGAGTCCTGTAAGGCGGCTAAAGCTGTGGGCAATCACTAAATATTCAGATAAAGGGTATGAAAGATACAATCGTAGGGGCAGGCACAGGGGCCATCTGTTCCAACTAATTCGCTGCCAACAGGCGTGGAAGCGGGATGTAGGGCAGGCAAAGACTCTGCTCGCCGCATCCTGGCTTGTCGGCAACACGCACCAAATCAGCAAGAAACCGCCCTGTTTCGCGTGTCAATATTGAATTAGTTGGAACAGATGGCACAGGGGCCTGCCCCTACGATTGTATCTTTCATACCCTTTATCTGAACCTTACCGTCGTTCGTGTGGTTGCTGTACTAAACATGAAGGACTATAATTCGTGGTAAGAGTCTTTAGCGACGAGGTTTACATGCCGATATACGAGTATGAATGTAGTAATTGTGGAAAGCGGTTTGATAAAATGCAATCCATCACTGCGGAGCCTTTGACCGAGTGCGTCAATTGTGGGGGTGGGCCGATAAGGCGCGTGATGCAGCCGGTGGGCATTATCTTCAAGGGTTCCGGTTGGTACATCAATGATAGCCGTAAGTCGAGTGGATCAGGTGAAGGCGATGCTTCAAGTGGGAAAGCCGAAAAAGGCAAAAGCGATACGAAGAGCGAAAGTGGAGGCGAGTCTTCGGCGAAGAGCGAAGGCAACAGCGAGTCTCCGCCGAAGAAGGACAGTTCTACGTCAACTGAATAGGGTGAGGGAATAGGGTGAGGGAGTAGTCTTTATTCCTACTCCCTCACCCTATGTATGAGGAGCACACTTGCCCGAATGGCTTTACGGTAGACACGCAGTTGAGGAAACTTTGAGGGCTGGCCGTCGTAAAGTGTTCCGTGTGTTTGTTTCGGAGGGAGCTAAGGGTCAGAAATCGGGTGGGGGGCAGGCGGGCAGGCTAGTGACAATTGAGGAGGCGGCGCGAGAGGCGGGCGTGCCTATTGAGCGAGCGCCTGCTGCACGGTTGGATGCGGTAACGCACGTTGGACACCATCACCAGGGGGTGGCGGCAGAGGTATCTACTTTCCCATATGCTTCGCTATCTGATGTGGTTGAGATGTGCCGCCAGACAGGTCCAGCCTCCCTGGTATTGGCGCTCGACTCTATACAAGACCCGCAGAATTTCGGCACACTGCTGCGCTCCGCAGAAGCCGTGGGCGTCACCGCCGTAGTGATGCTCGACCGCCGCCAGGTGGAAGTAACCCCTGCTGTTGTAAATGCCTCATCGGGTGCGGTAGAGCATCTGCAAGTATGCCTCGCAAATAATCTACCTCGTGTTATTGGAGAACTGCAAGAAGCGGGTCTGTGGGTGTACGCGCTGCAAGCAGAGCCTGGGGCTACTTTGCACACTGAAGCCGATTTGCGCGGCCCAATTGCCCTGGTGGTAGGGTCGGAGGGGCAGGGAGTTGGACGCCTGGTGCGCGAACGCTGCGATGGGGCGATTGCTCTGCCGATGCGCGGTAAGGTGGAATCGTTGAACGCCTCTGTGGCGGGTTCTATCGCTCTTTACGAAGCGTTGCGGCAGCGCATGTAATAAAATTAGATGCCAATCAAGCAGCCAATTTTATTACCCGCTATACCGGAAGCCTGTCTCCTTCATAGTGAGGGGTTCGCCTTCGCGGTTGAGGTGGGCGTCCACTACCTCACCTATGAAGAGGATATGGTCACCCACTGTGTGCTCCTGTATAACTCGGCACTCTACGGCTCCCAGGGCTTCGGCTAGGAGGGGCGAGCCGGCGCTGCCTTTTGTGTACTGGTAGTTTTCGAGTTTGTTACCAACTTTGGCGGTAGACCTGCCGAACTGCCCCGCGAGCTCTCGCTGCCCCGTTTCGAGAACGTTGACCGCGAACACACCGCTCTTACGGAGCACGCCCAACGAGTGCGCGTCTTGCTCGACCGATATAGCTATCAACCTCGGCTCGAAGGACACCTGCGTAACCCAGTCTGCGGTAAAGGCTCCCAGGTCATCGCCGTCCGATGTGGTGACAACGTACATGCCGTAGGTGAACATCCTGAGTACTTTCTTTGCTGTCGCGTTGTCTAACATAATTCTTTCCTTTTTGTAAGAGTTGAGACGTAGGCTTGGGGGACTACTCCGTGCCTGCCCTGTTCGCGTACCAGGATGTTTGGGTGGTAAGGAGAGAGGGCAGGCACGGAGTAGTCCCCCAAGCCTACTGCATTGTATTATCGAGGGGTTGGCGTCCGGCGATGCCGGTAGTGGTTTCGTGCCAGAAGGCTACCTCCGGCTCGCCTAGCTGCCAGCACAAGAAGACGGTGCGCTCCTCTCTGAGCGCGGGGAAGTCTACCAGGCCGGTTGCCAGGTCTTTTAGCTGTATGCCCCACTCGGCAAGCTGTGCGATGCCCTTGCGCAAGCCCTCTTCGAGGTCCTGGACCAGCCTTCCCATCATGGCGTCTTCGCTTGGGTCGTGGTGGCCGTTGCCTCTCATCTTCTTCAGCGTCCCGACCTGTTTTCCTTGCAGCGACGCGAGTTGCTCACCGTGAGAGCGCATGTTTTCCAGCAAGCTTGTCAATTCGGGCAGCAGAGCGTTAGCCTCGGCGACTGTGTAGAACTGGGCCATGTCTAATATTGCTCCGGGCCTTTCCCGGCGTTTAGCTTTCGTTCGTGCTCGTCCAGCATAGTGAGCAGACGTTGGAGACTATCTATCGCCAATGTAGCGACGTTGCGCACACGCTCGAACTGCACAGGTTCCAGGGCGTCCAACCAGGTAAGAACGTCTTTCTCGCTGATTTCGGCCCAGCGAGAATCCATGCTTATACGGGTACCGACCAATTTTATAGCGTCCCTGCGGCGGGTGCGTGTCGTAGCGGCTGTTTCGGGCGCGGCGTTGACTACATCGGGGGGCATATCTGGTGACTGGTCAGCAGCACTGGGGCCAAGCTGTGCGACAAGCTTCTCGACATCGCTTGCGCGAAAGACGCTTTGTTGTCCGCCGCCGCTAAAGGGCTTGATGCGCCCTTCGGCGACCCAGCGCAGCAACTCGTTGCGGGTTGTTCCCAGCCGTTCCGCAGCAGTGGGGAGGTCAATGAATTTGAAGCCTGAGTTGTGCATAGGAGTCGGGAATCAGGAGTCGGGAATCGGGAGTTGGTTACCAATCTTAGACTGAGTGTTGGCTCCCGACTCCTGATTCCCGACTCCTACTCAATCTTCCGTGACGAGTACGAAGTGTTCTTTGGGAGCGCCGCAGTCGGGGCACTGGTCGGGGAGGTTCTCGGCCCTGGTGAGGAGGTAGCCGCAGTCGGTGCAGCGCCAGACGAGTTGCATGGTCTCCGCACGAGCCGACACAACCTGCCCGGACTGGGTCTGGGCAATATCCATGTCCAGGTGGGGGCGCGTGACCAGGCCAACCACCCGCCTGTCGTCATCTACAACCACGACAGGTCGCCGCCCCATCAGCCCACCGCCGCCTCCGTCGCCTGCACCGGTGCCTGTGCCTGTGTCGCCATGGGGCGCGCTGGCTTCGGCAGGCACTTCGGCGAGGGCTGTCTCAACGTCGGCGTCTACATGCACGGTCTCGTAGCTGCTTTCCATGTATTTGCTGACATAGCACTCGGCAGGGTTATCGCCGGAGGCTGTACAGCGCATGACATCCTTGTCGGTGATTACGCCTACGACGTGCTTGGAGGCGTGGCTATCCACCACAGGGACAAGCGATGAGTGTAGTTCGTCTATAGCCCGTGCGGCTTGCGAGATAGTGTCGTCGCGTGTTACCACGGGAGGCTTGTCAATCATGATTTCGCTGATTTTCACGTATGTCGCCCCCTTGTACTTAGGTGTGTCTTCCCCGACATTCTTGATGTGTGCCGTGCGGCCCCGCCCTGCAATAGCGCGCCGGGCCGCTATTGTGCGCATTATATCACAGGGGCAAATGGCGGGCAAGCACAATGGGATTTTCTTTTTCTTCGGGCCAAAATCCGAAGAAAAGAAAAAGGCTAGTCCCGCTTATTGGTGGAAGCTACCTGCTATACTATAGTAGATATGGACTCAATATATAAAGAAGAAATCATAGACCACTATAAGAACCCCCGAAATTACGGGACGTTGGACGAGCCTGATATACACGTCGAGGCGAATAACCCGCTTTGTGGGGACAAGCTCTCGATGGACCTCAAGATCAAGGATGGTGTGGTGGAGAGCGTGGCCTTCGGTGGGCGAGGCTGCGCCATCAGCCAGGCGTCGGCCTCTATGCTGACCGAGGGTATTATCGGCAAGCCGTTGACCGAGCTTGCCGGAACCACCCGCCAGGATATTCTCGACAACCTGGGGATCGAAGTAAGCTACGCGCGGATGAAGTGCGCTCTGTTGTCGCTCGGGCTGTTGCGCCTCGCGCTGGCCGAAGCGGGCGTGTCCATATCCGAACACCTGGAAGACGAACGGTGACAACCTGCGTTGATGAGCGGGCATAATCCTGCGCGCATGGCGGGCGCGGTCTCTATAGCCTGCCTTTTAGCGGCGCTTTTCCAACTCGGGCTTGGCTTGCAGGGTGGCGGCGTACCCCCTGAGACTATACTTTTCGTGGCGCTTGCGCTTATATTTGCTGCGTTATGGCGAACGTTACAACGCGGATAGGGTAATCATGACCTTTCGGGCCACCACCGACAATTATGAATTTGATATAGCACCTGTCTTCTGGAAATATAACCTAGCATAAATAAAGCCTGCTTTTGGAGCAGGCTTTATTTATGCTAGGTTATGTCTTCTATACTTTCTGGCTGTATCGCCATCAGAATTACTTTTCTACTTCTATACTCAATCCTAAACCAGATTCTTAGTCTGGGGATTACGCCGCCGCTCCAAGTTCTCCTATCTGTTTTGGCTAGATAGATGGGCGGTTCGGAAGGTATCACTATGTCAAAGGCTTCCGGGTTATTGGCTAACGCCCAGTGTAGGCCACTAAGCGCTTCATCTAATCTTTGGATGTCATCAATCTGTTGTGCCTGCCTCGCATAATTGGGTTCCTCTGCGAGCGTGAAAAGCATTTGTTTGTGTACCTACCTTTGCAAAACCTACTTATTTGTATTGAGGGAAAATCTCCCTTGTTATAGCACGGTCTTCCTCAGTAATACCTTCATCCGACAGGAACGCAGCATTGTACGGTATTCGCTCACCATTCCCAGCAGCTCTCCAAGCGCGTCCATGTGAACGTTCGCTCACCTCAGAAGCGCTTCGGTCAGCCAACGTCTGGATAACATGGTCTACCATAGCTATGTCCCGCGACTTGAATCCATCAAGTTTTGCTTCCCTCAACGCTATAACACGCTTTTGGTCAAACCCAAAATAGTCCTGATTGCGAATAAAGATCTCCTCGTCTGCTACCATTTGCTTCCGAACAGATGTCATTTGTTCTGGAACTGGACCTTTTGGCAATCTGATATAAGGCGTTCCCGTTATCGGCTCACCATATTTTGCATACGACATAAAGTCTGCAAAATATAGAATCTTATTCAATTTCGTTACACCAAATGTTTTGTCTTCAATACATTGGTCGGCAATATACAGAATCAACTCACGCAACAAGTCGTTGCTAGGTTTATTGGTGAACTCAAATATCCAGTTATTCTCGTTCATTTGTGTCATTTTAAGTTCGTCCATGTCGAGCCTCACCATTTCCAGTTTTAGGGCACTTTTACCCACATTTACGTCCTATTTACCTGTTGTAGCAATATAGGTTTCCCAAATAACCAGGGAAGGTGTGACACGCAGAGATTTCCACATCCTACCACATTTATACACCTAAATTAGAACATTTGTCAAGGTTTTACCTCTTGCTCAGGACCATGATCCGGTTGTTGCCCGTGTCAAAAACGTAGAGCCGTCCGCTGCTGTCAACAGCCACGCCTGTGGGATGGTCAAAATCCGATGCGCCGGTCAGTTGGGGCGTGCTCACGAGGCCCGTTGACGAGTCGAGGAGCATGACCGACTTCGCCAATGGGTTACTCACCACGACGAGGTTGTTCCAAAGAGCCAGGTGAGTAGCCAGGGTGTCATTCGTGGTAGGTGCAGAATACTCGGCAACAAAGCGTCCGATGCTGTCTAACTTCCTGACGCGCCGCACATCGGCCACGTAAATGGCGCCATCTGGAGCCACCGCAACGTCGAGGGGCTGTTCTAGGCGTTCGTGGATGCCGTCAAGCGGGTCCTCCTGGGTTGCGAGGACCTCAATCTTTCCGGTGCGGTCCACGCGCACAATTCTGCTCGCTCCGGTGTCGGCGACGTATATCTTGCCGTCCGGCCCCCATGCAAGCCCCTTCGGATTGTGCAGCCCCGGGTGGAAGCGACTCCCCCGGATCAACTGCGACCCCACGACCTTGAAAAGCTGGATGTCGCCTACCGCCTGGTCCAGCGCGGCTATCGTGCCGTCCTTGTCAACTGCCACGTCGCTATAGGTGTTGGTCGTCACATCTGTGCTGGTGACGTTGCCGGAGACTGCCAGCGTATCGCCCGATGGATTGAGTACGGACAGGCCAAGGTGTGTACCGTCCCCAATAGCTACGCTGCCGTCAGCGAAAACCCCTATGCTGCGGGTGTCCGCCCAACGGGGAGAGCCTACGATCACCCGTTCCACGTTGAGACGTGTGGGTGCTCCGTTGAGCGCAAGTTGATGTGGGGGAAGCGTGGGAGGCTCGGTTTGCCCGCCGGGCCTCCACGCGCCCTCATCGGAAGGGGCCAGAGCCGTTGTCGAAAAGAGTTGGCGCGTCCCATCGGGCAGTTGCCAGTATACGGCGAGCCTGGAGTTATCGCGCTGACCTTGAACACGGAACTCCACGGTATGAGGCCCCGCTTCAAGCCGCACTTTCGCGGGCAATTGGGCGGCGACCCCTGGAATCTGGCTTGCCCCTATCAGCTTGCCGTCAACCCACACCGATACGGCAGGCTCGCCTTGCGGGTCGAAGGTGTAATCACCCGCCACGTCTACCTGGGCCGTGCCCCGCCAGATGCCCAGGAAATAGGTGTTCCAATCCATAGCCCTGTTGACATTAGCCCAGCGTAAGATAGAGTCGCGCCGCTCTATCACGTTGGGCGTACCCGTCATGTCTACGCTGTCGGCGGTCATCCATTCGTTGTTGCCTTGTCCAAGGTATATCTGGCCGTACAGGTCCCCTTGCACGCCGTCCCACAGGTACTGGTGCGCAACAGGGTTTGTAGGCCCGCCCGCCACGCCCCAGTACAATTCGATCCGGCTATTTGCGTTGGTGAGAGCGCCCTGCAAACGGACCCGATGCGTACCCCTGGCGAGCGCCACCGGCGTAGTCTGAGGCGCATTCGACGTTGCTTCGACAGTGAGCGCCGTGTGACCGTCTATCTCCAATACCGTATCGGCGGGCGCTTTCAAGACGAATCGGTAAAGCCCGTAAGCAGGCGCGATCAACCCCCCTTGCCACTCCACTGACACCGGGTAAGTAACGTCAGGGGGCAGGCTCAACGCAGGGCCATCACCGACCGCCTGCGCCATACCGAGGCGCGCCTCGACTCGCTGCACCTGGGTGCCGTCGGCGGAGCGGTAGGTAACAAATGTGTGCCTGTGGGCTTCGATCTCTTCGTGGCTTACGCGATAGGCGTCAATGAAGGGCGAGCCATCAGCCCGCTTGAGTTGCTGGAGAGCGCCGCCTGGGTAGTAGTCATGCACAGCGCCCGATGTAGGGTCGCCGGAGGGGAAAGTGAGGAAGTGGACGTTCTTGCCCCCGTCCTGCACTATCGGTATCTCTTCGCCCAGGTCAACTTCGCTTACGCTGACGTTGTTTGCCATGAAAAGGGTAGGCGAATCGGTGCCCAGGAGTATAGGTAGGTCCGACTCGTAAATCTTGTCTTTCGCGGGGTCTAACTTCTCAGCATAGCGTCCAGCCAGCGCGTATTCCCCGTAGATAGCCTTCGGCGCGTAAGTACCGAAATAGAAGGGGATTGTCTGCGCGGCGAGGGCGACCACGAGCACGACGATAGCCACGTTCGCGGCGGCACGAAGGAGGCGGGGACGCCATGCCTCACGCAACCTTAACTTTGGTATTCCGAAACCGCTTGCCATCCTATCGAGATAGAGCGCGGGAACCAGACCCAGGGCCGGAACCATACCTGCCACACGTTGCAGAGTGGGCGCGCCAACGGTGAGCGCCGAGCCTGCCAGTCCGCTCAATATCCATATACCCAGGATGGCGTAGCGCGCATCGGTCACCCGCCATACCAGGTAGGCCGAGCCGAGCAGCCATAGGGCCGCCCAGAGTATGGGCAGGACCGGCTCATTCGTCGGGTAAAAAGGACCTAGCTCGTGCCCGATGTCGAAAGCCTGATACACGATCTTCAATTGCTCGAAAATAGCCACAGCCCAGTTATCTGTGTGGTAGGTTGCCAGGATGGGCTGGCCCTGTGCGAATATGGACACGTTGTTGAACCGGGCGCTAAAGAGGTCCTGGCGCTGCCAAAAATAAAGCCCGCTTGGCGCGAAGGTGAGTAACGCCGTGAGAGCCATGAGCGCGAGCCTGGGGAAATAGCGCCTGATGCCTTTTATCCCCCAGCGCACGAGCAGGTAGAGGCTCGCCGCCGCCAGGAAGACGGGCAAGAGTTTGCCCGATGCGTAGCCATACATCGTCAGTCCCCCGGCAAGCCCGCTCAACGCGAAATCCACAGGACGCATCGTTTTCAACCCGCGATAGAGGAAGTAGAAACAGGCCGTCCAGGTGAGGATGCTGATTGTGCTCTCACCCGCCGTGCGGCTGAACTGTATTGCGAAGTCGGATACAGCCAGCAGGGCCGCAGCCACAAGCCCAACACGCGGGGACCAGACGACGCGACCTATCCTGTAAGTGAGCCAGACGGTCAGAATACCGGCAATAGCGTGTATCATGCGCTCTCCCGCGAGGTTGTCTCCAAAGAGGCGCATTGACTGGGCAACGAGCCAGAAGTAAGGTGTAGGCACGGCCCACCACGCGGTACCGAAAAATTCATAC
>JBBQIC010000031.1:0-18721 GCA_038324555.1 Chloroflexia bacterium
CAACGCTAACGCAGTTGCTGTTATCGAAGTCCCCACGAGCGTCATAACCAACATCCCCAATACACAACCCAAACGTGCGCCTCATAATATTGGCATCAGCAACACTAACCAGGTTGTCGTTGTTGGCATCCCCGGCCCTCATCAACCCCATCTCCACCTGCGTGCTCGGCGCACCCACCAGATTGACCACACCCGAACCAGCCAGGTACTTCGCCCCCTTCGCCCTCCACTCATACGCCCCAGCAGGCAGGCTCCCCAAAGACACAGTGAAGAACCCGCTAGCGTCGGTGCTCTGGCTCGGATAGTTTACCTCGGTAGTGCCTAGCTTTAGGGTAAGGGTGATTGGCTGTTGCTGGCGGGCGTTGGGTTGGGGTAATACGCCCTGCCAAATAGTATGTCCAACAAGTTCAGGCGTTGGGGTTCGAGTTGCAGTAGAAGTTGCAGTGTTGGTGGGCGTAGAAGTGTTAGTGGGTGTAATGGTAGACGTGCTAGTGGGGACGCATGGCGGCTCGTAGTGCCCTACTACGGTTCGGTTGTAACCATACCTCCACCCCACAGCCCACACGTTATTGCTTGATACCGCCGCTACTCCATAAAGGCCGTAATAATCAAATGGAACCACCACACTCCACTGAGTACCATCCCAGTGTTCTAGCAATGTCTGGTATGAATACCCAACGGCCCATATATCGTTGGTAGATACCGCTGCTACTGCGGTAAGGTAGTTATCGCCCGTGCCCCCATTAGGACTCGTCACTACGCTCCACTGATTGCCGTTCCAGTGCTCCACCAGGGTCGCGTACTTATTGCTGCTGTTGTAATAATACCCTACAGCCCATACATCGTTGTTTGATACCGCCGCTACTCCATTGAGGTAGATATAGCTAGTTCCCAGGTTGGGGCTGGGCACGACAGACCACGATGTGCCGTCCCAATGCTCTACCAGTGTCTGGTATGCGTTAGTGGAATAATAGCCTACGGCCCATACATCGTTATTTGATACTGCCGCTACTCCATATAGGCGGTTATCGCTCGTACCCTCATTGGGGCTGGGCACGACAGACCATGTGCTGCCGTCCCAGTGCTCCACTAATGTCTCGTAAATGTCGGTCGTAAATAACCCTACAGCCCATACGTCGTTGTTTGATACCGCTGCTACTCCATATAGGAGATTAGCATTACTGCCCCCACCAGGACTGGGTACTACCGACCACGAAGTACCGTCCCAGTGCTCTATAAGTGTCTGGTATGTACCACCATTGGAGTAATACCCAACGGCCCATACATCGTTGGTAGATACCACCGTTAATCCGTTGAGGCGGTTACCCGTACCCACGTTGGGGCTTGAGATTCCAGACCACACAGGAGCGCAAGCATCAGGGGTGTTGGTAATGGTGGGTGTGTTGGTCACCGTAACTGTATATGTTCCTGTGAGCGTTGGTGGAGTGCCAGTAAACGTAGCTGTGCGAGTGTTAGTTGCTGTATCTACTGGGGTCGGCGTAATAGTTGGAGGAGTACCTGTAGATGTTGCTGTATGTGTGTTAGTAGGTGTAGCTGTTGGCGTTCCGGTAAGAGCAGGAGGAGTGCCAGTCCAAGTCACAGTCGCAGTGTTGGTGGCTGTTGCGCTCACAGTCACCGCAGGCACACGAGCCAAGGCCCCCGCATCCTCCCCCGACACCGCCACACTCAAAAACACCACCAACAGACCCAACCCCAAACACGCGAACAAAACACCCTTCATAACACACCCCTCCAGCCCCATCGCTGAAAGCTAAGACGCGAACAGACAACGCCCGGTAAACGAGGAATAATAAGCAAACCACCAGGCGACGAAGAACACCACCCTCAGTATAGCACCCACGCTACCGAAAGGCAACACTTCGCGCATTCTAATTTCACGCGACGTAGTCTAATCTATAGTGGCTACATCTCACTTCCCGCGTTGCAGCCTTATCGTCATCCCACTCTCATCCGTCGTCACCCCCTGCACCGAGAACTGAGAGCTACCAAAGCCCGACTCGAGTGACTTGTTTATCTCGGAGATCAGCAGGTCGTTGTTTACCTTGTCAATAGCCTGCTTTATTCGGTCGTTCAGATTGAACGGTAAGAGGTTGAGAGGGAGATTGAGGTTGCCCAACTGCGGCTCGCCAACCATCCCAATAGCCAGCTTGCCGCCCTGCACCGTCAACTCGTTCCTGGCCCCGGCGCTTATCTGGAAATTAGCGATCCCTGCGTCCACATGGAACATCGCCTGCAAATCCATGCGGTTCTCAGGCTTGAGGTCAATGTTAGCGCCCGTCAACGTGATACTCGACACCCCCGTTGGATAAGAGCCGTTTATCCTGTTAGCCGCCTCGCGGTTCAGATAGCTCTCCCCTATAACCACCGCCACGTCAGGCTGGCCCGTGAAGCTCTGCACGACCGCAGGCATCTGCGTAACCACCAGCGCCGAAGCGAGCAGCGTAATAAACACCCCCACCACCACGCCCAGGACGCACCCGCTCCCAAACCAGCGCATCCTAACTCCACGTATGCGCTTGCGATACACATGATGCTCTGATTGCGGATTGCGGATTGCGGATTGCGGAATATTAGGTTGCATTGTATGCTCCGCTTTCAATCTTCAATCTTCACTAGTCCGCAATCCGCAATTCAAACGCCCGGTCCTCGCCGCCGCAGCCAGTCCGTCACATCCGCGTGCTGGATGCAGACCACGTCGCGGCCCTTCTTCTCCGCTTTCAGTTCGCCCTGCCACACCGCGTGCATTACCACCTCAAGGCTCGTGCCCATCATCCGGGCTATCTCCTCCGGCGTGTAATCCTCTGCACTGAGGTCCACATGCTGAGAACTGTCATGACGGCGACCACGCTGGTGCATCTCCACATGCGCCTGCTCCTCAAACTCCTCCGGAGTGACGCCGACAAAGATCCTCGGTTCCGTCATGTCGGTCATCGGCTCAACATCACGCTTTGCAGCATTCGCGCTATCCTGCTCTTTCTGTGAGTCCATTTAATACTCCTTTACTTCAGGGAGTAGGAAGCTACTCCCTCACCCTACTCCCTCACCCTACTCCCTCACCCTATTCTCTCCATCCATGCTGTAGGGTTACGAAGCTCCTCCATAGTTGGCAGCATTTCCGGCCCTTCCCAGATGCGGTTGGCTACCGCCACGCCCCGCTCCGCCACCACCGCGTTTATGAAGCTCTCGCCCAGCCTGTACTGCTCCATCTTGAGTGCAAGGCCAGTGATCCTGATAAACAGCTTCTCCGCGCTGCTGCGGTGGGTCGCCCGCTGCTCCACGCGCTCCTTGATGGTCTCATATGAAGGCAAGAGCCGCCCCCCGACCGCGTTCATGATATAGTTGCTGTACCCCTCGATGATTGACATCAGCGCCTGCAACTTGTAAAAGAGTTCGCGCTGCTCCTGGCTCATCACCATCTCAATCCAGCTATCGCCGTTGTTCATGTTGGCGCGCGCCCTCTCAATCATTGACCTCAGCCCACCCATACCCGACGCCACAGCCGTGATGTCGTCGGTCAGGTAGCCGAAATAAGTTTCGAGCATCGAATTAAAATACTCACGCACCCACGGATAAGCCTCGAACTCGTAGGCGTGGGTGGTCTCGTGCAGGGCTATCCAGAGGCGGAAATCGTCTGGGTCCAACCCCAACTCGGCCTGCACCGCGCTGATATTCGGCTCCACGAAATACAACCTGCCTGCCGTCACAGTCTCCTTGCCCAGCAACGACAGGTCGTATTGACCCAGCACTCTACGCGCTAGGTAGCCCAACAGTATCCCCACCTGCCCGCTCAACATCGTCTGGTTGAAGTCGCCCATCAGCGCCGTGCTGAGGCTGCTGGCCGACTGCATCCGCCCGTACAGGCCCTCAATCGGCTCGAAAAGCTGCTTGAAGTTGGCGATATTGGCGTCTATCCACTCGCTGCGCGTGAACGCCTGGATGCTATCCACAGGCACAGGCAAGTCGCGTCCTATCTCAGCGGTGATAACGGGATAGCATCGTGCCACCATTTCCCGGTAATATTCCTTCCACGTATCGTGCCAACCAGCAGCCGCCGGTTCCTCTTTGATTATCTGCCTGGCGATGTTGCCCACGCGCTCCCAATCCATCAGCCTCGGTGCGCCGTGCTTCGCGTAGTGGCGCTGCTTGGAATTGACCCAGACCGCCCCCAACGCGGCCCCCGCGAGCAGCCCAACCCCCAACAGGCGCTGATTATACTTCGGTGTAGTGCTAGCCATTTCCACTCCAATCGACAAGAAAAGCGCACGAGCGCCCCATTATCTCTCTATAAGGGTACTATACCCTCTGCCAGCACGCCCCGTCAAGAAGACGATAGACGATGGACATAACAACCATCGTCTATCGTCCATCGTCCATCGTCTTCTACTCACGCTCAACCCACACCTTCGGCAGTCTATCCAAATCGAACTCGCTCATTCGATCAGGGCCAAGCTCTACGACCTTGTCGCGCACTTGTTCGGCTTCTCCAATGAGGCGGGCAACGTCTACGCCCATGCAACTATCTCCGAAGAGCTTCAGGTAGGCTATGCCGCCGTTGATGTGATTGACCGTGCCCCGATAGCTGCCGAGACGTAGCTTGTAAAAGCCGACGCCTATCTTCAGTATCCCCTGATAGAGGCGGCGGATCAGACGCGGCTCGGAGGCCCATAGTTCTTCCAGCGTTTCATGCTGCTCGAAATATCTGCCCTGATTGAACTCTTCGAGGCCAACATAGAATAAGTCAGGCGGGGTCTCATCGCAGGACCAGGGGTCTAGCTCTCCGGTAGCCGCCGGGCCGCCCTTCTTGCGCGCTTCGGCCCTTTTTCGCACTTTCTGCACAATCTCAGGTTTCATGGTATATTCTAAGCCACACTCCGCACCTGGGACAAATCAGTGCCGAGTTTGCCGCAGAAAGGGCATACACTGGCATGAAGCTTGCTCTTAGGGATGATTGCAAGATACCTGGGCTGCAAGTAGGAGTCCGCACATGGGACGCTGCGAGGACTGATAACTCTCGATCTGGAAATCCAGGACATCTAGGGGGCGGGAGAGTAAGAAATCTTGCGCCGAAACTAACAACTTTACAAAGGTGATAAAGATGAGCCGAATAATAAGTGGTTCTCGCATCTTCTTCCTGGGTGTCGCATTCGTGATGGTTATGGCAGGCACCGGGGCATTGCTGGGCGCAATAGCGGGCGTAATATTGATGTTGCTAGCTCACGCCGTGATGGGCCTGAGCACGGAAATAGCTGTCCTGATGCCTCCCAGCGTGGCAGTAGGCACGGCGGCTGCTGCGTCGCTTGGCCTCTTCCTGATAGCCCGCCATATGGTAGTCTATACCTGGCAGCCCCGGCTCGTTGTCTCTGTCCCCCGCCCTGAGCAGAAGCAAATTCCCTATGACCAGACGGCCTAAAGCTCCAATAGATGCTCACGCTCATGTTCGAGCGCCCTTCTCAGTGCTTTCGACAATGTCCACGGCTCGTCCGGGTGGTCGGCCCACATTGGAAATATTACTTCGCCGCGTTTATCTTCCGGTATAGCCCGCACTTTCTTTTGGAACACCACGCGCACCGCTGCAAGTCGCTCGCGCACATTAGAAGGCTCCGTGTCAGTTATTGATTCGATACCTTCGAGCGGACCCACCACCCTGTTGATATAGCCGTACTCCGCATTTGCGATATGCCACAGCGTATCCCAGACCGTGCGGCCCTGGACCACTTGCCGCGACTTGAGCGCCATATGGTCCAACCCTTCGATCTTCGAGAGCAGGTCGGCCCGACTGTATCCGAGCCAACGCAGCGTGCGCTCCAGCTTTTCGTCGTCCCACGCAGCCTTATCAAACTCGAACAACGCAGCCCTGCTCGCGGCAACCATAGGCGCGCCCTCTCGCCTGATCTCAGCAACGAACAAGTCGGCCATGCTGGGTCGCGCAACGTGCGCTTCAGGGACCAGAGGTTCGCGGTGTCCACGCAACCAGGCCAGGAACGAAACGATGGCCCCCGGCGCTGCGGCTACCGCCCGCGAAGCGTCCGTGCCCACAGCGAAACACCCAGGCAGTTCAGCAACGTGGGCCATAGCGCCCCTGGGTCCTTCTTCGACATAGACCCTGTATGGCGGCTTGCGGTGGATTATGAAGGGCATGGGCGGGTGGCAAGTGACGACTGGCGAATGGTGAGAGGGCGCATGCGGCAGTACGGGGGTCGGGGATCGGAGAATGCGGAGAGGTTATCCAGCGTCTTTCTTCGTAGGTCTCCTGGCAATCTTGATGAGCGCACGCAACGCCCCGTTTACCGCAGCCGAGTCTGGGAAGACCTCGGCCACATCGGGCGCCAGGACCACTAAGTTATTTCCTTCCGCATAGCGCCCGGCATACTTGCCCCTTACGCCTTTGCTGAAGTCGTATTCTTCCAGCATATCCTCGTCGTTCTGAGCCTCATGTGACTCTTTCATAGCTTTCTCTTTCATAGCGTGTTGCCGTGCGTGCGCTAATTATGCGAATCCGGTCTCCTCGCTCGGTGTAGACAACAACCGCCAGACGTTGCCGTCCTGATAATCCAAGTATAACATACCGGTCTTCTTCGCCCGAATGCAGAGGATCGGGGATGGTAAAGGAGAGCGGGTCGCCGAAAACAGTAGACGCTTCCTCAAAGCTGACGCCATGCTTCCTATAGTTCTGGCTGGCTTTCCTGCTATCCCATTCAAATACAAGACCCAATCTAACCCCCTGGGCCTGGCCTGATAGGTGGCGATCCTCCCACGCCGAAGTTGCCTCTAAGCGGGTTGAAGTCCAGGACAGTAACTACCTGGTCGCCTGTGAAGTCAGCGCGGTCGTCGTAGCCTGGGTCGCCTATCTGCCTGCCGAAGGTGTTTTTGAGGATGTTGAAGTCCAGGATCGTGATGACGTTGTCGTTGTTGGCGTCGCCCGCTCTCATGAGGCCCATTTCCAGGTTTGTGGTGAGGGTTCCGGTGAGGGTGATGGTGCCGGAGTTGGCGAGGTATTTAGGGTTTTTGACGCGGTAGTTGTAGGTGCCGGTCGGTATTGCTCCTACGGTTACGGTGAAATAGCCTCTCATGTCCGTGACCCTGGTGGGGTAGTTCGCTTCGGAAGTACCTGATTTGAGCGTCATGGTGATGGGTAGTTGCTGTAGGGTGTGCGGCTGGGTTGGGCGACCTTGCCATGTTACGTGTCCAACGACGACTGGAACCTGTACGAAATTGGCCTGTGCCGTCTTGTCGCTATTAAGCGTGGTGGTTATCACGCTTGTGGTGCCTGTTATGTCTCCGGTCCAATTGATGAAGCTGTACCCTGTGTTGGAGGTGGCAGTAAGCGTGATTGAGGTATCCACCGAGTACGCTGCGCCTGCGCTGCAATTAGGTGCTGATGAGACAGCTATAGTGCCGCCGTTTGGTGGGTTGCTTGCCGTCGTGAGGGTGTAGCAGCCACCGAAGTCCTGCCAGTTGTAAGCCTGTGTGGTGAGAACGTTGTCAAGGGACTGGGCGGTGATGCCCAGGTCTACGTTGACGAGGCTCATGTGGGTGATTGTGTACGGACCGTTTAGGCGCGAAGTACGAATGTCGTTGCCGTCGAACAGAAGCGTAACTGTCTGTGTCCCTGTTATTAGGTGCAGGTATGCCGAAGCGTGGGCCGCTACCTGGCTGCCTGCCATCAGGTCGGCGTACATCGTGTAGGTGGTTGCGGTGGTCGCCGTGACGGTGGTCGTGAAAGCAAGCGCCTCATACAACTGGTCGCCGTTGTTGTTCAGAGCCTGATAGGAGTGCGGTCCGGTCACTCGTGCGTCCTGTGGAGCAATCGTTACTATAGTATCGTTATGACGGGTGTATTGAGTTCCACTGTCAATACCGTTCGCTCTAACCGAGGCGGTAAGTACGCCCGCTTTGTTGGGTATCACATAGTTGGCGTTGTACACGCCGTTGCCCCTGTCAACAAGCGACAGAGTTTCCGTCACGCCGTCCGGTTGGGTTATGTCGGCGGCAACATTCGCACCTGGCAATCCAACTCCACCGCTCTGTAAAGTCGCTGAGATGAGGGCGGTATCTCCTATGTCGTACTGCGCCTTATCCGCAGTAACCGTAAACGTGCGGGTACTCTCTATTGCAGTCGAGCTTACGTAATTGGTTCCATCAGCAGGAAGGTCTGTCCCGCCCACATTGAGCGTCCACGCTCCCACCTGGTTAGTAGCGGTGAAGTAATAAGAAGCCATTGGTGGGAGGCTAGCGTTGACCGTAAGGTATCCGTAGGAGACAATATCGGAGTGGGAAGCCACATACAGCGGATCTATCACAGTACCGTCTGGTTGGGTAAGTGTGAACGCGAGTGTGCCTGTCACCCAGGAGAGACTGAACTGTGCGGCACCAGGTGCGTCAAGCACCAGGGTGTGGGTGTAGAATTGACCTGGGGAGATGTGACCTGCAACTGGTTCGAGCAGGCTTGTAAGGTCCGGCGATGTAGTGGCAGTCAGATATGAGTTTGTCCCAACACCATTCTGTACGGTCCCGAACACTGCACAAACGGAAGGTCTTGGGCCATCGGGGTGTAGCAAATAAGCGGTGCAGGTGTACGAGTAGCTATGCTCGTTCGGTTGCCCTGGCCGCGGTTGAGTAGGACCATAGGCACGGTGGTCAGATGGATTCAGTCCCAGATTGCCGGGACTGCCGGGGCCAAATACAGGGCCATGTACCTCATCCACCAGGTATTGCCAGGGTGCAGAATCGGACGCCCAGCCGCTAGGGTCGAAATGCCCTTCCCAGTTCAATCCGAGGGCGCTGAGGCTTGTAACCAGGCCGTCGTTTGGTCCAGAAGGCGACAACGACACCTTCGGACTGTGGTCTCCCCCGATAAACCCGTAAGATATACCAGCCTTGTTCCTGTGCTCTCGGTTGAACCCAACCATCTGTGTCCCATCCATGTTACAGAGGCCCGGCTGGCGCAAACACACCAGGCCGCCCAACAAAGAAAATGGGCTAGCCCAATCCGCGATTGTAGCAGCAAGAAGCCCTGCGTGTGGCGACTCAATAGTGTAAAGCGCACTTACCTCGCGGGCTGCTGTCTGGTCCTTCAAAGCAGCACGACTGACCAGCCCACCCATGGAGTGGGCGATGACGGCAGCTTTTTGATGGGATTGAACATGCGTGTAAACATAGCCAATCTGGTTTGCCAGGCACTTTCCGTTGCTTTCTAGAGAGTCCGTACCCTGGTCGCGGCCAGTAGTTACCTGGGCTACCCACACGTCATAGCCAGCATCTCGAAGCCAGTCGGGAAACTTGCCCCAATAACGAGTCGCAGTATTGCGTGGACCTATTTCGCTTGTAAAATGTACGACCTCATTCCCTGACCCGCCGGGGTTGCAATTAAGGTCTGTCTTGTCTAGGCCGTTGAAGCCGTGGAGCAGGATTACTGGTGGGCCGACGGAGGTAGGTGTGGGTGTCGGTGAACCTACGCCATGCCATATACCGAAGCCATAGGAAGGCTTGTCACCTGCTGTAGTGAAATCACCATCCACATATAAGTCGTTGCCACTGACTGCTAAGGCGTAAACATAGGACGCGGAGCAGGTGTAACATCCCGTCGTACCTCCACCTACACCGCTACCCAAAGCAGACCATTGGCTACCGTTCCACTTGGCTATGTTGTTGGCGCTCACACCACCCGCAGTGCTGAAGTATCCACCAACGTATACGTCGCTGTCGCTCACCGCTATCGCTCGAATATAATAGTCTGTGCCGCTACCTAAGGCAGACCACTGGCTGCCGTCCCATTTTGCTATGTTGTTCGCGGTTGCCCCACTCGCAGTGCTGAATCTGAACAAGCCACCCACGTATAGGTCGCTGCCGCTCGTTGCAATAGTAAGAACGGACTCATCATATCCGCCCCCCATTGCGCTCCCCAAGGCAGACCATTGACTACCGTGCCACTTCGCTATGTTCCCGGTAGTTACGCCGCCCGCCGTGGTGAAGGGCCCGCCTACGTATACATCGCTGCCGTTGACTGCTATCGTATTGACGTAATTGTTCACCCCATTGTTCACCCCGCTACCCAAGGTGGACCATTCAGTGCCGTTCCATTTCGCTATGTTGTTAGCGCTTATCCCGCCCGCCGTATTGAAGATGCCACCGACGTATAGCTCGTTGACGCCCACAGCTATCGCATGGACTTGTCCGTTCACCCCACTACCTAGGGCAGACCATTCAGTGCCGTTCCACTTCGCTATGCCAGGTGCGATTACTCCACCTGCCGTGTAAATGGCACCTCCCACGTACACATCACTGCCATTTACGGCTATTGCATAAACAGCACCGTCAACACCGCTTCCCAGGGCAGACCACTCACTGCCGTTCCACTTCGCTATGTTGCTCACGCTTGCTCTACCAGCTATGGTAAAACCCGGACTTCCCCCGACATATATGTTACCGCCGCCAGCGCCTATAGTAAGCTGGTAAGTGTTCACACCGCTGCTGAAGCCTAAAGGCGACCATTGGCTACCATTCCATTTCGCTATGTGATTGAGACCTAGCTCACTGGAACCGGAGAAGTAGCCGCCCACGTATAAAGCGCCTCCCTGGCTAGCTAAAGCCGTAACGCGGTCATTTACACCACTACTGAGAGGAGACCATTGACTGCCGTTCCACCTGGCTATCTGATTGGCGCTTACCCCACCCGCCGTAGTGAAAGTGCCACCCGCGTACACGTCTGTGCCGCTCACAGCTAGCGATAAGACATAGTAGCCCAAGCCACTACCAAGAGCAGACCACTCACTGCCGTTCCACTTCGCAATATTGGGAGCGGTTACTCCACCCGCTGCGCCAAAGTAGCCGCCCACGTATACATCGCTGCCCCTCACCGCTATCGCAATAACTTGACAAACCTGACAACCACCCTGACCACCAGGAATGCCACTACCCAAGGCAGACCACTCGCTGCCGTTCCATTTCGCTATATTACTGGTGTTCACGTCACCCACGTTGGTGAAGCCACCGCCCACGTATACATCGCTGCCAATGGTGGCTATCGCATTGACAACACCCCCGACACCGCCACCTAGTGCAGACCATTGGCTGCCGTTCCATTTCGCTATATTATTGGCGCTTACCCCGCTTGCCGTAGTGAAAGTGCCACCTGCGTATATGTCTGTGCCGCTAACTCCTATCGTAGTGACGATAACTGCGGCACAGCAGGTTTGTCTACCCAACCCGCTACCCAGGGCTGACCACGCGCTGCCATTCCACTTAGCCACATTACCTACAAGGGTACCACCTGCATAATCGAAGTTCCCTCCCACATAAACATTACTACCGCTCACCGCTATCGCCCGAATATCAGGAAGGCCAACGCCGCCTGTTACGCCACTACCCAGGGCTGACCACTGGCTGCCGTCCCACTTTGCTATGCTGCTGGCGACTACTCCTCCTGCTCTGCTAAACTGGCCGCCCACATATATGTCTGTCCCACTCACAGCTATTGCATTGATATGGGAGTTCGAACCGCCTATGCCGGGGAGGGCAAATCTATCGTCCCAGTTCTCGTCACCCGGAACCAGGGGTCCACTTGCCGATGGCGAATATCCTTTAGTCTCCTTGCTCTCAATCGGCATAAAGCGCGGCTGCTGACGTGGCTCGCTCACCATCTGCCAGCCACCTGCGTCAAGGCTGCCACTAAACCCAGATTTCAGGTTGAGCGTGCCGTCTTCGTTGAGTAGGCTTCCGAGAGGCTTTAGAGGCTGGGTGAGCTTTGGGGTTTCCTGGGTTAATTGGACCTTGGCTTTCACGCCTCCAGGCGCGAAAAGGCCGCCGGAGGACAACGGTAATATCAGGCCAAGCAGGAGCATCCCAAAAGCCAACAATGGGGACACACGCCGCCAACTCTTCACTTCGTACACCCTGGCTAACATCTTCTAACCCCTTTCCCACGACAGCAACAAGTGAGGGCCTGTCTACGAGGTTAGCTGCGGTGGCCCAATGGCGGCTGTGGCGGTGACTACCTGTATCTTCAAGTGTTGCAGGAAGGCGCTTCCTGATGTGGCAAGCATATCACCATGGGGCTGTCAATGTCACTATCATTTCCTGTCAATGGTATTGACAATTCAGACCCCGATTGGCGTCAACAGCGCCTACACATTCAAGATGTGGGTAATAACCAGCGACTGTTGCGAAGAAAACGGCACTCGCGTACCAGGCAAGCGAGGATGCTATAAGCACCCCACCTGGCAATCATTGTAGCGCAGATTTGGGGAAGAGTCAATATGGAACGTGACAAAAACCTCCGAGTTTCTTACAATATAGGTAGATAGTCGGGTGGCCTATCGAATGTTATCCTTCACCGGACGCTGTAAGCAGGCTATAACCCCCGTAAGGGGTCCCCGATTATTTTATTGTCCTTTTAGCATCCTTGTTTTTATCCCTTTCTACGGCTCCCTCAAAAACCCTGCCTGCTCGAAGTGCCTATCGAATGTGAAGGCTGTGGTAACACCCAGCTTACGCATGAGGACAAAGGAGATACAGTCGGTCAGCGAATAATCTTTATCGTCATGTCGCTGGAAATACGACCAGCCTTCAAATAGCAAAGCTGCATCAACATGAACGAACTGAATAGAGGGGCTGTTTAGGAGATTGTTGCCTACCTCGACTGCCTTTGCATGATAGCCCCGACTGTTGAAAAACGTCACAGTTTCGTCCAGGATAAATGAGGTGGTTACCAGTTGCGGCAACGACCTGGTTATGCCCTGCCAATGTCTTGTCGCTACCCTGTGGTTCTGGTCATCTACGATCTCAAGCGCCAGCAGGTAGCTTGTGTCAAGGAAAGCTACTGCCATCAAACGTAAAGGTAGCGATCATGGTTCTCCGAAGCATCAGTCACACCGACCACAATCGGCTGCTTCCCCAACCCCAGAATTGGGTCTTTATTCGTAACAGGTACGACAAGAATCAGGTTATTCTCCTTGCGTATCTCCACCTCGTCAACACCCTCAAGCAGCCGCTTGGGGATGCGCACACCCTGACTGGTAACTTTAGTTTTCATCTTTCACCCCCCGTGCCGCGTTGCATTCCAACTTGACCGCCCTATTTGCACTCTCCACTAATTATAGCATACGCCAGAGCGCCCAACATGACCAAACCAAAATTTGCACCCATCTACTCATCTATGGTATAGTATAAGGCCAGATTTTCCCTGGCATTTTCCATGATTCAAGGTTTGGGGTTGAAAGTTGCACGAAGATTAGAACCCTCAACCTTCCAACCTGCAACCTCCAACAGTTTTCCGGGAGTATACTTTTGTTTGACGTAACCTTACCAGAAATCAACCGCGACGCCGCCAGCGACACCTACGGTCGTTACCGTATAGAGCCGTTGCAGCCCGGCTGGGGCACCACCCTGGGCAGCAGCCTGCGCCGCATACTCATGTCATCGCTCAAGGGCGCCGCCGTGACCGCTATCCGCCTCAGCGAGATGCCCGACGACCCGTCCGAAGTACACGGCATCGAAGAAAGCCTCCTCGATCTCGTGCTCAACGTGAAGCAGTTGCGCTTCCGCGTATCCGAAGACTCGGTATCACATGGCGAGCCGTTCAAGGTCGCACTGCGTACCGACGGCGCTGAACCAGGCGAACTCACAGCCGCCACCCTCGAATTGCCGGAGGGCGTGGAGGTCATGGACCCCGACCTGGTATTGGCAACAGCCGTCGGGGGCAACACTCCATTCGAGGCGGAACTGCTCATAGAGATCGGGCAGGGCTACAGCCCAGCCGACGCCCGCTCCGAAATCCCCGAAGACATGCTGCCCATTGACGCCATGTACACTCCCGTGCCTAAAGTCAACTACGTCATCGAACACACCCGCATAGGCCAGATGACCGACTACGACCGCCTGCTGCTGGAAATCTGGACCGACGGCACCATGCAGCCCGACGACGCCCTCAGCCAGGCCGCCCGCATCCTCACCCAGTACGCCACATCGGTAGCGGGTTATGGGCGCGACGTGTCAGAACTGGGCATAGAGGAGATGACCCCGCCTGTGGAGGACGAGGCCGACCGTCCGCTCGAAGACCTCAATCTTAGCATGAGGACCGCCAACGCCCTCAAACGGGCCAACCTCAACACCATCTCGCAGGTGCTCGCCCTCAGCGACGCCGACCTGATGAGCCTTCGCAACTTCGGCCAGAAATCGCTGGACGAACTGCGCGCATCTCTGGCCGAGCATGGATATACTATGCCCCAGGCAGAAGAAGACGCGGAGGCAGAGGCCGAGCCGGACGAAGCAGTCGAGGATGAGCAGGCCGAGCCGGACGAAGCAACCGAAGCCTCATAGAAACAATCATTGACTACTAATTCCGAAAGACGAAAGACGAAAGACGAAGAACGAAAAGAGCCTCCGTCCCTCGTCCTTCGTCTTTCGTCTTAGGAAAGGCGCCCCTCGCGGCTTTGATTGCCGAGCAACTACGTTCCGAGCAGGAAAGCAAGTCGGCCTTCCGCAAGCTGATTGGCCGGACGACCCCCTTCTTCGGTAGATACCGGCGGCCCATTCGCTTCTCCCTGGCGGCCCTCAGCGCGGCGGTCCTGGTTATCCTCACCCTGCAAGCTCTCGTCTCGTTGGCGGCGGGGGTGGACATGCGGGTATACGAGCAACACCTGCACGACAGCGACACCCACTCAGCGGGCACGCAGCTTGTGGGACAGAGCTTCAAGTGTGACCGGGCCAACCTGAGCCGCATAGATGTTCAAGTGTCCGACGTGGCCTCCTCCCTGTCGCCCGATGGCCGGGTGCGGCTCCTTGCCGGAGAGGGCGTAAACGGACCTCCGGTATACGAGGCTCCTCTGAGCCGCGCCAGCTACACGAAAGACGGCTACCTGGCCGTCAGCTTCCCTCCAATTGCCGCTTCCGAGGGCGCTACCTACACGTTCGTACTTGAGACCCCTGGGCGACCACTGAGCCACGCCTTCAGCGTAGCTTATAACTCCTTTGACGTTCTCTCCTCCGGCCAAATGTACACCTCATCAGGCGCTCAACAGGGCGACCTGGCGATAGCCTTCCGTTACCGCTACACGTTGCCCATGCTGGCAGGTGATATAACAAACGCGTTGACGCAAAACGCCCCGCTCTTTATCGTGTGGACGCTCCTGCTCATGCTGCCTGGGTTGGCGCTGCTCTCATGGTTGCCTACCGGCATGACCATAGGCCAGCGTCTACTGGCTGCCCCGGCGCTCACCGCCCTCACGCTGCCCATACTGTTCCTGGTGAATAAAGTAATCCACGTAAGGTTAAACGGCCTGCTTCTGTGGATACTGTTAGCTGCGTGTGCGATTGCGCTTGTCTTACGCGCACTATTGATAAAAGACGATGGACGATGGACGATAGACGATGGACAAAAGTCAGATGCCGTCAGTAGTCTATCGTCCATCGTCCATCGTCCATCAGCCCCCGACTTCGCCTTCTGGGGACTGCTGGCAGGCGTCTTCCTGCTCACTTTGATAAGCAGGCTCAGTTCCCTTCGAGACCTCCTGTCCGGCGTAGGGCTGGACGCTTACCATCACACTCTCATCGCAAAGCTGTTCGTAGATGCGGGCGCTATCCCCACCGGCTACGTGCCTTACGCGCCTCTGGCATCTTTCACCTACCATTATGGCTTCCACGCCCTCGTAGCAACGGTTGCCATGCTCGCTGGGTACACAAGCACGGCTGAGATAATGGCCCTCACGCCGCAGGCCGGACAGATAGCCACAGCATTGTCTGTCCTCAGTTTGACCTTCTTTGGCTGGAGAGCTTTGGGCAATCGCTGGGCCGGGTTGGGCGCGGGCGCATTAGCAGGGGTAGTTGGCGTAATCCCAGCATACTACGTCAATTGGAGCAGGTTCACACAGGGTCTGGGGCTTGCACTCCTCCCGGTTGCGTGGGTCCTCTTCCTGGACGCGATCAATTACGTGAAACGTGAAGACGTGAAACGTGAAGACGTGAAACGTGAAGCTAATAATCACGTTTCACGTTTCACGTTCCAAGCTACAACCCACCAATTCGCGTCCTTCATTCTGGCTGTCATCGCGTCGGCTGGGATGGCTCTCACACATTACCGAGTGCTGGTGATGTACGCGGTATTCGCGGCTCTTTATCTCGCTTTCAAGGTGGGGGCTTCGCTATTCGCCAGGCAGCCTCTGCGGCAGGCGGCTGTTCCGATGGTCAGGGCCGGGGTGGTAGCTGCGCTTTCCCTGATCATATTTCTCCCCTGGCTGCTCAACTTGCTGCATAACTTCACGCGCAACTTGGTCGGCAAGGCTTCAAGCTTACAGAGTGACTACTACTCCTTCGAGCGGCTGGGGCCTGATATTCTAGACCATCCATCAATCCCTATCATGTTCGCGCTAGCTGTGGTTGGCCTGGTCGTGACTCTAAGGCGGCGCAACTTTCTACCCATTATGCCAGCCTTAACGTGGACGCTACTCGGCATTTGGTCCAACCCCACCCTGCTGCCGGTGCGCCTGCCCTATAGCGGTTATCTCGACGTCATCACCCTCACTTCGGCTGCCTGGCTGCCCCTGGTGGTCCTGGGGGGCTATGCGTTGGCCTGGTTTGGCAGTTGGATTCTGTCCTGGGGAGATAGCCTGATGGGGTCTGGGCAGCAGCGAAAGTGGCAGATTGGGGCTTCCATGACGCTAGGCGTAATCGCGCTGATCATAGGCGCGGCTTCTGGCCTGTCCCTCTCTCCAATCAGCGACCCTGAGCTATTTATAACACCGAGCGACATGCAAGCCCTGACCTGGATGCAGGATCACCTGCCCAGTAATGCTTACGTACTCGCCAACCCTTTTAGCTTCCCCAAGTCGAAGTCTGTGCTGGGGTCCGACGCCGGTGTATGGGCTCCAATGGTGACTGGCCTGCGCGTGTCGGTTCCGCCCACTCCCGCCTACAATGAGCGCCCCGCCGACCAGACATATTTCGATCAGGTCCGCAATATAATGAAGTACGCGCCCCTCGATGGGCAGAAGGCCAACTGGCCCGCGCTGAAAAGGGCAGGCATCACCTACATCTACGTAGGCTCACGCGGGGGCTTATTGAGTGTACCCGACATCCGGAAGAGCAATCGAGTGGATGAGGTCTACCACAAAGATGCGGTTTACATCTTCAAACTTAGGGAATAGGGTGAGGGAATAGGGTGAGGGAATAGTTCTTATCCTACTCCCTCACCCTATTCCCTCACCCTATCTATATCGCCCCCGCACATCGTTCATGCGTATCCGAGCCAGTCCGGCCAACGAACGGCTAGAGTCTTTCAAGAGGCGCACTTTGGTACCCGGAGTATCGTGCCAGCTTACGGGCACCTCTTTTATCTTGTAGCCGCGCCTCTGTGCGATGTATAGCACTTCGGCGTCGAAGCTCCAATCGTCTAGGACCGACCTGGAGAAAAGCTCCTGAGCAGCGTCAGCCGTGAAGCACTTGAAGCCGCAGGTGATGTCGGATATTCCGTTCGTAGCTATCACGTTGGTCAGCCAGGTGAAGACCTTGCCCAGGCTTTCTCTCCATAAGGGCTGATGGCGCACTATTGTTGCCCCCAGCATCTTGCGCGAACCGATAACTATTTTGTAGCCCGACTCCAACCAGGGCCAGAAGTGCTCCATCTCGGAGAGGGGCGTTGAGAGGTCCGCATCGCAGAAGAGGCGCACTTTGCCCCGCGCCGCAAGCATACCCACCTTGACAGCGTGCCCCTTGCCCCGGTTGGGACGGGACTCGATTACCTGTAGGTTTTTGACGGGTGCTAACAGTTCACGCGCAAGTTGGGCTGTGCCGTCGGAGGAGCCGTCATCCACAATTACAAACTCATATGTGTAATCTTGCGCCTCGAAATAGCCGATCAGCTTAGGCACGCTGTTGGGTAGGCGCTTGGCCTCGTTATACACTGGTATAACGATGGACAAGTAAGGCTGCTCAACGGTAGCTTCCGGTGCGGTCCGGGTTGTCGTTTGCAGTTTGTCCGCCAGAGCTACCTCGCCGGGGTCCATCGGATCTCGGTGTGCCACAAGAAGCCCTCCTGTATGTGAATGAGGTGATTGTAATAGCTTTATTACCCCAGTGTCAAGACCCCAAGGCGTATGCAAAGTAGGTGTCAAGGGTAGAGCGAACCCGATGAAGTTGTCATTCTGAGCGAAGCGAAGAATCTCGTCCCTCGCTTAGATGCTGGATTTATCGCGATCAAAACATCCTGCCCCACGACTAGATTCTTCGCTTCGCTCAGAATGACAACTTCATCGGGTTCTTTTCCTGCAAGCACTACGACTTTGCATTAGCTCTGGTCAAGACCTTAAGCCTGCTGGCAAAGCCCAAAACCGTATGCTATAATCACTAGTACAGCTTGGCTCAAATAAGTCCATAGTATGGAGCCGTGCTGCTGCCTACGAAACCGTTGGTTTATTTAGACCCTGCTGTACTAGTATATATAGTGTAATGGGTCACGTTATGAAACAGCCACAGTTTGCGTGCCCGATGTAATATCCAACCTTAATTTACACCTCAATGAGGAGGATCTCTTCAAGCATGGATTTCGAGCTTTCCGATGAACATAAGTTATTTCGCAACACCGTGCGCGACTTCGCAGAGAAGGAAGTCGCCCCAGGCGCTATCGAGCGTGACAAAACGCACGAGTTCCCCCATCACTTGATCGAAAGAATGGCCGGACTTGGGCTGATGGGCATTCCGTTCTCTGAGG
>JBBQIC010000032.1:0-18602 GCA_038324555.1 Chloroflexia bacterium
CGAACTTGAGCGCGGGATACAGGGCGGCGAAATAGCTCAAGCTCGACCAGCATTCCAGCACGTCAAACGTTTCCACCTGGAAGTGGTCAGCCATCCAGAACGAGTCGAACACCCCCGTGACTCTGTCAAGTGTCCGGCGGATGTCGGCGACAAAGGTCTGACGGCTGCTTCCGGGGAACCAGCCCAGTCCCGGCGAAAGCGCCAACCCAAACTGCGGAGCAGGCATGAGAAGTACCTTTCGTGGACTTTGTCCACCCGATGATCAACAGTCGACCGTCGCTATCTCTTCCACGCCAAAGTTCATAACACTCTCTAGTGCTGGTGATCATATCCTACCAGAAAGCAGTCCCGGCTGGAAGCCCTTCCTAATGATTTTGGGTACACAATTACTTATACAAAAAAGTATACAAAATGCTCCGCTTATCGAGAGATTGGACGAGCGCCGCCTGCGCCGAAATTGATCTTCAACAGGTTGAAGTCCAGAACGCTAACCGTGCTGTCGCTGTTGAAGTCCGGGCGAGGGTCTTGACAAGGATTGCACGCGCTGCCGAACATCGCCTTTAAGATATTGAAGTCCACGATATTGGCGATGTTGTCGTTGTTGGTGTCGCCTGCCCTCATCAGATTCATTTCCAGCCGCGTGATTGGAGCGCCCACCAGGCTAACTGTACCTGAATTAGCCAGGAATCCGGGCCCTCCCCACCAACGGTCGTACCCCTTCACACGCCAGGTGTAGTTGCCGCTCGGCACGCTGCCCACTGTCACTGTGAAGAAGCCGTTAGGATCGGTGGCGATGCCGGTGTAATTGACCTGGGTAGAACCAAGTGCGAGGCTCATGCTGATAGGCACTTGTTGCCTTGCGTTGGGCTGGGGTGGACGCCCTTGCCAGGTGACGTGTCCAACCATCAACCCTGTGGGTGTGCCGGTCGGAGTGCTCGTTGGAACTGCGATGTTGATAACGTAGTCGGCGTACAGAGCCGGGTTTTGTACCGGTTCCGCTACAGGCGCTAATATATCGCTACCACGAAGGGCAGGCGCGGGTGGCGAAAATTGCCAGTGCAGCGTTGCGCTACCTTGCGCGATCGCGCAAAGGCCAATGCGTGCAACACGGAGGTAGCCATCGCATGCGTATGGGCAACTGCTCGTGCTGGCTACCGACGCATAAGCCAGGGAACCGGCTTCGACAGCTCTCCCACGGAAGGTGCATGTACCCGGACCGTTACACACTTCATTTTGCGCCTGGGCGTCGAAAATGGTGAGGTCCGCCGTAACTGAGTTGGTCAGTACGCAACCGGTGACTATCTGGTCCACGCGGGCGTTCTGTAGCAAGCCGTACGTATAGGTCAGGTAGCTTTGTTGACTATTGACGTAGTTACTGCCTGCGTTCAGCCACAGTTCCAGGATTATTCTGTCTCCCACAAGTGCCGTGCCCCCATTGGCAGGAGCCGAACCTAGTGGCACAAAGACCATAAAGGCGTCCCTTATGGGAATTGGCGTTGGGGTGCTTGTGCGCGTTCTGGTGGGTGTTGAGGTAGGTGAGCCGGGCGTAAGGGTCGGCGTGGGCGTATAGGTCGCCCCTGCGATGTTAATTACGTAGTCTGTGAACAATGACGGATTGTGTACCAGGTCACCATTGTAGGTAACGATTTCGGTGTCCCGTGTGAGGGGTGCGGGAGGTCTAAACTGCCAATGCAAAACAGCACGCCCCGGCGCCACAGCGCATAGGCCAACCTGGGCAACTCGGAAGTACCCTCCGCAGCCGATGTCTCTGCAATTAGATAAGCCGCCCGACACATAGGCAATCGAGCCTGGGCCTACAGCGACCTGCCGAAATATGCAAGATTGGTCTCCATTAGGGCCGGTGCCATTGCATATCTCGTTCTGCAAAGGGATATCGAAGGTGCTGCGATCAGGAGTGACCGTATTGGTCAGCACGCAATCGGTACCTATCTCGTCCACACGGGCGTTCTTTATGAGGTCGTAAGTAAAAGTCAGATAGCTCTGCTGGGCGGTCGGGCCATTCGGAGGCGCGCTGCTGCCGCTGTTGAGCCAAAGCCCGAGCACGAATCTATCGCCAACATTAACGGTGCCGCCATTGGCGGGTGCTGATCCTTCAGGTACGAACGCCAGGTAAGCATCTGTGGTGAGTGGACGTGCAGGATTATGAGTAGTGGCCGGCGCATTTGACACGCCTATTGCTGCGGAAGCCGCTCCAGAAACTGCTCCCATGCCGAGCAGCAACGCCAGAATAGAGATTGCCTGCATTTTGTACTTCTGAGTTGGTCTGGATAGCATAGAATACTCCTTTACCCGGACTACATGGCTTTACTTCCCCCTCAAAACGAAGGAGGGTTATGATTCAACCGACTGTCTTCCACCCTTGCAACAGGTAACGACATTATATCACTTTTTCATCTAGAGCACAGCACAATTTACCTACGCCACGTTGGAAGTAGTATCACTAATCTATGCCCCCGGTGATCACGGCGCGCCACTCGTGCCAAAATTGGGCTTCAACAGATTGAAATCTAAGATGTTGATCAGGCTGTCGCTGTTGAAGTCCGCGCGTGGGTCCGGGCACGAGGGATTACACGACCTGCCGAACATACTCTTCTGAATGTTGAAGTCCTGAACAGTGACAAGGTTGTCGTTATTGGCGTCGCCCGCCCTCATCAGGTTCATTTCCACCAGCGTGAACGGAGCGCCCGCCAGCGCGATGGTCCCCGCATTAGCCAGGAATGCAGGCCCGCCCCACTGCGGGTCGTACCCTTTCACGCGCCATGTATAGTTACCGCTCGGCAGGCTGCCCACCGTCACCGTAAAGAAGCCGTTTGCGTCAGTATTGACACCTGCATAATTCACGTGGGTAGCGCCCAGCGAGAGGCTAACGCTTATTGGCACTTGTTGCCTAGTATTAGGCTGGGCGGGGCGGCCTTGCCAGGTGACGTGTCCCACCATCAATCCGACGGGCGTGCTGGTGGATGTGCTCGTTTGGTTGGCGATGTTGATCACGTAGTCGGTGAAGAGCGCGGGGTTTTGTACCAGTTCGCCGCTGGTGATTATAATCTCGGTATCTCTTATGGGTGGCGCGGGAGGCGTGAACTGCCAATGCAGAAGCGCCCTCCCTGGGGCCACCGCGCATAGGCCGACCTGCGCAACGCGGAAGACGCCGCCGCAGCCCTCCGGACAGGTGCTGAGAGCGCCCGAAGCGAATGCGAAAGAACCTGGGTCAACTAGCGGCCCCCGGAAGTTGCACTGGCCTGGGCCGTTGCATATCTCGTTCTGTAGCGTAGCGTCGAAGGTGCTCTGGTCTGTGGTGACCGTGTTGGTCAGCACGCATGTAGTGGCTATCTGATCCACGCGGGCGTTCTTTATGAGGTTGTAGGTATAGGTCAAGTAGCTTTGCTGGACAGTCACGCCATCGGGAGGCGCGCTACTTCCGGCGTTGAGCATCAGGTCCAACACGAATCTGTCGCCAACGTTGACCGTGCCGCCATTGGGGGGCGCAGAGCCTTGTGGCACAAACAGCATGTAAGCATCCCCGGCGGGCGTATGCGTGGGAGCGGGCGTGTTGGTAATACTGGGAGGGCGCGTGTTGGTAGAGGTAAATGTGACGCTGGGCGTGCTCGTATAGATAGGAGTAAGCGTTGGCTCCCCGCAGCCGAGGGGCCGGAAGTGGAGCCGCTTATTAGAGATTATTACCGTGTTGCACACATACTGAGTGAAGCTGATTCCACCCGCCCTCTGGACCCCGGCAGTGACGCTGTCGCTCCCCAGGGCGTTATACGCCAGGTCGAACTCGCCGTTTGCCCCTTCGTAGAGCCTCGCCTCGAAGGTGAGAAAATAACCGGGACGGTAGTAATAACTGGCACGCCATTCTATGTCGAATATACGGTTAGGCGCGCTGCCCTCCACACCGATGTATACTCCAGAGCCGTCGCCTTCATCCGTGCGAAGATCGTCCCAATGCGGCAGGATGGCATAGCCCATATTTGTGGTAGGCAAGCAGATGTTGCTGTAACTCGGATTATCTGTATTGAATTGCAGGGTGCCGTTAGAACTGACGTTGGCCGTAGTGAACGGTATGCCGTACAGGTTGAACGCGAACGGCAGGGTGACGGCGGTCGTGCAATCATCGCAGTGGTTGCCAATATCGGTCACTCCAGGCACGACATTCTCCGGTATGGGCGGCTCGATGATATAATCAGCGCCAGCGCCGCAAGCTGGGAACGCCGTGGGTGAGATTATAGGCGTTTCGGTGGGGGTAGGAGTATCGGTGACGATGGGCGTTTCCGAGCAGACCGCCGTGCAAAACTCGAGCCTCCCAATGCCATCGGTATCGTCCAACCTGCGCTCCTCGTAGTACACGCCTCCCGCGAACGAGTAGATGAGGTCTCCATAGAAGGCGTCACCTTGAAAAACGCAGCTCGGGTTGTTCGCCGTCAGCGTTAGGGTACTGCTCGGCGGGATGATGGCAAGTGTGTAGTCATAGAGTCTCTGGCTTTCAAAATTCTTATCGAACTTCCTGTAAGTCGCCAGGCCGATTCGATAACTGCACGAGGCAGAAGTGTTTGTGAACGCGGCGTCGGTTGTATAAAAGTGGTCGGTGATAGTAGCCGTCAGCACCCCTGTTGGGGGAACGTCGGAACAGCCGGGAGCGGGTGTAAAGAGGGGCGTGGGTAAGCGCGTGGGCGTACCCGGCGGGCACGTCTCCTGCGGCGCAAAGGGATTGTTCTTGACTATGCGCTGACTAATGTTGGCGCTATGCTCCCCAGCGTCGCTTCGTGCAAAGGCGTTCGCCATGCTACCCGCGCTTGCTTCACCCGTGAGCAGTTCTTTACCAAGCAACAGCGTCGCTATGGCAAGGACACATAAAATGGCTCTTGGGTCAATTCTCGATAACATAATGCTCTCCTTAGTTCCAACCGCTTTTCACCTATCAGGTGATCCGCTCCCTGATGAAGTAGGGGCGCTGCTTGCCGCGCCCTGGTGGGGTGTTCTGAGCAGGCTTAGACAATCTTAGTTGCCTGGTCCCGACAGGGAGGATAGGGCGCGGCAAGCAGCGCCCCTACACTTCTTACACAGGCTCTCATGGTGCGCCACTCGCGCCGAAGTTGGGCTTCAACAGATTGAAATCCGAGCTATTTATCAGACTGTCGCTATTGAAGTCCGAACGAGGGTCCTGGCAGGGGTTGCACGGCTTGCCGAACGCATTCTTCAAGATATTGAAGTCCAGAATAGTGACGTAATTATCGTTGTTCGCATCGCCCGCCCTCATCAGGTTCATCTCTACCTCTGTTGTTGTAGAGCCACCCAGGGCGACCATCCCCGAATTAGCCAGGAACGAAGGTCCGCCCCACTGCGGATCGTACCCCTTCACCCTCCACGTATAATCGCCGCTCGCCAGGCCACCCACCGCCACCGTGAAGAGGCCGTTGGCGTCGGTGTTGATACCTGCATAATCAACCTGGGTGTCACCCAGCGATAAGCTCACGCTGATAGGTACCTGCTGCCTCACGTTGGGCTGGGCAGGGCGACCTTGCCAGGTAACGTGCCCAACTATCAACTGATCAGGGGTGGTTGTAGGCGTGCCCGTCGGAGCAACAATATTGATAACGTAGTCGGTAAAGAGCGCGGGGTTATGCACCAGGGCGCCATTAGCGGCAACGATCTCGGTATCGCGCGTGGCAGGCGCGGGAGGCGTGAACTGCCAATGCAGCAAAGCCCGCCCTGGGGCCACCGCGCACAACCCAACCTGGGCGACGCGGAACGTGCCTCCGCAACCATCTGGGCAGTTGCTGAGAGCGCCCGATGAATAAGCAAAAGAACCGGGATCAACTATCAGCCCCCTGAAGTTACACTGACCCGGACCGTTGCATATCTCGTTCTGCAGCGTAGCGTCGAAGGTGCTCGGGTCGGACGTGACCGTGCTGGTCAGCACGCAAGCAGTGGCTATTTGGCTCACGCGGGCGTTCTTTATGAGGTCGTAGGTATATGTCAAGTAGCTCTGTTGGGCGGTGACGTTGTTGCTGCCCGCGTTGAGCCATAATTCGAGTACAAATCTGTCGCCTACCGTTGCCGTTCCACCATTAGGAGGCGCGGAGCCTTGTGGGATAAACAGCAGGAAAGCGTCCCTTACGGGCGTGGGCACGCGCGTCCTGGTGCGTGTTACAGTGGGCGTGGCGGTAGGCGAGCCTGGCGTGGACGTTGAGGTGGGCGTAAAAGTAACGCCCGCGATGTTTATCACATAGTCGGCGAACAGGACTGGGTTCTGTACGAGATCGCCG
This sequence comes from Chloroflexia bacterium, assembly GCA_038324555.1. GTDB lineage: Bacteria > Chloroflexota > Chloroflexia > QHBQ01 > JADMIH01 > JADMIH01. The sequence goes on from JBBQIC010000032.1 coordinate 6,288, forward strand.
TTGCGTACCACGATCTCGGTGTCTCGTATGATGGGCGCGGGAGGCGTGAACTGCCAGTGCAGCAAAGCCCGCCCTGGGGCCACCGCGCACAACCCAACCTGGGCGACGCGGAAAGAGCCGCCCGCCGGAGGATTCGTGAGCACCCCAGAAGCGTAAGCAAAAGAACCTGGACCGACAGTCAACCCTCTAAATACACAAGCGCCGGGGCCATTGCATACCTCGTTCTGGAAAGTGCCCTCAAACGTTGTGTGGTCCGAAGTGACCGTGTTGGTCAGCACGCAGGCGGTGTCTATCTGGTCCACCCTGGCGTTCTTGATAAGGTCGTAGGTATAAGTCAGGTAGCTCTGTTCGGCTGTAGTATCGGGGTGCGAACCCGCATTGAGAACCAGGTCCAACACGAACCTATCCCCAACGTTGACAGTCCCACCGTTGGGTGGCGCACCGTCTTCTGGCACAAACGCTAGATAAGCATCCCTAACGGGTGTGTTCGTAGGGCTAGTGATAGGAGTGAGGGTAGCAGCAGGGATGTGCGTGCCGGTAGGCGTACCCGTATGGGTCGGTGTGTTGGTGATTTCGGGAGTACTGCTGGCGACAGGCGTGCCTGCGCACCTTGATCGGCAGTAATTGATATACAGGCCATTGGTGTCGTCCAGTCTGCGCTCATTGTAGCGCACGCCTCCCACAAATGAATAGATTATGTCTCCATAGAAAGCGTCGCCTTGATACCTGCAGGTTGGGTGTCCCACCATTAGCGTCAGGCTACTGTTCGGTGGGATGACGGCCAGGGAGTAGTCAAATAGCTCCTGGGTCTCAACGTTCTCGCCAAACTTCCTGTAGTTCGCCAGCCCGATTCGATAGCTGCACGCGCTGGAAGCGTTCGTGAATACCGCTTCGGTCCCGCCCAACTGGTCGTTAATGGTAGCTGCCAGCGTCCCCTCCGGAGGAATGTCCGAACAGCCAGGCGCTGGGGTAAACTGTGGCGTGGGTATGCGGGTAGGCGCGCTGGGTGGACAGGTCTCCGTCGGCACATAAGGGTCATTAGACCCACGCAAAGGCACAACCGGCGTGTTCAGCACAGGCTGAATAAACGCACTGTTCGATGGGGTAACGGGACTGGCTGATTGCCCGGCAGCCGCGTTTCCGGTAAACACTAAGATACCAAGCAGCAAGACCGGGATCGAAACTACTAACATCCAACCCCAACCCCTAGTAATAACCCTGGACAGCATAACGCACTCCCTCTCCTACTCTCCTAAATAGAGACTATCTCTCATGTAGGCATAAGCGCTATCAGCCTTTGTGAGAATACACAACCGTGGACGTTAAGAAATGCAGACCGCCAGCTTAGTTGGGCGAAGAGTACATGTTGCTGGGGCTGCCTGTATTAGTATTGCCTATATTACCAGAAAACAGCCCAAACTAAAAGCCCTTCAGTGTAGTTAACTTGTGCGGCTGGCGCAAGGTACGAAATAACTAAATCAGAGTCTATTCAAAGTCAGCATTGAGCCTGCAAACGGATGCTTCGTTAGGAAAGAGGGCGTGATTTATCGCGCCCTCTTTCCCCTGCTAAGTGTACTTGCTTCGTTGACGGAGGTAGTACCATCGGTACTCCTTTTCTACTCCAATCAGGGGATATGCGCGACCATGCAAAGACACTATACTTCTAACCACAAGGGCAGGGTTTCGGGATCATCCTGGTACAACCTGCTTTGGCACAATTTCTGCCTATAGAGTATCGCCCCTATTGGGCACAGGCACAAAACCAGACAAAGGGAACATAGGTAAGATAAAGAGGAGGACACAAGCAAATGAAAGACACTCACCACAACGATCCACAGACCATCACACTCGCAAAGCTGTGCGAGGCTCTGGCAAGCGGACGCTTACACGCGCAAATGGAGAACGGCATGTATGTCATCCGCAAAAACGACGTGCGCCGCTTGCTCCGCGCCTCGATGCCCGACTTGACTATGCGCGCAAGGCCGGTCCCTGTTTACGTTAGAGAGGCCAGCTAGAGTAGCTCTCAATCTGCTGTCAACAGAGGGAAATTATGTCTACCTTCTCTCTGTGAGCAAGGTATCTCTCAAGGATTGCGGTAGTTCGATCAAGACCAAGTAATCTTCAGGGTATAGATAATCTTCGCCAGTCTCGTCAATGACGCGCAGGTAATGATGCTGGGCCGCAGTGGCGTCTCGAACCACCTGGTAGACTTTTCGCACTTCCAGCGAGGCAGGATATTCATCGTTGCGGATGCATATTGCGAATAGCTGTTCGGTAGTGTTTATGTCAGTTGCCATACGCAGCGATGATCTATGGTAGGTCTGGTATTACCACAGGTGTTCCCGATGCGTCGAAGCATAGCAACCGTACATTCCCCTGTGTGTAAACTCCATAGGATCAGCCATGCTGCCTTCGATTGAGGTAAAGTAAAGTTTCTCGTCGAACAAGGATTCAGGTTTGGCGTAGTCCAAATGTTGTTTGCGGATGATCTGTTCCAGGGATTCGGCTATATCTATGGTTTCCTGCTCGGAAAGTAAACGCGATTCTGCTCCATCTATATGATTATCGAAATCACTTGTTAATGCACTCCACGAGCCGTCAAAAGTAAGTCTAAAAATGCCCTGGAACTGGACGAGTAGTATCGGCCAGGTAGTTACTAGCGAACCGGGGTACGGAATGCGCTCACGTGACCAAACGCTATCCCAACGGATGATGGCTGTCGCTTGCCCCCATTGCGGCTCAAGCCAGAAACCTAGCCACATGGAATCGTGGAGGGTATACTCGGATAAGAAAGCAGGCATGTCCACAGATTGGGCGTTATTCCATATGGTACCATCTTCAAGTACTTTCCAGATCCAGTTCTCGGGCGAGTAGGCTTCGCTAGGGTTCTCCATTACTTGAAAATCCCCTGCACCTTCTTAACCCCCTCAACCAGCGCGTCCACGTCTTCCTTCCGCGTGTAAACGTAAAACGAGGCCCGACACAAAGCAGGCACGTTCAAGTGCTGCATAAGGGGCTGGCAGCAATGGTGTCCGGCGCGTATGGCTATGCCCTCGCCGTCCAAAATAGTCGCAACGTCGTGCGGGTGTACGCCCTCTATGTCAAACGCCACTACACCGCCCTTGTGCTCGGCGTCCGGGCCATACACCGTCACGCCAGGCAGATCACGCATGCGGTCCAGCGCATAGGCGGTCAGTTCCTGCTCGTGGGCATGAACGTTGTCCATACCCAGGGCAGAGATATAGTCCACAGCCGCGCCAAGTCCGATGGCTTCGGCGATAGCGGGCGTGCCCGCCTCGAACTTCCAGGGTAGCTCATTGGTCGTGAAGCCTTCCAGGGTGACGACGCCTATCATGTCGCCACCACCCAGGAAAGGCGGCATCTCTTCAAGAAGCTTGCGCTTGCCGTATAGTATCCCTATCCCCGTTGGCCCGCACATCTTGTGCCCCGAAAAAGCCAGGAAATCAATGTCAAGCGCCCGCACATCCACAGGCAAGTGAGGCACGCTCTGCGCTGCGTCCAGTAAAACGAGCGCGCCCACCTCGTGCGCCCTAGCGATTATCTCCTCCACAGGGTTGATAGTCCCCAGTACGTTGCTCATATGCGTCAAACTCACCAGCTTCACGCCCCGCAGCATCGCGTCCAGATCATCCAGCACGAGCAGACCATGCGGGTCCACGTCAAGAAAGCGCAATTCTATCCCACGCTCGGCAGCCAGTATATGCCAGGGTACCAGGTTAGAGTGGTGCTCCATCTTGCTCAGAAGTACAGCGTCGCCATCGCAGAGATTGGCTCGCGCCCAACTATAGGCAACAAGGTTTATCGCCTCTGTCGTGTTGCGCGTATAAATGATCTCCCGGCTGCTCTTGGCGTTGATAAAGTGGGCGATACGAGCGCGGGCCTTCTCATAGCGGTCCGTGGCGACCTCGCTCAACTCGTACACGCCGCGATGTATATTCGCGTTGGTGGTGCGATAGTAGTCGTCCATCGCGCCAAGCACAACCTGCGGCTTTTGCGACGTGGCGGTGCTGTCGAGGTACACGAGCGGCTTGCCATGCACGGTGCGGGAGAGGATGGGGAAGTCGGTGCGGACGCGGTTCCAATCTGGGGTAGGAAGTTGTCGGTCAGTTTGCGATGGAAGTTCGATGTTTGCGATCATCATTGTTCACCTATAAATTGGTTGGCGTTTATGCCGCATGTTCCTTGCGAGTTGTGGTTAGCTGGCACGAACGCCAGCAAAGACCCTGGGCTGCGGAATGGGATCGGCATCCGCACTGGCCGATTCAATCCAACCCTCGATTGCTTCTTTCCCTTGCTGCACCGCCTCTTCGTAGGTTGCGCCATGTGTGATGCAACCAGGCAATTCGGGCACTGTCACTATGTAAGCATCATCTTCGTTCGACCACTCAATAATCATGGAATATCGCTGATGTTCGGCATTAAGTTTCTTCATGGTTGCCTCCGCTTCACTTCTTCTATCTTCTTTAGCAGTTTCCGGACGTATTTTTCCTGGTACGGTTTGGCGTCATCACCGTCATTACCCGAAAGAGAGAGCCTCTCGCCTGGCAATAACGAATGTGTCCAGTATGTATGGCTGCCCTTCGCAGGGCGCCGAGTGCATTCAGCCCGCAGCAAGTCTGCTTTTAGCTGGCGAATCTTGCGCGGCATCTACTTCTTCTCTTGGATGAAACGGCGGCCAATAATCGAAGGTCTTAGGAGCAGGGATTGGGTTGCCCCATGCTCGCGCTGCATCAAGCCAACTTTCTATGGCATCCTGCCCTTGCCTAACGGCTTCCTCATACGTCGCGCCATGCGTGCGACAGCCCGACAGTTCGGGAACGGTCACGATGAAGGCGTTGTCTTCGTCAGACCATTCGATAATCATCGAGTATCGCAGGGGCTGCACCTGTTTATCGTGCGTGCTCATCGTAGCCTCTTTCCTTGTAAAACTTGTGATTTCAATGCCGCCGAAGGCGGCGATGAAATCACAAGTTTTACTTAACCCTGCCCAGGGCGAACAGCCTCTTTGCCTAACCTGGGCATCCCCACCTTCGTCTCCATCAAATCCCGCAGCCTCTGGCGCACCGACTCCAACGGCATCTCGGCAATGACCGGCTCGAAAAAGCCGCCCACGATCAGCTTCTCGGCGGTGGTACGGTCAAGCCCTCGGCTCATCAGGTAGAACACCTGGTTGTCGTCAATCATGCCTACTGTCGCGCCGTGCGAGCACTTTACGTCGTCCGCCAGGATTTCCAGCGACGGTACTGAGTTGGACCGCGCTCCTTCGCTCAGGAAGAGGGTGTTCATCGTCAGGTAAGAGTCGGTCCTCTGGGCCAGGTGGTCCACCTTGATGACCCCCTCGAACCCAAGCCGCGATACGTCGCGCACTGCCCCCTTGAACAGGATGTCGCCGTGCGTATTGGGGACCGCGTGGTGGGTGTTCGAGGTAATATCGAAATGCTGATTGGTGTCCGTGAAGCAGATGCCGCGTGTCAGCGTATCCGCGCCCGGTCCAATCAACTGCGTCTCCGCGTGGGCTTTGAGCAACTTGCCGCCTACCTCGCTGATAACCCAGTGCATCAGCCCCTTGCTGCCGACGGTAGCGTAGCGCGTAGCAAACGAATAGACGTTGCGGCCCCACTCCTGCAAAGAAGTGAACTCGACCTTCGCTTCGTCGCCCACGACTATCTCAACCACGCCTGAATGTAGAGTGTCGGTCTCGCCCCCATCCGAAAGGAACTCCTCGATATAGCGCACGTTCGCCCCGCGCTCGGCCACTATCAGCGTATGGGCCAACGCCGCCGCGCCCGGTTCGTCTAGCCTGTACACGACGTGCATGGGCAACTCTACGTTTACGCCTTCGGGCACGTACACGAACGCGCCTCCGCTCCAAAACGCGGTGTGCAGCGCAGCGAACTTGTCTCTGTTAGGCGCGACCAGCTTGTGCAGGTATTTCTGCACGATCTCCGGGTGGTAGCGCACCGCGTCCTCTAGCGAGCAAAAGATAACCCCCTGTGCTTTCAGGCTATCGGGAACCTGTAGGTGAGCCACTTCCGAATTGATCTGCACAAGCAGACCCCCGGCGTTTTCCGCTTCGTCCGCCTGCGCCACCAGCCTCTTAGCTTCGTCCGCACTCTTGTTGGCCGGAACGAAAGGTTTGATCTGGCTCAGGTTCAGTTCGCTCACGTCTGTCGCCCACCACTGGGCGATACCCTTGGTCCAGCGCGGCAAGGGCAGGTCTTCAAAGGCCGCCCAACCCTCGACCCGCGACTGGCGCAACCAATCAGGCTCGTTCTTGCGCTGGGACAGCGCGATTACAGCCTCACGGTTGAGACCGGCATTCAGGTGCGCGGGTGCGGGGCGCGGCTCCGTAACGCTAGGCGTTGTCATGTTCGCCTCCATCGGCGCTCTCTTGTGGCTCTACGCCGAGATCGGTGCGCAGCCAATCGTAGCCTTGCACTTCCAATTCCTGGGCAAGCTCCGGCCCGCCTGAGCGTACTATCTGCCCGTTGATCATCACATGTACGAAATCGGGCTTGACGTAGTTAAGTATGCGTTGGTAGTGGGTCACGAGCAGCACGCCCATTTCGGGACCGCGCAGACTATTCACGCCCTCGGACACCACGCGCACGGCGTCAATATCCAGTCCAGAGTCCGGCTCGTCGAGCATGGCAATCTTCGGTTTGAGCATCGCCATTTGCAGCACTTCCAGGCGCTTCTTTTCGCCGCCCGAAAAGCCGTCGTTGACATAGCGAGTGGCAAAGCTCTCGTCCATTTTGAGCAAGGCTAGCTTCTCGCGCAGGTTCTTGCGGAAGTCCTTGACGGCGGGGGTGGTCGGGCGCGCAACTCCGCCGCGTCCCACGTAATTAGCCTGGGCAAGTCCGAGGTTCTGGTTCTGCTGCGCCTGTCCGTCCTGTCCTTGCCCGTCCGTGTCGTGGCGCACCTGCCCGCCTTCCGTCAACAGGTCGGCCTCTGTGCGTGCGCGGGGCTTCGTCAGCGAAACCAGCGCCGTGCGCACGAAATTCGCTACACTCACGCCGGGAATGGACGACGGGTACTGGAAACCTAGAAAGAGACCGAGCTTGGCCCGCTCGTCCGGCGGTTCGCTCAAGAGATTTTCACCATTGAGCGTAGCCGTGCCCTGGGTCACATGATAAGTGGGGTTGCCCATCAAGGCGTTGACCAGCGTAGACTTTCCGGAGCCGTTAGGCCCCATCAGAGCGTGTACTTCGCCCTGGCGTACCACCAAGTCCATGCCCTTGAGAATCTCCTTGCCCTCTACGTTAACGTGCAAGTTCTTTATCACCAGCCCCTCGCCCACACTCGGCTTCAAGGCCACTGCTGTATTACCCTCATTTTGAACGACTTTGTTATCCATGCTTCTCCTCTTAAGTAGGTTGGAAGGTTGGAAGGTTGAAGGTTGAAGGTTGAAAGTTGAAGGTTGAAGGTTAGAACTTTCAACCTTCAACTTTCAACCCTTATTCCGGCACTCCCACTGATGTAACGTCTTTCGTCTTACTCTCAAACCGCACGGGCGAACTGGTTACGTGAAACTCACAAGCGTGTTGGCCGTCAATTATGCACCCCGACAGCTTCACGTCCACGCCTGGACCCAGCAACTCGGACATCATCTCCTGCTCCATGTCGCATATCTCGCGGTGGTTCTTCGCCACGTCGAAATACGGACAGGTGGGCGTCCTGAGCACGAAATCGCCCTCTCTCTCCGGCACGGACCGCATAGATACTTCCATACCTGTATCGCCAAGAGCGGCCACCAACCCAAGCAGCTTCTGCGAAAGCCCCTCCCCTTGCGTTTGTCCGGCGAACTTATCGGCCATGCGGCGACTCACCCTGTTTAGTAACGCTTGCAACCCTTCGGGACCACTCATGGCACGGGTCTCTTCGAGAAGCAATACGGCGAGCGTCGCGTAATCTTTCGGGAAAAGGTCCTGGGCCTTTGCAGTCAGAGAATATACGTAATATGGACGCCCTATCTCCCCACGCACGCGAGTGGCCTGCAAAAACCCCTCATGCAACAAATGGGCTACTTGCTCGCGCACCGCCGTCGTAGTCACGCCCATTGCTCCCTCAAGGTCCTTGATAGAGGCTGATCCCTGGCGTTGTATAAAGCGTAACACCTCCGCGCGGGGTGAGCTTTCAGTTTGTTTAGGGTCAATCATCATTCTATTCCCTTCATCTTTACGAGTGCGCGACGACAGGCACGATTATTCCACTCTTAATTATAGCACCAAAGTTAGAGTGCGTCAATTTATACAGGGAAAACTGTGTAAACTATGGCTGATCAAACTCGGAGATTTCTTTGCCACCGGAAATTGAGAAAGCGCAAAGTAACTATGAGCGAGGGCACTGCACCCGTGGATGAAAATGGGAACGCACCCGTAGAGGTGCAATGGAGCGAAGTGAAATCCCGTGCGCCCCTACCCGCCCATTATCCTATTTTCAGAGCAGAGCCTCCGTAAGGAGGCTCTGCATTTGTAGCCCGCAGATTTGTCTGCCGGGGCTACTACCCTTACGGGCCTTGCCTTAGCTTGCCCGTAACGCCCTATGCTACGGGCAAGCTAAGGTTGCTCCGGCTTGCCCGAAGTTGCCCTTCAGAAGGCTGAAGTCTTGCGTATTCACAGGGCCGTCGTTGTTGAAGTCGGCGCGGGCGTCATAACCTGGGTCCCCAGGGGATTTGCCGAACGTAGCTCTGATAATGCCAAAATCTATCGCGCCGACTGTGTTGTCATTGTTAGCGTCACCGCCCCTTAGAGTGCCCATTTCGGGTCGAGCGCTGCCGCCTGATATGACCAGATTACCGCTGTTAGCCAGCCACTTGATACCCTTGACGTAATAGTTATATGAACCATCCGGCAGGCCGGTAGTTACCGTAAAGAAGCCGCTGGCGTCGGTAGTAAAGTTGTAGTCTTGCGGCGCACCACCGACGCACAAGGTAAGTGTGCCGGTCTGAATACTCCTGGCGTTAGGTTGCGGGATACTCTGCCATGTCAGGTGGCCGATTATTATGCCGGAGGGCGTGTTAGTGGGAGTGCTCGTCGGGGTGTTTGTGAAAGTCGGCGTGTCAGTGTTGCTAGGCGTGCTTGTAGGTATATCGGTTGGGGTGTTGGTGAAGGTAGATGTGCTGGTTGCAGTGCTGGACGGCGTATTAGTCGCGGTGGGTATGGGTGTGATAGTGGACGTATCGCTTGGTATATTGGTGAAGGTGGGAATGGCTGTGGGCGTATTGGTGCGGGTATTGGTTAATGTAGGCGTGAAGGTGGTAGTATTGGTTGGCGTGTTAGTGCGGGTGATTGTGGGTGTGAAGGTGGTAGTATTGGTCGGCGTATTAGTGCGGGTGATTGTGGGCGTGAACGTTGGAGTGTTGGTGGGTGGGGTGATTGTAGGTGTGCTGGTCGCGCCAGTTACGCAGTTAGGGAACTTGAAGTTGCCGATGCGCGTGCGCCAGTTGAAACTGCTGGTGGTCTGATAATACTCCTGAGTGTACCAGAAGGTGCAGTCGTCTACGGGGTCCACAGTCATGTCGCTGTAGTCCCCCCACCTGTTGCCGGTGGTCAACTGGCTGCCTGTCCCGTCGAACAGGTGCGCTTCTCCCTGCGCCAGCGTGTTCACGGGGTCCGTCACCAACCGCCCCGCGTATCGTAGCTGTGGGAAGATAGAGGCGCTTGAGGCGCTGAAGCCCAGAGCCAGATTGCCCTGCGTGTCCATAGCGGTGCTGCCCATCCATCTCCATGTGGTGTCGGGCTGGTAGGTGCTCTCCTGAAACTTGGTCACAGGTCCACTCGTTACGTTGCGTAGCTCGAACCACCTGATTCCTGCTACTCCACCCGAACTTACACTATAGTTGCCCACTAGCGACTCGTGTCCGTCCGGGAAGAAGCGGTCTGCCGCTCGGAACATCAAGCGGTCTCCTATGCCGTCCAGGTTGCTGGTAGAGCCGAGTTGGGGCACGCAATTGCGTGTGGCGGGGCAGAGCGATGCGAAGCCTGCTGCGGCTGGGGAAGCGAAGAGAGTGAAAGTAGAGCTTGCCGGAGTGACGAAATCAGCATGGAAGTGAAACACTTTGTATGTGCCGGACCCTGGCCATTCTACGAAGGAGTTGGGGGCGCCCGCAGGGGGCAAGATAGAGCCGTCCAGGTCGGCGGGCAGATAATAAGATTCGCTACTTCCTCCCGTTATACCTGTGCTGACGAAAGTGGCTGCCGTCCCCGCGAGCATGGCTGCCCGGTCGAAGGCGAAGGGCTGAGGGCCGAGACGGGCAGTTCCAGCAGCGTTGAAGACGTTGTCGGCCATGTAGTAGGCGTCGGGCCAGACGGCGAGGTGGGGGTAGTCGAAGAAGTTGGTGCCGAGGTGGAAGCCGTAACGGTTGTAGGCGCCTGTGGCGTCGCTGGTTGTAGAGACGGCTATGCACTCGTCGGTGGGCACTGACAGACCAGCGAACTGGCTGATGAGCCAGCGATTGGCAAGCTGGTCATACAACACAACTGGGTCGCCATTTCCATTGCTCTGGCAGACGCCGCCGAAGCCGCTCCAGACGCTGTTTATAGACAATGGGCCGAGCATGGAGGCCCCGGTGATCTTGTTGAATACCTGGTACCCCTCGTTGACCATCTGGACATACTGAGTAGCTCCTACTTCACCATCGGTATCGGGAGGCGCGCAGTTACATGAGACGCCAGGGAAGGGAATGCCGTCGAAGTTGAGGATGGGGGCGGGCATGACGAGAGGCGCCATGAGTTTCTGAACTACTGTGTCAAGCTGGTCTTTGTGGCTGCCCCCCATCATTGAGGGGTTCTCATTTTCCACCGAGGGACTTTTCTTGACGAGGGGCGCTGGCGGTATATCGCGCAAGGGCGGCGAAACGTCGTTCTTGTACGATGCTCCAGATATGACGCCGTTCGGATATTGATGTGGCGCACCTTTTGATGACGCAGCGCCGCCGCTACCCGAAGGCCCAGGAACCGCGCCGGACGGAGCCATGACCTGCTGGCCTAAGCTTTGTTGTGCGGCTGAAGCAGATTTATGGCCGTTGATTAACCATCCAGAGATGGCTATCAATACAAGAACCGGTACGAGTGCAAGTATCGTAATAAATGATAGTGGCCTCTTATGAAAACGCGACTTGAATGTCATTGTATCCTTCCTAACATAACCTTTGTTCTTTGGTGTATCTGAGTGAAGTGGCATATAATTTATCCTCGATGCTTATTGGCGAAGTATCCCGCAAGTATATACACTACCTAATAGAAGTCCCTTCGAAATACTCGGGACTGCCCCTATATATGATACCCGAAGATATACATCTAAGTCAAAGTTTATGCGTTTGAGATGAAGGTAGCTGTCTTGATGGCTGCTGCGGGGAGTCGCCTGGGTGGACTCGAAACGGCAGCGCGCGAGTTCGCAACGGGGCTTGTCCATCGGGGCCATGACGTAACTCTGGTCACGGGGGTAGGTCCGGGCGCGCCTTTGCACTCTGACATAATATCCGGCAGCGCAGACTACAAGGCGCTGACCGTACACATGCTGGGTCAAGCCTCTACACCCGCTCGACTGCTTGCGAGGCTAAGAGGCATTCACCCATCGGTAGTGGAGGCTCGCAGCTTCTGGGCCATGACTCGACGCAGGCGACGCGCTATGGCCCTGCTGGAAAGCAGCGACGTGGTATCAGCCCACTTCGAGGTCGAGGGGGTGGCGGCATCGAGAGAGCTACATATCCCTGTAGTTTACTATTACGCAGGCCCAATGGACCCACGCAAGCTTGCTCGGTCAAGGTTCGCCCGAATCGTGGCTATCAGCCGAACGGTAGCCGATTACCACGCTTCGCTGGCCGCAAAGATGGCCTTGCCCGTTGTTGACGGGGTAGTATTGCCCGGAGTGCGCGAGGAGATTATTGCAGACGGACCCGCGCCAGGCGTCGCTAGCGTTACACCCGAAGTAATATTTACGGGCAGGTTGGACGCGACGGGCGAGAAGCGGGTGGACAAGTTGATAGAATGGTGGCCGCGCATAATTGAGGCGGCGCCGGACGCAAGGCTCACGCTCATAGGCGGGGGTAGTGCGCTTGGACAACTTCGGCAGGAGGTAGCGCAGGCGGGTCTGTCGGATTCGATTAGTTTGCCGGGACCTCTGCCTCATGGTCAGGTGTATGATCGGCTCAGGCAGGCCAGCCTTTATGTTTTCCCTTCCAGTTTTGAGACGTTCGGCATCGCTCCATTGGAGGCATTGGCTGTCGGGTTGCCCGTGGTCGCCTCGGATATATCCGCCTTGCGCGAGAGCCTGGGAGATAGCGCGATACTC
>JBBQIC010000033.1:0-18579 GCA_038324555.1 Chloroflexia bacterium
GACTGCTGGCTGGAACAGGCCAACAAGAGTGGGATCCAGGAGTTGAGGAGTTTCGCTGCTGGGATTCGCCGAGACTACGACGCTGTAAAGGCAGCGATCATGCTTCCCTGGAGTCAGGGCCAGACGGAAGGGCAGGTAAACACAAACTCAAAACCGTGAAACGCGCCATGTATGGACGTGCAGGCTTCGCGCTTCTACGCCAGCGGCTACTTTACCAGCCGGGTTCTTAAGTTCACCAAAAAGTGGGTGAACCGTAAACATCGCTGTGTACCCAGCTTCCAGTGCTCTCAGAGCTAACGCACAAGCCAGGTGGGTCTTGCCCTGTAGCGTACGGAAAACCCGTACGGCACGAATACACGCCTATGCTGCCGCTTGAGTGTCACGAAAATAGTGGTGGATGATGCCACCAAGTACCTCCCGACGATGAACCGCTCCATCTATGGTGTGCCTCTCTTCTTCCCCCTCTTTCTCAACTCGCCTTGTTGCTAGCGGTATTGGGATTCGCTGTTCGATACCCTGGTGCGGGCGTGCTTCATTGTAGTACATTATGTATTCGATCAGCACTCGCCTCAGATGTCCCTCGCTAATAATGAGCAGGTGGTCCAGACATTCTTCTCTAACTGTCCGCACCCACCTTTCCGCGAACGCATTTGCTTTTGGTGAGCGGTAGGGAGTAAGTATGATTTCGATGCCTTCTGTGGAGAACGCCGTATCAAAGGAGGAGACGAACTTGGCGTCTCGGTCATGGATCAGGAAGCGCACAGGTAGCTTCTCATGCTGCTTGTCCTTGTCCTGGATCTCCCACATATTCCAAATGAGATTCCGTGCCTGCTGGCTTATCCAGGCACCGGTTGGGTGAGGCGTACAACCGGCAAGATGCACACGCCGAGTACCGAGTTGGATGAAGAACAGCACATAAACGGTCTGCAATCGAATGGTCTCGACCGTGAAGAAGTCGCAGGCAAGAATTTGGTTGGCGTAGTGACGCAGGAAATTGCGCCAGTTGCTTCCTGCTTTGCTGCGCCGGTGTGCGGGTGGTATATGCTTCCGCCTCAACACATCTTGGACGGTAGAGTGCCCTAGCGAGTATCCAAGCTTGATTAGCTCACCCTGGATCTTGCCATAACCCCAGCGCGGATTCTCTCTTGCCAGGCGCATGATTAGCTCTTCAAGTTCAGGTGCCACGGGCGGGCGACCACGAGACCCAGTCCTCTGATAGGTCCACTTGCGGCGTACCAACTCTCTGTGCCATTTCAGTACGGTGTCGGGTTTGAACAGTAGTAACACTTCGTCCAACCGCGAGTGGGCACCTTTCGCCATAGCTCTAAATCTAGCAGTGAGCATGGCGAGAGTACATTTCTCCCAGTGAGTGACGCGTGGTGTTGCGGAGAGTTTACGCTGTAGAATACGCAACTGTTGGCGCAACAGGACAATTTCAAGATCCTTTTGACCATCAGACAGATGTTTGACGGTGAGCAGATCAAGGAAAACTGAGAAGAACTGCATCAACACATTCACAGGAATACTCACAAGCATAGTTGGTCCAAGTATACCTCTCTAACATATTCTGGTCGTGGAGATCGTGGATGCCCTGCTGACAAGCAATGACAATCAAGTATACCCTGATGTAATGTTTACAGGAGGCAGGACCAAACGAAAGACAAAAAGAGAGATTTGTACCTTGCAGGAGGCGGTGGACGCTATTTCCGTACGGTACAGGCTTACATCACGATTACCGGAGGGCCGCATGAGCGTGGATGAGCTTGGTAGCCACCACAGGGCGGAAATCGAGCCACAGAATGAGCAGCTTCAGACGGTTCTCCCATCTCCACAATCGAGGGCTTTTCATCAAGATACATTGCCCCTGGTGACAGCTTCGCTCATCCTACCTCAGGTAGAAGCGAACGCTTCCGGCAATTCAAGCAGAACCTCGGACGGGACCGCACCCTCTATCAGAGGGAAAAGAACGTCTTCTTCGTGCCTGATATGGTCGTGCAGGAGAGCGCCAAGCGCGTGCATTATGTCGGGATGGGGCGTGCCTGGGGTTGCCTTCATCTGGCGCGCCAGGTCGCCAACCAGCCGCCTGATTTCTACGTGCTCGACCAGCATACGCACCACAGGCGGCTCCCAGGGGTCGCCGTAGCGGGCGAACATGGGCAGCAACACCTCTTCCTCCTCGCGGAAGTGATGGTTGGTATGTTCAGCCCAGAAGGTGAGGAAGGCACGGCTTGTTTCTACGGCTGTATTGGCTGTGTCAGCTGTATCACCAGTCCCGCTCTCCAGCGTGGCGGCTGCTGCCTTCACCAGATGGCGGGCATGGACCAACCCCTGGTGGTGGTCGGACGATAGGTCTCTTAGGCCGGGGTGTCTCTTCATAGCGTGCGTTTGCCCTCCTCTTTAGCCTTTGCCCAAAGGGCTTATGGCCGAGCCTTTGCGCTTCAGAACCATATCTCTACCTTTGGGAGTGACGCGGTAGATAGGCAGGCTGGCGAGGTTCGGAACCTGCACCACCAGAGGCACACCATCTCCCGTTTCGGGCTTCAAGAGCGTCTCTACTGCGGTTCTGAGCTGCGCTTCGGTATATTCCACCGCCAGGTAACGCAGCTCGCTGAAGCTGAGTGTCAGCTTCCGCAGCTGGTCGAGCGCGTCTACCAGCAGATATAGCACTTCCCATTCGGTATAATCCAGCATTCTCATCTGTCACTTCTCACTTCTTTTTACCGGCAAGGAACCCAAACGCTATCAACCCAACCGACACAACGAGCGCGGCAAAGGAAAGGCCCACAAAAAGCCACACCTGATCGAAGTCGAGCGAGAGGGTGGCATTGATGGTGGCCTGCAACAACACCAGTTGTAGGCCGTTCACCACCATGAGGCTGATGATGAGCCAGCGCATCGCGACGTGGCTCAGGCGTGGCTCACGTCCCAGCATTTAGCCTTCTCTCCCTACAGCGTAGATGTCTCTGCCGCGCAATTCGAGCTTGATTTTGTTGAGCGGCCTGGGCGGTGGGCCTGATGTCCTTTCGCCTGTAGCCGGGTTGAATGCTCCCTCGTGGCAAGGGCAGAAGATGCGATTCTTGTCGCCTTCGTACAGCACAGGGCAGAGCAGATGTGTGCAACGCTGCTCGTAGGCAACAAACGCGCCGCCGGGCAGGTGGAGCAGGATAGCGGGGTAGTCGCCTTCCGGGTATCTGAAGTTGAGCGACTTTCCCTCAGCTATATCGCCAACTGAGGCGACGCGCATCTCTGGCAATTGGGTTGTGCGCTGTTGCTCGAAGGCCGCTTTGAGGGCCACGCCGACCGTGCCTGTGAAGAAGGCCAGCGAGGTCAGTCCCAGGAACTTGAGAAATTGCCTGCGGCTGTTGTCCAGCTCTGCCCCTCGGTTTATGGGGAAGTCTTGCTGCCAGAGCGGGTCGCCCTTGCCCTCATAAGGCTCCTTTGCAGGTTGGTTGGCGGCGTGTTCTGCCATTTGTCGCTCCGTAGAAGTTAGAAGTTAGAAGTTAGAAGTTAGATAAGCTAGTACCTGTTAGCTGATCGTCCGCCGTTCGTCGTCGGTCGTCGATCGTCGTCGGTCGTTGATCGTCGGTCGTCAGTCGTCAATCTTCCAGCGCGCTCCAACCCGTCCAGTCGCGGCTTTCCCAGCCTGCCCACACGTCTTCGGCGCTCTCGCCTTTGATTTCTTCCTGTCCACCTGTCAGGCCGCCATCGGGCGCATAGCCCGCCTGGGCGCGATAATCGAACAGGTGCAGGATTTCATATTTGGGCGTTGGCTTGGGCGCTTGCGTGGGTGCGAACACATACACGTTCGTTTCGAGTACCTGATCTCCGAATTGCCACTGGTTGATCGGCTGGCCGGGGTGGCGCTGCACTACCTCGTCGTATTCGCCGTAATCGAGCGCGCCGGTCGGGCAGGCGGTGGCGCACCAGGGCTTCTTACCTTTGCTGGTGCGGTCGTAACACTGGTCGCACTTGATCATCAGCGCCTGCTTGGCCTGGTACTTGGGTATGCCGAACGGGCAGGCGTAGACGCAGTTGCGGCAATAAATACATCGGTCGGTAAGCGCGGATAGCACGATGCCGTTCTCATCCTGCTTGATAGCGTCCACCGGGCAAACGTTGGCGCACGGCGGGTTCACGCAGTGCATACAGACGGTGGGGCTTGTCTGCGGCGACCAGAACGTGTCGAGCGTGTCAATATAGATCATTGATACCCCACGATGAGTGTCGCACTCCTGGCAAGCCGCCATGCAAGCGCGGCAGCCGATACATCTCTGGGGGTCCATGAAGAACTTCTTTGCCATTGGTTGCTCCTTGTGCGGACGACAGTTGACGGTTGACGGTTGACGGTTGACGGTTGACGGTTGACGGTTGACGGTTGACGGTAGACGACAAACTGAATACCGTCCACCGTCTACCGTCCGTTAAGCGAACTGCTCTCCTGAGTTTGGTACGGCCTGGGCCAATGGTATTTCGCGCATGGCATCCATCGTCACCATCGCGTCGTCTGGGGCGCGCTCCAAGTGAACAGCGCATACTTTGTATTCCGGGATGCGGCTGATCGGGTCGTAGGCTCGTATGGTGAGATTGTTAGCCGATTGCTTGCCACCCCAGTGGTATGGGATAAAGACGGTATCGGGCCTGATGGATGTAGTCACTTTGGCGGGTACGAACATTTCGCCCCTACGGCTTTTGACGCGCACGATGTCGCCCGCCTGTAGGCCCAGCTTTGAGGCGGCGAGCGGGTGTATTTCCACGTATGGCTCAGGGGCGTTTTCGACCAGCGAGCCGATGCGTCGGGTCTGATTGCCGCTCAGGTAGTGGAAGATCACCCGGCCTGTAGTGTAGAAGAAAGGGTATTCCGCGTCGGGGACTTCTGCCGGGGGCTTGTATTGCAGGGCGTGGAATCGGGCCTTGCCGTCCGGGTGGTAGAACTTCTCCTCGAACAGGCGCGGCGTGCCTTTGCTTTCCAGGGTAGGGCAGGGCCAGAAAACACCCTCCTGCTCGTCTATCTTCTCGTAGGTAATGCCGTAGTAGTCGGCCTTGCCGCCTTTGGAGGCCACACGCAGCTCGTCCCAGATTTCGCCCGCCGACTTGTAAGGAAACTTGTCGGCATGGCCCAGCCGCGCAGCCAGGT
Source organism: Chloroflexia bacterium (assembly GCA_038324555.1). GTDB lineage: Bacteria > Chloroflexota > Chloroflexia > QHBQ01 > JADMIH01 > JADMIH01. The sequence continues at coordinate 5,135 of JBBQIC010000033.1, forward strand.
CGCAGATAATCTGCCAGTCTACTCGCGCCTCGCCGGGAGGGTCGCAAGCTTTGTTGATGCGTATCACTCGACCCTCGACGTTGGTGGTTGTGCCTTCGTCCTCAGCCCACACGCTGCCCGGCAGCACGATGTCGGCCAGTTGCGCGCTCTCGGACATAAAGAAATCTATCACTACATAAAGATCGAGGTTTCGCAAGGCGCGCTCGATGGCGGCGATGTCGGGCAGCGACACCATCGGGTTGCTGCAAATATTGAGCATGGCCCTGATCTCGCCGCGCAGTATCGGTTCTATCATGTCTGTTATCGCCATACCCTGCGGCGGCAAATCTGCTTCGTCTATGCCCCACACCGAGGAGATATATTTACGCGCCTCCGGGTCGTCGTATTTACGCTGACCAGGAAGCTGATCAGCTTTCTGGCCGTGTTCGCGCCCTCCCTGGCCGTTGCCCTGCCCTGTGAGCGTGCCGTATCCGCAGCCTGGCCTGCCAATGCGTCCACTGGCAAGCACTATATTAATGTAGGAGAGGACGTTGTTGGTGCCGTTGGTCGAATGCTCGATGCCGCGAGCGTGCGTGAGAAAGCTGGTCCTGGCGGTTCCCCATATTTCGGCGGTTTCCTCGATGCGGGCTGCCGGTATGCCGCACAACCTGGCTACTTTGGCGGGCGTGTAGTCCGCCACCAGCGCGGCGGTTGCTTCAAAACCGACCGTGCGCGTGTTGATAAAGTTGTGGTCGAGCCAGTCGTGCTTCACCATTTCGTGCAGGATAGCGTTGCTGAGGGCGGTGTCGGTGCCAGGCCTTATCTGAAGATGGATATCGGCGGTGCGCGCGCCTGGCGTGACGCGAGGGTCCACCACGATCAGCTTGCCTCCCCGGTCACGCGCCTCCCATATATATGGCATGGTCAAGGGGTGGCACTCGGCTGTGTTGGTGCCAGCCGTGAAGATCACATCGGCAAGTGCTATGTCGCTCCAGGGGTTGGCCGCGCGGTCCACTCCGAACGCCATATTGTTGCCATACGCCGCGCTCACCATGCAGAGCCGCCCGTTATAGTCTATGTTGCCTGTCTTTACAGCCACGCGGGCGAATTTGCCCATCAGGTACGACTTCTCGGTGGTCATCGAGCTGCCCGAATAGACCGCTACGGCGTTCTGCCCGTACTGCGCCTGGGTTTCGCGGAACTTGCGGGCGATGAAATCGAGCGCCTCGTCCCAGGTGCATCGCTCCAGCGGGCTATCTTTTCCACCGCGACGCATCATGGGGTAGATAAGGCGTTGCGGGTGATTAATCTGCTGGTAAGCAACCACGCCTTTAGGGCAGAGCCTACCCTTGTTGGTGGCAAAATCACGCGGCTCTACGCCGAAGACCTGCCCCTCGCTGTCCACTTTGAGGTTCATGCCGCACTGCATACCGCAGAAAGGACAATGCGTTGGAACCAGTTTGGCAGGCTCCCCACTGGTGGTCCAACTGTCTGTCGGCTGGCTGTACACCGACTGCCCGGTAGGATCGCCCATTGCGATGCCTTGGTATTTGTTAGTTGCCATTGGTTTCCTCTCTCAGACCGACGACGGACGACGGACGACGGACGACGGCGTGAAACGTAAAACCCTTAGTAAAACTTGGCGACCTTGGCGATTCTTGGCGACTTGGCGGTGAAGAAAACACTTCCCTACCGCCTGGCTTCCTATTCATCCGCTACTTCGGACACAGGCGATGTTGGGCGGCCAAAATACGGCTGGCGCAGTTGGCCGGGGTTCACCCAGCCGCGACCCGACAGCCCCACGTATGCCTCCGCGCGGATTACACGCTTGCATCGCATACAGTAGTCTTGCCAGTGATGTCCTTCCTCCGGCAGCCAAAAGTTGTAGCCGCCGCCGTTGAGAGCCTGCTTCACGTCCTCTATGTGCATCTCCATCCCGAACGGCCTGCCGCAGCGTGGGCAGAGCTTCATCCCCTTTTCCGCGCCCACCGCATAGTAAAGCTCAACGCCGAGGCTGGCAGGACGCTGGATGATATGGAAGAGCTTGCCGAATGGTAGGTAGAGGATCATCATAATTACCAGGAACTGATGAGTGAGGGTGATGGGCCAGTGACCCGCGCCCTCGAACCAGATGTCCACTATCGTGAGCATGATGCCCGTCACCGAGATGAACATCAGCAGGTGTAATGGCAGAAGGTCGAACAGCACGCGCTGTATAGGCTTCAATGCGCGGTCCTGCCAGCGCCGCCAGTAGGCTATGGATACGCCGATAATCACCAGCGCGGCCGTATAGTCAAGCGCGTGGAAAGTGTTGAAGCCTATTGGGCCGGTGGCCTCGAACTGGGCTATCGGAAAGCCCATCACAAACGCCTGATAGTCCTGTGGACCTATCGTCTCGAAGTATATCCAGCCAAACACCAGCGGAAACGTGATAGCGAAACTCAGTATCACGCCCCAAAATAGGCACTGGTGCATAATCCAACGGAGCGGGCTGCGCTGGCGAATGAAGGTCTGAAACAAAAGGTTGCGGACGACTGTGCGCGGGATAACCCAGAAATATTTGCGGAAGTTCTTCCACGAGAGAAAGAATTGCCAGCTGCGCCGCCACATAATGCGCGTGCTTGGCCTCATGAGCCATGTGCCATAGTGGAAAGCCACCCCGAATGCCGCGAAGAGGCTGGCGATTGCGTAGCCTGTCAGCGCGGGGTCGAAGTGCAGCAACATCCGTGAACCAAGCATAATGGCAACAGCGAGGGCCACCATCGCTCCGAGGCCAATGAGCGAAGCGCGCAATGTTGTGGCGCGGCGCGAATAAGCGGGAGTAGTCTGCATTTTGTCCTCACCGTTGGAGCGCATAAGCTTTCACCAAATATTTACCTGTATTCACGCTCTGATTGACGCAAGACTGGTAGGATGATTACGAATTACGAATTACGAATTACGAATTACAAGTTATTGGTCATGCCGTAATTCGTAATTCGTAATTCAGTGATAGGAGGCAATGGTACTATAAATGCAGAATTCTCGACAGTCCTACATCAACCTGGCATTAGCCACGATAGCCTTCGCTGTGGCGTTTACTGCGTGGGGTCTTGTTTCACCCCTCGCGAGCCAGATACAAAAAGACCTCGGCCTGGATAATACAGGTACCAGCGTGCTGATCGCGGTACCCGTGCTGCTGGGGAGCCTGCTGCGGATCCCAATGGGTATTCTAACAGACCGTTTCGGCGGGCGCAAGATGTTCACCGGGTTGCTGCTCTTCACGATATTGCCGGTGGCTTTCATGGGCATAGCCAACTCGTTCTGGACGTATGTGCTGGGCGGGTTGTTCCTGGGCGCTGCCGGGGCCAGCTTCGCTATCGGGGTTCCCTTTGTGAACAGGTGGTTCAGCGCGGAGAAGCAGGGCCTTGCAATCGGTATATATGGCATGGGCACAGGCGGCACCGCCATAGCAGCATTTTCGATGCCACCGCTGGTCAATGCGCTTGGCGGCAGACAGAACGCCTTCTGGTTCTATATAATCCCTATCACTATTATGGCAACAGTTTTCTGGCTCTTCGCACGCGACGCGCCTGGCATGGTGAAACCCCAACCGCTTATGACCAACCTCAATGCGCTGAAGGGCGAGCGGATGGTGTGGATACTGAGCCTATTCTATTTCCTGACGTTCGGCGGGTTTGTCGCGCTTGCGAACTATCTGCCGAAGCTGCTGGTTGACTGGTTTCATATTGATAAGGGCGACGCCGGACTGAGGGCTGCCGGCTTCACGCTGATGGCGATAGTTGCGCGCCCCCTGGGAGGTTGGTTAGCAGACAAGGTGGGCGGCGCTACAGTGCTTAGTGTGGTATTTATACTCGGTCCTTTGGGCGCGCTGGCGCTGGCATGGCTGGCTGGCAGCCCCGACATGGCCCTGGCGACGGTACTTATTCTCACAACCGCCGCCGGATTGGGCCTGGGCAACGGCGCAGTGTTCAAGATGGTCCCTCAATACTTCCCGAAGAACACGGGCCTGGTGACGGGCATTGTTGGCTGCGCGGGCGGCCTGGGCGGTTTCTTCCCGCCTCTGCTGCTCGGCCTAGTGAAGGACGCTACGGGAACTTATGCGCTCGGTTTTGTTCTGCTGGCTGCATTCGCGCTCGTGTGCCTGGTCGTAGTCTTCTTGCTACGTCGGGCCAAGTCACCCACAGATGCCGTGACCGCGACACGGTAGACGGTGGACGATGGACGGTGGACGGTGGACGGTGAAAGGAGGTAGTCAACATGGAAACCTTATACAAACACATTGTTGATCTTGCGGCTTGCATTGAAATCCCGTAGTGTGCGAAAACACTGTCCACACCTACAGCAGCCGCCTCATGCAGCTTGGGGATGTTGCCGGTAATAATCGTGGATGATGCCGCCAAGCACATCTCTGCGACAGACAGGATCTCGCCTAGTCGTCATAGCCGGCATAGCTGCGCTCTTCTCCGACAGCGGGATGGGAGTGCGCTGGCCGATGCCCTGGTGCGGTCTTCTCCCGTTGTAATACTCTACATACTCGACCAGCACCCGGCGTAGGTGACGCTCGTTTAGGATCAGCAGGTGGTCCAGGCATTCTTCCCTTGCCGAACGAACCCAGCGTTCAGCGTAGGCATTCGCGTTAGGCGCTCTGTACGGTGTCCTAATGATCTCTACTCCTTCAGAGGCGAAGACCGCATCGAACGAGCAGGTGAACTTGGTGTCTCGGTCGTGGATCAGGAAACGTACAGGCAATTCTTGATCTTGGCTATCCTGAATGTCGCCCAGTTCCCAGATGAGATTGCGTGCCTGCTGTGTGACCCAAGCTGAAGTTGGGTGGGCAGTGCACCCAGCAAGATGCACTCGTCTAGTGCCGAGTTCGATAAAGAACAATACGTACAGGGTTTGCAACCGTACGGTCTCAACTGTGAAGAAGTCGCAGGCGAGCATCTGGTCGGCGTAATGTCCCAGGAAGGAGCGCCAGTTACTAGCACCCTTAGCTCGCTGCTTCGACGGAGGAATGTGGTTGCGTCTGAGCACGTCTCGTAGGTTGCGTCAGAACTCAGGCTTAGGGCTGGCATGAGGGCAAGTCATCGGGTATGATTACATAAACTGAACAAAGGGAAAGCCGATGAATTGTCCGCACTGCTCGTCCTCCAAACCCACCCAACTATCCAAGAAGACTTCTCTTGGTTACAAGGTTTTCCGTTGCAGACACTGCCACCGGGTCTTCAACGAGCGCACTGGCACTCAGTTCAATCACATTCAGTTTCCAACCGACATCGTGCTGCTGGTTGTCTTATGGCGACTTCGATACAAATTGAGCCTGCGCGACCTCTCGGAGATGTTCCTGGTGCGTGGATTTGAGTTCACCCACGAAACGGTACGAGATTGGGAGGCACGCTTCGCTCCACTTGTCACTGAGCAGTTGCGTATCAGGCGCAAAGGCAAGGCTGGCCGATCCTGGTTCACCGACGAGACTTATCTCAAAGTTGGTGGCAAATGGCACTACCTGTATCGAGCCATAGACCGAGATGGCAACCTGGTTGATTCGATGCTCTCGCAGCACCAGGACATGGAGGCAGCCAGGAAGTTCTTCACCCAGGCCAGAGGGGTTGTTGGTCATAAACCGATAAGGGTAACGACCGACGGGCATGACGCCTATCCGCGTGCCATCCGAAAGATGCTAGGTCGAAAAGTTGAGCATAGGACAAGCAAGTATCTTAATAACCGAATGGAGCAAGACCACCGAGGCATCAAACAGAGATACTACCCGATGCGAGGATTCGGTTCGTTTGAGTCTGCATCACGGTTTTGCAGTGCATTTGATGAACAGAGAGACTATTTTCGCTACCGAACTAGGCCGAAACAAAGGGTGCCCTTGCCTGAACAACGTCGAATGTTCAGGCAGCGATTTGGTGCCTTACAATATCTGCTAATGGCAGCATAACGGCGGGAGATAGCCTGGGCTGACGCTTGACCGAAAGGCTCTAAGCCTCACTGGGGAGACCGTATGACCTCATTTCTGACGCTTCCTCGCCTGAGAAGTGTCACAACTCAGACCACAAGGTTCCAAACAGCTATCTTTTCAACCGGCTGGCGAGCGTGGATTAACTCGCATTTGAACCGATTTTCATCATCGTGGTTTGAGTTCTGACCCTTCCCATCTATTCAATGTACTCATTGACTAGCTTGGGTTAGATGCGTTTGCCCCGCACAATCACTTATAGCAGGGCAAAGATCGGGCGCACACACCAGGTCTGCAACACTCTAGGCTTTACGGCTTTTACGGCTCTTACCGCTTTACAAGCCCCATTCGGAAGAAGGAGAATGAACATGTACGACACAAAACCTAACCGCCACGAGCACAAGCACTTTTGGACCCGATCAGGAATGGGACGAGTATTAGCCCTCTCGGCGCTAATTCTGGGAGTTAGCGCGTTTCTACTAGGACTATCCACGAGCGGAGTGTTGGCGGGCGCACCCACTGCTGCCACAAGCGGCCCGCATCTCGCTTCGCCCATGCCCGCGAAGCCTCTCGAAACTCTCCTCAACGAGGACGGCACGCTCAACCTGGCATCAGGCTTCACAGGCAGCTTAGACCCCACAGGCTATAGGATGGCAACCCTGTACTGGCTACTCGCCCTATCCGTGCCTGGGAAGGCAACTGTACCGGCTCTGTTGCAACAACTTTGGCCAGTCCGAGCAAAGGCGTGCTGATGCGCAGTAAGAACAAAGTCTAGGCAGCCAATCCAAACGCGGTCGATACAAACCGCACCTGGCTTATGATGTCTCCTTTGGTTGTTCCTTCTACTTGCCCTTTACGTAGTTGGTTTGTGGCTTCGTATCCTTGTAGTGTTCGCCATGCTGTGTCAAATGACCAGAACCCTAACCCCGGCTTCACCCGCCTCTTGATAAAGCGGTGGTCCTGCTCTATGTGATTGTTCAAATAGCGGTTCGTTCGGTGTACAACTTTGCGTCCCAATATCCGGCGGACGGCACGTGGGTAGGCAATATGTCCGTCGGTAGTCACTCGCTGTGGAGCATGGCCCACTACATCTTTGGCCTGTTTGAAGAACCGCTTGGCTGCAACCATATCTCGCCTCTTGGACAGCATTGAGTCCACCAGGTTGCCATCCCGATCTGTTGCCCGGTACAAATAGCACCACTTGCCGCTGACTTTGAGATAAGTCTCGTCAATGTACCACGAACGGCCTGCCTTTCCCCTACGTCTGGGGCGCAGTTGTTCAGTGATTAGGGGAGCGAAGCGTGCTTCCCAGTCTCTGACCGCTTCATGCGTGAACTCAAAACCACGCACCAGGAACATCTCTGCCAGGTCGCGAAGGCTCAGTTTGTACCTCAATCTCCACAAGACCACCAATAGGACCACGTCCGTGGGGAACTGAAGTTGATTGAATAGAGTACCGGTACGCTCATTGAACTTGCGCTTACACTGCGAGCAGCGGAAAGTGGGATAACCGAGGGAGGTATTGCCTGCCAGCTGGGTAGTCGCACAGGATGAGCAATGAGGACAATTCATCAGGATTCCTTGTGGGGATGATCTATCTATGGCAAGGATACCCGATGAGTTGCCTCAATACCAGCCCGCGCCCTGAGTTCTGCCACTTCCCCAACTCACAAAACTAGTATAACAATCACGCTCAATGGTCTATTTTGGGCGCGGGCTGTCAGCGCCGTTCGGAGGCTGCCATTGACCAGATACACGCCGATGTGCGCAGGACAGGTTTTTTTGGGGAAGTTGAGCCTGGACGGCGGCGTGGGGCACACGACTATCTAAAGGTGTGTTCGGCGATATGCTCCAATTCTGTAGAGGTACTGCCCTTTGTGGTATACTAACCTACCGGGTAATCTTGCCACATGGTTGCTCGTACCCACCTACAGGCAACCCGCCACACCTTAGCCTCTTTGTCGGTTCCTGGGAACAACTGACAAGGTCCAGTGTTCCTTCATCTCCATTACCACATCTCAAAGGGTTTCACAAGACCCACCCATTTGGCGTTTGGCGCGCTCTTTACACACGTAGGTCTGGTCTACGCGTAGGGGGCGGTTCCGGCCTGACGGCGCTCGCGTTTCTGGCGCTGGTCGGAATATCTGATCCGGATAATGGCTCGTGGGCGCAGAAGAAATCAGCCTCAGGCAACCATGAGCACAGAACTTTAAGGAGACACAACCGTGAAAAACAAAATCTCGATCATTATCCTGGCCTTTACATTGACCGGAATAATGGCCCTCGTAACTGCCGGGAGCGCAATCACCTCTGCCTCACGGTCAGTGTCCTCCCTACGGTCGGTTTCTGCCACGCAAGGCGCATCTGATAAGCCCCAGGTTCCTGCAGTCTCGGTGGGCAGCGGCTTCACATACCAGGGGAGCCTCAAAAATGGTGGCAGCCCTGCCAACGGGCAGTACGACTTCCAATTCACCCTTTATGATGCTCTCGCAGGAGGCAACCTGGTGGGTGGTACTATTACCACAGCCAACGTAACCGTCACAGTCGGATTATTTGCCGTGACGCTAGACTTCGGCCAGCCTGCCTTCACCGGGGATGCTCGTTACCTGGAGATAGCGGTACGACCAACAGGAGTAGGCGGGTACATCACCCTCACACCTCGCCGACCGCTGACACCTGCTCCCTATGCACTCAGTCTAAAGCCGGGGGCAGTAATTAGTGGTACGACTGAAACCATACTCAGCGCCATCAACACTAGCACAACTGGTATAGGGTATGGAATACAAGGTGAGAGTCACGGCAACTACGCCGGGGTGCGTGGAACCAGTACCAGCGGTCGTGGCGTGGATGGCATAAGCAGCAGTAATGTCGGCGTGTTTGGCATCAGCACCAGTAATTATGGCATGTTTGGCATCAGCGGCAGTAACGTTGGCGTGTATGGTCTCAGCTCGTATAACTTTGGCGTGGTTGGCGACAGCACCAATAGCTTTGGCGTGCTTGGTTCTAGCGCCAACAGTGAGGGAGTACACGGCCAAACCGGCAGCATCTCCCCCGGTGTGTATGGGCACAACACCAGCATTGGTGGGATAGGACCCGGAGTGCGCGGGGACGGCGATAGTGGGCCTGGGGTGTACGGCCTCAGCGCTAACAGCAATGGTGTAGATGGTAACAGCACCACTGGCGTGGGGGTGGCTGGCCACTCAGTCAGTGGCAAAGGCGTGTGGGGTGTTAGCACCACTAACGATGGGGTCTACGGTTCAAGCAACAGTTTCTCCGGTGTGGCAGGCATAAGTAACACCGGCAATGGTGTGTATGGCTTCAGCACGAGCAGTTGGGCCGGGTACTTCGCCGGCAATGTCCGCATCACAGGATCTTGTTGCTTTATGGGAGCAGGTACCACCCAGATAGACCACCCACAGGACCCCGCCAACAAGTACCTCAACCAGTCAGCCGTAGTCTCACCCAATATGCTTGACATACTGGATGGTAATGTCACGACCGACGCTGGAGGCACTGCCACCGTACAACTCCCATCATATTTCGAGGCCCTCAACACGGATTTCCGCTATCAGTTGACAGTGGTGGGCCAGTTCTCCCAGGCTATCATTTCGAGCAAAGTCAAAAACAACAGCTTCAGGATCAAGACAGACAAGCCCAATGTAGAAGTTTCCTGGCAGGTAACAGGCATACGCCATGACCCATACGCCATGGCTCACCCCATCCAGCCCGAGCAAGACAAGCCGTCGGGCGAAAAAGGCAAATACCTCCACCCGGTTGAACTGGGCCAACCCGAATCGCTGGGGATCGGTTACGCGCAGTCGCAGCGTGCCAAACAACTCCCTCCACCCACACCAGGTCGTTAGTTGCTCCACAGAGAAGCATATTCGCACATGAAAGGAAAACACCATGAACACCATCAAAGTATGGAGAATAGGACGCCGGGGGATAGTCCTGGGAACGCTGATACTGTTATCTGTCATAGCAAGTCTATCCTACGTGTATGCGTCGGTGGATGCAGCCGTATCCGTACCCGTAGCCACCAACACAAACACTCCTCTTACTACTATAGGCAGCGGCTTCACATACCAGGGGAGCCTCAAGAATGGCGGCAGCCCCGCCAACGGGCAATACGACTTGCGATTCGCTCTATATGATGCCCTCACGGGCGGCAATCAGGTTAGCAACCCCATTACCCTTACCAACCAGACAGTAACCGGCGGCCTGTTCACTGTGACGTTGGATTTCGGCGCTGCCTTCCAGGGTGCTGCGTACTGGATGGAAATAGCGGTGCGGCAGACAGGCGTGGGAGCCTTCACAACCCTCTCCCCTCGCCAGCAACTTACCGCCGTACCATACGCGATGAGCTTGATGCCGGGGGCTGTCATTACCGGCACTACGAGCCCGTATGGCATCTTGCTCAACGTCATCAACAGCGGAGGCAACGCGGTGGCGGGCGTCAGCGGAGGCGTGTACGATAGCGCAGTTTACGGCCTCAACCGGAATATCACGTCTACTCTTGGAGTGGGAGTAAAGGGTGAAGGTTACTATTTCGCTACCGGGGCAGAAGGTGTCAGCTTGTACGGCTATGGCTTGTACGGGCATAGCACCTCCGGTCGAGGGGTATACGGGACCAGTTCTACTCAGCCCGGCGGCTATTTCACCAGCACCGATAGCTATGGCGTGTGGGGCAGCGGCGCCGCCACCGCCGGCGGTGGCGTAGCAGGCATCAGCACCGCTGGCTCTGGCGTAAACGGCAGCAGCACCAGTGGCTATGGCGTGGTTGGCACCAGCAGCACCGGCAATGGCGTGTATGGCTCCAGCATCACTAACGATTCGGTGGTTGGCGAAAGCAATCACATGTTCTTCGCCGGTGTATTTGGGAAAAACGTGAACCCAAGCGGGACAGGGATAGGAGTGCGCGGGGATAGTTTTGGTGGCCATGGCGTGGAGGGCCGCAGCACCAATAGCTCTGGCGTGTATGGCACCAGCACTAATAATGAGGGCGCACGCGGCCAAACCGGCAGCAGTTCCCCCGGTGTGGAAGGGTACAACTACGGCAGTGGGGTAGGACCGGGAGTGCGAGGGGATGGCAATGGTGGGCCTGGGGTGTATGGCATAAGTGCCGGTAGTTGGGCCGGGTACTTCGAGGGCAACGTCCACGTCACAGGGACATGTTGCTTCATGGGAGCAGGCACCACTCAAATTGACCACCCCCTTGATCCTGCCAACATGTACCTCAACCAATCCGCCGTAGAAAGCCCTGACATGAAGACCATCTATGACGGCATAGCCACCCTGGATGCCACAGGCGAAGCATGGGTGGACATGCCATCCTACTTCCAGTCTCTAAACCAGGACTTTCGCTACCAGCTTACTCCCATCGGCGCTCCTGGCCGCGACCTCTATATTGCTCAAGAGATACAGAACAACCGCTTTAAGATCGCGGGCGGTAAGGCAGGCATGAAAGTAAGTTGGCAGGTAACAGGCATACGCCATGACCCCTACGCCAGACAGCACCCCGTGCCGGTTGAGCAGAATAAACCCGCCAACGAAAAGGGTAAGTACCTCCACCCCGCCGAGTACGGCCAGCCGGAGACGATGGGGATCGGTTACGAGCAGTCGCAGCGTGCGAAGCAACTCCCTCCGGAACCCCCTGCACCCACACCAGGCCGTTAGTCGCTCCACAGAGAACCGTGTCCGCACGTGAAAGGAACGCACCATGAACCCAAATAGAGCGTGGCGATTAGGACGCCGGGGGATAGTCCTGGGAACGCTGATGCTAATATCTGTCGTGGCAAGTCTATCCTACGTGTACGCGCAGGTGGGCGGAGGCTTCGATCTTTCCTGGAGTACGGTGGATGGTGGAGGCGCTACGTTCAGCACCGGTGGCACTTATGAGTTGGGAGGCACGATAGGCCAGCCCGATGCAGGCAGCCTCAGCGGCGGCACGTACACGCTGGACGGCGGCTTCTGGGGCAACCCTGCGGGCGTCACCACAGCCACAGCAACGCAAACCCGTACTTATACACCGACGAACACGCCGACCAGGACAAATACCGTGATCAATACTCCTACTGACACGCCGATCAGGACAAATACCGTGATCAATACTCCTACTAACACACCTAGCCGCACCGCGACACCTGCGGCTATACTTATCGGGCATGTGACGTGGCAAGGCCGCCCGGCCCAACCCAACGCCCTGCAGCAACTGCCTATCACCCTTACTCTCAAGTCGGGCATAACCGAGGTCAACTACCCCGTACAGAACACCGACGCCTCAGGTTTCTTCACACAGGTGGCAACATTGCCGAGCGGACCCTACATTTGGCGGGTAAAGGGGCCGGATGGCGTGCTCAAGACGCTCGCAACAGACCTCCCGGGTTTCCTGGCAAACTCGGGCACCCTCACTATGACAGTGGGTTCCGCCATACAGATCGAGATGGGTCTGATGAAGGCAGGAGACTGCAACAATGACAACATCATCACAGTGCTCGACTTCAACACGGTGAAGAACGCATTTGGCCGAGGCATAGGAAGTCCGGGGTATGACAACCGAGCCGACTTCAACGGGGACACGACGATCACGGTGCAGGACTTCAACCTGCTCAAAGGCAACTTCGGCACATCAGGTAGCCCTCCTGCCAGGCCAGATTTGCCCTGAGGAAGTAGGTCGCCTATCCAATAGGTGCTGAAGTGACATTCAAGCAAGACGCTTGATCCTAGAGTACTCTGGGACTTAGATGCTTGCGTAACCCGCTATTGAGAAGATAGCGGGTTACGCAATGCTTTGAGGTGATAACAAAACCCTGTAGTGTGCAACTATTGCGTCCACGGCATTCGGCATGCTTTCTCAGGCACGGATGTAATATTTGCACACTACACACTCTACTGTGCAGGATGTGTTCAGACGAAATTCTGTGCCGCCCTCACGCAGGCAGAGGAAATCAGGCAGTAGTTGGCGTTCCTTCCTTGGGCACTACGCCGACCAAGCTAACCAAATGCTCGCTTGCGATTTTCTCACGGTGGAGACCATACGGTTGCAGACGCTCTATGTCCTTTTCTTCATTGAACTTGGCACCAGACGCGTGCATCTAGCAGGGTGTACTCCTCACCCTACATCTGCATGGGTTACCCAGCAGGCACGTAATCTAATCTGGGACATTCAGGACGCTGGGGAGTTGGAGAATGGCGAGAAGCCAAAACGCTTCTTGATCCGTGATCGGGACGCGAAGTTCACCTCCTCTTTCGACATCGTTTTCGCTTCTGAAGGCATCGAAACTGTACTCACTCCCTACCGGTGCCCAAAAGCCAATGCGTTCGCGGAAAGATGGATCCGCTCGGCCCGCGAAGAATGCCTGGACCGGCTGTTAATATTGGGGGAAGGTCACCTGCGCCGTGTGATGAGGGAATACATCAGCTACTATAATCAAGCCCGACCCCACCAGGGCATTGAGCAGCGATGCCCTATTCCAATCGATAGTGCTCACACAGTTGGCGC
>JBBQIC010000034.1:0-18545 GCA_038324555.1 Chloroflexia bacterium
GCAAGGAATAGAACATGGTGATTACGTGCCTGTTGGCCTGCCGCAACAGGATATACCTCCAACCAACTCCAGTCTCTTCCACGACCACTGGATCACCGACATCGATGCTGCGTTCCCGATGATTTTCGATGCCTCCGAAAACGAAAATAATCCAGGTCGCGGGGTGAATAACAGGACTCCAAGCCTCCCTGGGCACCCACATGTTCTGAATCGCGTGATAAAGCACTGGTTTGCTGTTCGTGGTTACAGTGTGAATAACTGGTATGGGGACAATAAGGAATATGTGCATTTCGTAGACTCAGTCTATGGTTCTAGCCTGAATCATTACCCCACCCAGGACCCCAATCTTTACAACGTTGTCCAGCCAAACAATAGGATGGATGTCACCGAGGTATACAAGATGCTTTCGGTGGATGGGTTTGGCTACGTATGGTAATGCCAAAGTCTCATCTTCCTGTTGAACAGGAAGATGAGAGAAGAGAAGGGCTGATGCCCTTCTCTTCTCTCACCATGTTTTCACGAATCGGCAACGTCCCTGGTGCTTTGGGATTGCTCACCCTTTGTATACTCGCCTTACTAATTATAGGCTGCGACCTATTCCCCTCTAACGCGAACAAGCCAGCAATCGCAACCAGCACCAGCACTCCCATGCTTGCCACATCTGCCAAATTGCCTTCTTCCTCACCAACCACTGCTGCATTACCACCTGAACCATCTGAACCACCTGAACCACCCATACCCACTGCTGTGCCTACCGTTCCCGTTACCCTAACACCAAACGTGAGCATGGCCCAGGCTTGGGGTGCGCAGATTTACAAGCAGGTCAAACATATTCCCATTGTGCTTGGGTCAGATAATAGCTACTCCTTGTTTGAGCAATCGATTACTGAGGATGGTAAGTTTCTATTGGCTACATACAATCCATCTGATGCTGAGAATAACCCTGACAAACAACCCCGCGTGATGATAATAGACATAGCGAGCGGGCAGTCTACTGAGATTGGGAGAACGCCCAAAGCGGCAGTTGAGCCATATGGGGTCAATGGCGATGACAACTGGATAATATGGACACAAGCCCCACAAGGGCCAGGCTTCTTCTCCGACTGGGTCATCTACGCTTACAATCGCGCTGACCACTCCACCAAAGAGCTAGCCAGAGCCGCCAGGGGCAAGGATGGTATGCCGGTGCTGGGCAGCGATGGCTCTGCACAGATAGATCATGGTAGGGTGGTGTGGAGTGAAGGTGTGCAAGATGATCCGAAAGCTGCATCTCACACCTTTGTGAGAATGATGGATATGAACACAGGACAGGTAACTACTTTATCTTCACATGGTCTCTATCCGATGATCTCATGGCCTCATGTAGCCTGGATAGAACTGCAACTCCCACCGGAAGGATCACCCACGCCTGCACCCGGCCAAGCTAAGGCAGCAATTACTGTCCTCAATTTGGAGAATGGTAAGAAGAGGGTGCTGACAAAGCCTGACAAGCCATCAAGCATGGCTCTGTACAAAAACTCTTTTGTGTGGATTAGCAGCGATAGCAAGCGAGTATTGCTAACTGATCTAGATGAGACATTCGAGCAGACTATCGCCGTTATACGAGGCGGTGGATCCTTCCAGAATCCATCTATGAATGACCGCCTGATAACGTGGGGAAGCCAGTCGGACCCTGTAGTGTGGGACCGCAAACAGAACAAGCTTATCACGGTGGCATCCTCAGATGCAAGCCATCTCTTCGTTGGGCCGCATGATTTCGTCTGGGAAGGCCATCCGCATGACGCACCAAAGGCTGACAGTGGAATAAACATCCTGGATACTACTCAGCTACCTTAGTGGCGTAGTGGTGTTGGAGATTCCATCACATTCGTTACCACTCAGCTACCTTGATGGTAAGGAATGTGATGGAATCTTCCACTTATAGTTCTGAAGTAACTACTCCCTCACCCCTCACCCCTCACCCCTCACCCCTATTCCCCCAACGCCGCCCGCACCTCTCCGGCGATATACTCCATCTTGTCGAGCGTCAGGTCCTGGTGGCACGGAATCTCCAATATGCTATCGCGCAGCCACACTACGTCTGGGAACTGCGAAGCATCGCACGCCGGGTGAAAATAGCGCCAGAAATCAATCGTTTCGATGCCACGCGCTGCCAATCGCTCCATAGGCCCATGTTTATCTTTGACTATTAGCGGGTAGAACAGAGGGCAAACTCCGGGGGGCAGCGCGCTAAAGAGTGGAGGCGATATGTCGCGCAGCCGTTCGAGCAAGCACAGGTAATTTCTGCGCCGGACAGCCACAATACGTGACAGGTTCTGCGCCAGCAGTATGCGCCTAGTAAGCCCACTCATGCCCAGCCTGACGTGATCGCGGTTGAAATGATCGCTCCCTGTGGTGACGCGCTCGATGTTGGCCGTCTCGACGGCGCTGCGACCCAACCGCCGGATAGCGCCGCGCACCCCGCGCCCCGCGCCTCCCCCGCGCATCTCCAAGTTCTGAAGAAGGGAAGACGCCACATGGCTGAACGTCGAAGTGAAAGGCGGGCTTTGCAACTCAGGAATATTGGGGATCAGGGGTTGGGGATCAGCAGAAGGCAGGAGCCGATCCTTGATCCCCGACCCCTGATCCCTGATCCCTGATCCCCCGAACGTAAGCGCGCCGCCATTAGGCAAGGGCAGAGTCTTGTACAGGCAGAAAATACCCACATCCCCCGTCGAACCGAGTGGATGCTCTTTATCGCAAGAAAGGAGGGAGAGCGCGCAGTCCTCGATCAAGGGCAAGCCATGTTCGGCTGCGAGCGCCTTCATTTCAGCCGCAGGCCCAGGAAAGCCCGCATAATGGATAAGATAGAGCGCCTTCGTCCGCCCATTGATCCGACGCTTTACGTCTTCGAGGTCAACCTCCCATCCGCGTCCAACCCTGTAAAAATTCACATTTGCGCCCGCGTCAATGAGCGCCTCGATTTCAACTCCGTGATGATAAGCCGGTGCAAGCACTTCGCCCTCGTCCAGCTTCAGCATCCTGGCTACCAGCCAGATTGCGTTTCGGGCAAAGTAGAAGTACTTTACGTTGGGGTCGTTGAACGGATAGAAGCTGCGAACATTCTGCTGAGGCAATAGCATCTTCGGCCACAACGTGGGAAGCGCCGGGATAAAAGGCTTCCGCTCGACGGTCACTTTCGCAATCCCATTGCGATCTTCTTCGCAGCAGGCAGCAATTTGAACTTGTAGCTTTGCAGCGCACGCCCAAAAGGTGAAGGGCTGAATACGAAAAGCCAGTCGTGCTGGCGGGTCCGGTCTGCCCATTCGCGCTTCCAGGGCATAGCGGGTCCAAGAAAATCGAATTCGCTCAGGCCCCTCTTGATACAATCGTTCAACACCCCGGACATCAGCAATTGCCCAGGGCTGCACTCCTTCAGCGTCTCGTCATAGGCAGGTTTGAGCAGATAGTAGCGGCCCCCATATGCAAGGCCATACTGAAAGGCTACGGGCCTGCCATTCAACCGCAAAAAATAAAGAGACAGATACCCCGCGTCCTCGGCAATTTGGGCAAGGTCAGTATAAAAGCCGAGGGTCTTGTCATCCTGCGAAATTGCAGTCCCGCCTCTACCTTTCCAGCCGCTTCGTTCGATGGCGTAACCTTGTTGCAGACTCTGCTTCACATAGACCCCACCCGTCACTTTTTCCAGAGTCACATTGCCCTTTTCGCACAGCCTCTTGTGTCGGCGGTGAAGGTTCGCCTTGAACTTTGCTTTGAGCCGGTCCTCCAACTCCTCGTAGCTATGGGACAGAGCCAGGTAGGGCGATTGGAGCGACTCCCACACGCCCACGGGGAAGCCTGCTTCCTCAGACGCCCAGTAGAGTTGCCATGCGTTGCCACCCTCCGGCACGTCAGTCAGCCGCAGCACGTCCCAACCTGTGTCTGAAGCTAGGTAGTTGAAGAACGCGAATCCGGCGGCGGCTGCATCGTCGGCAATCAAATCGAAACGGCAAGAATGGTCGTTTGCCGTCGAGGAAAGCTGGCGAACCGGCGCCCCCATCAGCAAAGCGCGTTCTTGGATCAACGGCAGCACAGCCACCAACTTACCGCTGTTGTTGCGCCCGATCAGGATTCGCAGGTGTGCGTCAGGCTTGAAGTTATCAATCCAGGCGCGGATGAAGTCGTGGCGGTAGAATACCCCGTCGTTCGTGGACTCCACGAGCGCGTCCCACTCGGACCTCAACGCGACAAACGTGGGTCTGTCGTTTATCTCAGAGACGTTTACGCGCTGCCCAACAGACGCCAATTCTTTTTCGAGGGCTACCATCTATCTACCCCCACGCATCGGCAAATACCTTCGCACATGGCCGAAAGCGGTCTGACCAAAGGTGGTGCGGAAAAGCAAACCCATCTTGAGCTTGACCTTATATGCAGGGTCAAGCAGAAAGGCCGCCAGGACCAGCCAGAAGGCGGCACGGGGTTGCGCGTAGTCGTCCATGAGCGCGGCGGCCACATAGAAGAGGTTCATGCTCTGCGCAGACCGCAACAGCCTCAGCCGCATAAAGAACGATCTTTCTTGCCTGATATACCTGCTGTGTATCAATCTGTTCGACACATACCTTGCCTGAACCTGGCCCGATGTGAGGCTGCCGTCATGGCGAGTGTAATAGAGTAGAGACGCAGCCATAAATCCTATCGGGAACTCGCGAGCAATACGAATCCACATGTCCCAGTCCTGTCCAAGGCGCAGGGTCTCATCGAACATGCCTACCCGCTCGAAACATTCCCGCCGTACCATCGTCATGGACGGGTTGCCCACGGTATTCTCTACCGCCACCTCGTAGTAGAGATTCTCCGCGCCAATTGGCTTATGCCCCACGTAAAGCGGTGGACGCCCGTCCCCATATACCTCCCACATCCCGCCTGTGACAAGCCCTACACACGGATAGCGCATCATATGGTCCAATTGGAGTGCGGTCTTTTCGGGAACCCACCGGTCATCTGCGTCCAGAAAGACCAGCAAGTCTCCCTGCGTCTCACGGATTCCCCGGTTGCGCGCCGACCCCGCCCCGCCGTTCTCTTTGTAAACGTAGCGCACGCCTTCCGCCGAGTAGCGAGCCACTATTTCCGCCGTCTCATCTGTCGAGCCATCGTCTACAACCACAATTTCGTCGGGACGGCGCGTCTGTTGCAAAACGCACTCAATGGCCCCTTCGATGAAGCGGGCATAGTTGTAAGTAGTGATGATGGCGGTGATTTTCGATTGCACAGGCGTATGTCAGGCAGTCAAAAACCAGAAGTCAGATAGACTTCTGACCTCCGACTTCTAACTTTTGACTCCCGATTTACGTTCCAGCGAGTCTAAGGACCACGGCAACCGTTCGCAATATGATAAGCAAGTCGAGATACAAAGACTCATTCTTTATATAGTATAAGTCATATTCTACTTTGCGCAAGGCGTCGAACATATTATTGCCGTAGCCCTGGCGAACCTGCGCCCAACCCGTCAGTCCAGGTCGGACGGCGCGGCGCGCCCTGTAGAACGGTATCTCGCGCTCCAGGTCTTCCTCGAACTCCGGGCGCTCCGGGCGCGGTCCCACAAAGCTCATATCACCAACCAACACGTTCCACAGTTGGGGGAGTTCGTCCAGGCGGCTCTTACGCAGGAAACGCCCGACCCGAGTGACACGCGAATCGCCGTTCTTGGCCCATACTGCCCCCATTATGGCTTCGGCGTCCTGGCGCATCGAGCGAAACTTGACGATCTTGAACGGTCTGCCCCCCATGCCCACGCGGGTTTGGTTGAAAAGTACGGGGCCGAGCGAATCTAACTTGATAGCCAGCGCGATAAATGGAAAGAGAGGCGCGGTCACGATCAGCATCACGAAAGCGAGTATAACGTCCAGCAACCGCTTCACCACCATGTACGTGCGCGCAGTGCTCTTTATGTGGGCAGGCATCGCCACGAACCAGTTGTTGCCCAGGTGGGATACGGGCACGCGCCCCGTCAAGTCCTGGTAGAGGGCAAACATCGGCGTTATCTGGATGCCGCGCTCGTGACAGAGAGATATTATGTTCAGCAGGTCGAGCGTCTGCGTAGGGTTTGCCAGAACGATCTGGTCCAGCCCGTATTCGTGGCTGACCGAGATCAGCCTGGACGAGGGCAGAACGTCGTCAAACGCCAATTTACCGCCAGTAGCTTGCAAATCCGGCGCGTCGTCAAAGTATCCCAGGAACTCATAAAGCTCTCCACCGTAATCACGGAGCGCTTCCACCATTTCGTGGCCCGACCCGTTAGCTCCCACGACGGCCACATGGCGGCGCAAAGGAACGCGCCTGAGCACCAGCAATAAGATTATACGCACGAACGCCAGAGGCACGATAATCAAGACCGCAAGAAGCGTCTCGCTAATGCGCGGTCTGATCACGGGTAGGAGGCCGCCCACGAACCAGGCGAACAGCGTATAAGAGATTCCCGTTGCGACGAGTACTTTTCCCGCGTAGTAAATGTTGCGGAATCGCGTCTGTATCACCAGAGGATCGTAAGCATCGAAAGCGCCAGCAAAGAAAAACCAAAACCCGGCGACCACTGCCAGGCTGATCAGCATGGAGGCGAGGGCGTACTCTCTTTCGCTGTGCTCCAGGATCACCAGAGCGCCAATAGTCAGCACGAGCGCGTCACCAAGAGCTTGCAGCAATTTCCGCTCGCCGAGTCTTAACCCTCGGACCTTCGTGCGGAGGCCAGGAGCAGCTATTGTCTCGCCGCTTACCGCTCCTACTAGCGCGCGTTGCGTATTCTCTAAGAGAGCATCACCGTGTGGGATAGTGTTGGGGTTGCGCGTCGCTATGCCGCCCCAACGGGCAGCAATAGCCCTACGACGCAGCAGGTCTTGCATTTGCGCCATTCATGTTGAACCTTTCCAAAGGGGTCGAAGTTACCAGGCGTCTTGTGCCGTGCGCCCCACAAGAGATGCCCTGTCCGCCCCAATGAATTTACATTGTTTTTTTATGCCTGCCGCCGTTCACTCGACGTTGAGTGGCCGATTCAGTTGTAGAGAAGCAGCATCTTTGCTGCTAAGGCTGCGGCAGACTCTTTTATAGAGGAGTTCTACGTTTATTTTAGGTTATTGTTTTGTAAAGAAGGATGACCCATAAGATTTATCTTCACACTAATACTCTACTACAAGAACGCTTCCAATGCACTCCCCAAAGGTCCCTGAATACCGTCAAATTACTTACAATTTTTCAAGACTCGCCACAACAGGATTACTTACTAACTCACGTTACGTTACGTAACGAGGCGCTAGGAAGGGTTGACATAAGGCCGAGAGCCAGAGGAAAACGAACCCACTAACCCGTGTCATTCTGAACGGAGTGAAGAATCTCTCCATTTACCCTTATGTCAGAGAACAACTTACGCTCAGGCATTCACGCCCACGGAGAGATTCTTCACTCCGTTCAGAATGACACGGGTTGGCTTGGTCTTACCCCTTCTAGCCCCTGCGTAAGATGAGTTACTAACTTATCAAACGTGAAACGTGAAACGTGAAACGTGAAACGTTATTGCGTAATTCACGTTTCACGTTTCACGTTTCACGTTTCACCTTCCGCGCAGGCTGAAATTTATCCTTATCCAGTTGAAATCGCTGACGTCGACTCGTTGGTCCCCGGTGAAATCAGCGCGGGGGTCATAACCGGGGTCGTTGATGCTCCTGCCGAGCGTTGGGGACAAGACGGTGAAATCGAGGACACTGACGGCGTTATCGTTATTCGCGTCCCCTACCAGCATGAGGCCCATCTCAACGCTCGTGGAAGGGTCTCCGAAGAGCGCGACCGTGCCCGAATTAGATAGATATTGTGGGCCTTTGACCCGCCAGGTATACGTGCCATTAGGCAACCCACCGACCGGCGCTGAGAAGTAGCCGTTCTGATCGGTGATCTGGCTCGGATAATCAACTTCGGTCGCTCCGGTCGTGAGCGCCAACGTGATAGGCATCTGCTGCAAAACGTCAGGCTGGGGACGGTGGCCCTGCCAGACCACATGCCCGACGAGCAGGGAATCGCTCGTGAAGGTAGGCGTCGGGGTGGTAGCGGAGGGTGGCGTGGGCGTGTAGGTCCTGGTTGGCGTTCTTGTGGGGGTGCGCGTTATGGTGGCAGTATTCGTGCGTCCCAGTGTCGGTGTCGAGGTAGGCGTGAGCGTCGCGTAGGGAGGGCGCGTACCCGTCGAAGTAGGCCGCGTGCCCGTTGCCGTCGCCACTTGCGGCTTGGGGGTGCGGGTGGCTCGCGATCCAATGTCGTAGAATGTCTGGTTGCCAGAGCCGCACCCGCGCGGAGCGCCGTCCCAGTACCCGGCGAAATCATCGAAGATATTCGCCATTAGCTGCTCGGTCCTGTGGTCTGCATCGTTAGACACCGCGTAGGACTCGAACACCTGGTTGGGATACGAGTGGTCAATAAGACCCCATGACCAGTGGATGCTCCCAGCAGAAAAGACCTTCGCCCCATTCGTCGTGGTGAATATGACCGAATTAGCCAGCGTCTGCATACCCTGCGGACCGATGACTGTGCTCTGGGAGAGTATGTCCATCCCCGAAGGGCTGCGTCCATTGTTTACGACCGCGTCCCATTCCTCGCCGATTACGTTGTTCACCCGGTCGCCCGCCTGCAAGCCGGTGCAATCGAAATACCACTTCGTAGGCGGAGCAGTCAACACCCAGGGCGCGTTATACACGGCGTCGTCGGCATACGACTGGTAATTTACCCCCGTCAGTTGGTTCTCCGGGCGTTGCAGGATGGGGCCATCGAACTCGACGGTCACGTAAGGGGGCACAGGCGTTGGGTCCAGCGTTTCGTCTTTGTAACAGGTAATAACCCGGTTCGGTCCCACCGAAGAAGGTTCCAGGCGGACGTTCCACCAGGAAACGTTTGCTGAGGCGAAGACCATATGCTTCCCCGCCGCTAGAGCCGCGTCAACGTTGTCCCGCTCGTTCCAACTCCAATATTCGGGGTGTCCGACCTCCAGCAAGACGGTGTGCCCCTGCATAAAGTTCGGGTTGATTGCTTGGTCAACATCGCTGATATAGGTCACGTCATAGCCGGACGCTTCCACCCAGCGCACCATGTCCACGTCATGCGTAAAGAAGGACCCCGTGCCCGCGCCAGAGTTGTAGGGCCTATCAAAAGACACCTGGTAAGCGCGCGCGCGCCCTTCATTGTTGTAAGAATTGTAAAGGCTCTCGCCGCCGTAGCCGTTGTAAGCCTGATTGGTCTTCGAGGCTTCCACGAACAGAAAATCGGCGCTGGAGCTATCGTTGCGTACGATAAAGTAAACGAAAAAGCGGTAGCCATCACTGGAGTCCATGCGCAGCAGATATACGCCGCTAACCCAGGAAGAATTGGTGTTTATCGTAAACGCGGGAGACCAGGGGCAGCGTACCAGCCCCGTCGAGCTAATGCGCGTGCAATTAGGCTGTGAAGAGAGAGAGATGCCGCTATAAGTTGTTATCAGGCGAGCGCCGTGATTCTGGTAGTAGCCCAGCCTGTAAAGCCGCGCCGAAAGCGAAGTTCCGGTCCCCTTCGCGTATATCGAGATAGGGCCACCCGCGTTGACGCTTGTCGCCCCTGGATAAGCAGCCAGCCTGGTTATATCGTAATTACCGATGCTTGCCCATTCGTCCGTGCCGGGTAGAGCGTTCTCAGTGACAATCGGGTTGCCCAATGGCCGCCTGGAATGGGCAGACGGGATTTGCGCGTGCGGAGCCGCCACTGCGAATAGCCCAGGGACCAGCCCAATCAGGCCGCAGATTAGCACAAAGCCAAGTACGATAGTCCAACGGACCACCCCGCCGCGCGTATCAAACATAGTCATGTCCCCACTGAGAATAACCTATTATCGCTGTATGTCTCGCTATCTTTTCTAATTATTACATATAAGCAGCTCTTATATCTACCTCGTTAGCCTGTGTCTCATAGAAAGTTACGTATATTTTGGCAGAACGGATTAGGAGTACTTAGGAATGCGTCCACCAGATTTTGCTATTGCTTTTCGCATGTCGTAGTTGGTATACTTTAGAAGTAGACGGGAATCACTTGATACCTGGGAACGTGCGACCATGAAAGGCGCTACCAGGGTATCACAAGGATACACCTGACTGCCCGGGATGCCACCTTATTTAGTAACCCTTTTGACAAGGGTTTGTCTATCGTTTTGCCCTGAAAAGCGCCCTCACTATAGCATAACACAGCAATTCAAGGGAGTGCATACCATGCAGATAACCCGAAAGCGCGTCCTCATAAGCAGCCTTTTCACCCTTTACTCACTATTCAGTCTAGCCTTTCTCTTTTCGTCCAGTAGCGCCTCAACATTGTCAGCTTCCGACCCAGCCAGTCCATTCTCGTGCGAAGCGGTCAGCTGGATCAACGTAACCAACGTCTCGATATCCGGCAACACTATTCAGAAATCGGGCGGCGCGCCCTCTACGTGGGACGCCGGAGCCGCGTCCTCCAGGGCTATCCTATCGGGCGACGGCCATATCCAGGTCACAGTAGACGCCCTCAACACTTACCGAATGTTCGGCCTCAGCAACGGCGACACCGACACCAGGTATCCAGATATTGACTTTGCTTTCTATATTACAGGAAGCGCCTTGAAGGTATATGAACGTGGACTTACCAAGACGATCTACGCAGGCTCCCTCAGCGTGGGCGATACCCTGCGTGTGGCTGTAGAATCGGGCGTAGTCAACTATTACCTGAACGGCGCCCTCGTCTATGTAAGTTCTATGACGCCTGTCTACCCTCTATTGTTGGACACCTCCATCAACAGCATGGGCGGGCAAATATACAACGCATCCATCTGCGGGGCCAATCGTGGACCCGTCCCCACGAACACTCCGGTTGCGACCAGCACACGCACCGCAAGCCCAACTCCGATAACAAACTGCCAACCAGTAGTGTGGATGAATACGACCAATCTCACCGCCACAGGCAATGCTATCCAAAAGACGGGCGGCGCGGCCTCAACGTGGGACGCTGGCGCAGTATCTACGATGGCTATCCTATTGGGTGACGGCTACGTGCAGTCCACTGTAGACACTTTGAACAGCTACAGAATGTTCGGCCTCAGCAACGGCGACAGCGACGCAGGCTTCCGCGACATTGACTTCGCCGCATATATGGCTGGATCGAACTTCATTGTGTACGAAAGAGGCTTGTACAGGGGCACTGTAGCTATCCTTTCGGTAGGCGACACGATTCGCGTAGCGGTGGAGAGCGGCGTGGTCAAATATTACCTCAACGGCACGCCGGTTTACGTAAGCGCAGCGCCGCCCGCCTATCCTTTGCTCCTGGACGCCTCCATAAACAGCAGCTACGGGCGCGTAACCAACGCCTCTATTTGCGGAGCGAACCTCGGCCCGAACCGCCTCGCTTCCCCCACGACCACCAACACTTCGGTCCCGGCAACAAGCACAAGCGCCGCTACCAGTTCTCCAACGAATACCCGCACAAACTCGCCTACCAGCAGGCCGACGGATACCGCTACGACTACCCCCACTTCCACCGCCACGTTCACGTATACTCCCACAAACACGCGCAGACCGACAAACACGCGCACGCCAACCCGTACACCTACGACACAGGGAGCGACATGGACCCCGGCCCCCACCAACACACCCGGCGGCACTGGCGGTTGCGCTTACTTTCCCGCAAACAATATATGGTACAGCAATATCGCCTCGCTGCCCGTGCATCCGATGTCTGCCCAGTATGTCGCCAGCATCGGCCTGAACGCCTCTCTGCACGCTAATTTTGGCTCCGGCACCTGGGATGGCGGGCCAATTGGTATACCGTTCATTACAGTACCGGGCACCCAGCCTCGCGTGCCCATGAACTTCACGTACTGGACAGATAGCGACCCAGGTCCCTATCCCGTGCCGACGGACGCGCCCATCGAAGGCGGGCCAAACTCTACGGGCGACCGCCACGTATTAGTGGTAGACCGCGACGCCTGCGTCTCTTACGAGGTGTACAGCGCCTACCCGAACTCTGATGGCAGTTGGGACGCCGGTGCCGGCGCTCGCTTCAATCTCAACTCGAACGCGCTCCGGCCCGACGGTTGGACCTCTGGCGACGCCGCTGGTTTGCCGATACTGCCCGCCCTCGTAACCTACGACCAGGTGCAAAGCGGGGTGATACACCACGCCTTGCGCTTCAGCGTACCGTCCACCCAGGCGGCGCATATTTGGCCTGCGCGCCACCATTCGCAGGGCAACACCGACACCAGCCTGCCCCCTATGGGTCTGCGCGTGCGCCTAAAGGCTAACACCAACATCAGCGGCTATCCAGCGCAAGTGCAGGTGATCCTCCAGGCAATGAAGGACTACGGCATGTTCATCGCTGATAACGGCGGTCCCTGGCAGTTCGATGGCACACCAGATGAGCGATGGAACAACAATGTGCTCCACCAGCTTGATAACCTACAAGGTTCCGACTTTGAGGCCGTAGACGAGTCGAGTCTTATGATAGACCCCAACTCCGGCCAAAGCAGATAACAAAACAAGAAAAGCAAAAAGGCAAATCGCGGTGCGATTTGCCTTTTTGCTTTTCTTGTTTTCAGGTGTCAAGGGTAAATCGTGTATAATATGCTGCCAGATAATTAAACGGGGGGCACTTTTTGAGTACAAGCTATTCCACCGGAGACCAGGGCACTTCCACCCTGATCGTTGGGCAATCGGGCGGGCCGACCGCCGTCATCAACTCGTCGCTCGTCGGTGTGCTGCGCGAAGCAAAGGCGCAGGGCATCAAGCGCGTCTATGGAATGCGTTTCGGCATAAGGGGCCTGCTTACGGGCGACCTCGTTGACCTCAGCAGCCTGCCCATCGAGGTCTTGCCCGCCCTCCAGCAAACGCCCTCATCGGCGCTTGGCGCTTGCCGCTACCATCTCACCGATGCTGATACGCCCCAGGTTCTCTCCACGCTGCAAGAGCACGGGGTTCACTACATGGTCTATATAGGAGGCAACGACTCGGCGGACACGTCGCACAGGCTGGCGATTGGAGCGCAAAGAGCGGGTATGGACCTGCGCGTCATAGCCGTTCCAAAGACGATTGACAACGATCTGCCCATCACCGACCACTGCCCCGGCTACGGCTCCATCGCCCGCTACATGGCGATCTCCACGCTGGAGAGCACGCTGGACACAAAGTCCATGCCCGACATCTATCCCGTCAAGATAATCGAAGCGATGGGCCGCCACGCCGGTTGGCTCCCAGCCTCGGCTGCGCTGGCCCGCTCCACGGGTTGGGACACACCCCACCTCATTTATTTGCCTGAACGCCCCACCTCCATCGAAGAGATACTCAGCGACGTGCAGAGGATCCACCGCGACAAGGGCTACGTGGTAATCGTCATGTCGGAGAACGTCAGAACCAGGGATGGCACACCGTTAGGCGTCGCCGCCATGCAGAGCCTGAACGAACAAGGTGCAGGACCCAAAGTAGACTCCCCCAGCTTCGTCGACTCGTTCGGCCACGCCTACTATCGCGGAATCAGTCCGGCCATAGCGTTAAGCGAGCTTATCACCAACCAGCTAGACCTCCGCGCCCGCGCAGACCTGCCGGGCACGTTGCAACGCTCTTCCCAGGCGCACCAGAGCGAAATTGACCTCATAGAGGCCGAGGAATGCGGACGCGCCGCCGTAAGGGCCGCCCTGGCCGGCTCAACCGACCAGATGGTGATCCTCGAACGCTCTGAAGGCCCAACCTATCGCAGCACGATAGGCATGGCTAATCTCGACCTGATCGCCAACGTAGAAAAGCCAATGCCCGCCGAGTTCATCAACGATGAAGGCAACTTCGTCACCCAGCAGTTCATAGACTACGCCCTGCCGCTAATAGTCGGCCCGCTCCCGCAGTATGTGGAGTTGCAGGCGTGAGCGAACCGTTGGAACGTTGGAACGTTAGAACGTTGAAACGTTTCAAGCAATAACGTTCTAACGTTCTAACGGAGGAAAAACACATGAATATAACCAAAGTAGGCATCGTTGGCGCGGGCACGATGGGCAACGGTATCGCCCAGGTGTTCGCCACTTCGGGTTATGACGTAAAGATACGAGACGTTGGCGACGCACCGCTCGAGCGCGGTATATCTGCTATACAGAAGAGCCTGTCCAAGTTCGTTGAGAAGGGCAAGATCAGCGAGGACGACAGCAAAGCGTCTATAGCTCGTATTGAAACCACTACTAACTTGCGCGACCTTGCGGATTGCGATCTAGTCGTTGAGGCCATCTTCGAGAACTTTGAGGCCAAGGCGAGTGCCTTCAAAGAGCTAGACGAACTGCTAAGGTCGGAGGCGATACTGGCCTCCAACACCTCCTCCATAGACATCACCAGGCTCGCGGCTGTAACCAGGCGTCCCGACCGCTTCTGTGGTATGCACTTCTTCAATCCAGTGCCCTTGATGTCGCTGGTCGAAATCATCAGAGGGCTGACGACGAGCGACGAGACCTACGCCACCATCAAAGCCACCGCCGAAAAGCTGGGCAAGACCCCTGTCGAAGTGCGCGACTACCCAGGCTTCGTCTCCAACCGCGTGCTAATGCCGATGATAAACGAAGCCATCTTCGCGCTCTTTGAAGGTGTGGCGTCCAAAGAGGACATAGACACCGTAATGAAGCTGGGTATGAACCACCCGATGGGTCCTCTCACCCTCGCCGACTTCATCGGCCTGGACGTGTGCCTGGACATCTTATACGTCCTCTACGACGGCTTCAAAGACCCCAAGTACCGCCCCTGCCCCCTTCTGGTAAAGATGGTACAGGCAGGGAGATTGGGCAGGAAGAGTGGAGAGGGATTCTATAAATACGCTTGATGAGTATATGAGAAACGCCATATATAGTCCACAGGAGCAGCGATGGTAGAAAAGACAGCACTAAGCATAAACCAGAGACCGCGCTTTCTTCTGGTGGTACTTTGGCCTGTTTCTATTGTTTTGGGAGCAGAGCTATTTGCCTTCATATCTGCTGTA
Organism: Chloroflexia bacterium; assembly: GCA_038324555.1. Lineage (GTDB taxonomy): Bacteria > Chloroflexota > Chloroflexia > QHBQ01 > JADMIH01 > JADMIH01. The sequence continues at coordinate 15,004 of JBBQIC010000034.1, forward strand.
CCCATAGGATTCACTGATACATCTAGCGCCCTATTTTTTTTCTCGATGTCCACCCTTTTTGGGGCAATAGGTGGGTTGGTTGCTGGGGTAGTTATTGGATCCGTACAAAGAATGTTACTACCGTCCTGGGTGCCATGGTCTAAGCGATGGGTGCGTGCAACACTTCTGGGATGGGTCCTTATCGGGAGTATGGTCTGGCTCTTGTTTGGGACGGTCTATTTGGCATCAGACAAGCAAGGATTGCCCTCGGAGATAGGAGGCGTAGCAATGCTGGCTGGCGTTGTTGCTCTTGCCGGAATAGGTATCGCCACCATTCAGTTTCTTTTCATGCGACCCTTAGCAAAGTCTGCAAGCTCGATATGGTTGGGCGCGAGCATCAAGGGCTGGCTAGTCGGTGCAGCGGTTTGGGCAGCACTCACATATCTCATTTTCTTCGTCGGAATTAAGCACGAAGTAGCAAACTATCTAGTGTTGCCCGTCAGTGGAGGCATTGCTGGTGCTATTACAGGCGCAGTGATGAACAATCTGGTATCAGCTTTTGGGATGGAGCTTCGCTCCTCTGAAAATAGAGAGCCAACTCCGTAGGGGCGCAATGGAGCGAAGCGAAATCCCGTGCGCCCCTACGGGTTGCTTCTCCCTATTTTCAGAAGAATAGGGGTACGGTCGTAGGGGCAGGTCTCCGTGCCTGCCCTGTGCGCACACCCCGATGTGGGTGGTAAACCATCAGGGCAGGCACGGAGACCTGCCCCTACGATCTTTTCTCCACCCTAACTCTGAACATTTACAATGACAAGGGTTGTTGACTTGGTCCTTTTCCTTCAATAGAACAGAAAGGGTTTAAACAATGGAATTTGGCCTAACCGAAGAACAAAAGCTAATACAGCAAACGGCACGCCAATTCGCGGACGAAAAACTGGCACCACTTGCGGCTGAGTACGACCGCACAGAGGAATTCACCGCACCCCAGGCGAAGATGCTCGCCGAGATGGGCTTCCTGGGGATGATGGTGCCCGAAGAATACGGCGGCTCTGGCCTCGACACCGTCTCCTACGTGCTGGCGATGGAGGAAGTGAGCCGGGCTTGCGCCTCCACCTCCGTGACGATGACCGTGCAGAACTCGCTCGTCTGCTGGCCCATAGACTACTTCGGCAACGACGAGCAGAAGCGCAAATACCTCGTGCCGCTCGCAAAAGGCGAAATCCTGGGCTGCTACGCCCTAACCGAGCCTGTCGCAGGTTCAGACCCCGCCTCGATGGCTACCACCGCAACAGAAGACGGCGACAGCTACGTCCTCAACGGCTCCAAGATATTCATCTCCAACGGCGGAGTTGCCCAACTAGCGATAGTGTGGGCGCAGACCGACCGAGAGCTAAAGCATAAGGGCATCTCCTGCTTCATCGTAGACGCCTCCACGCCGGGCTATACCGTCGGAGCCGAAGAGAAGAAATTGGGCATACGCGGCTCCAACACCACCGAGCTACACTTCGAAGACTGCCGGGTGCCGAAAGCCAATCTGCTCGGCAAGGCAGGGGAGGGTTTCAAGATAGCCATGCAGACCCTCGACGGCGGGCGCATCGGCATAGCATCGCAGGCGGTGGGCATTGGACAGGCCTGCATTGATACCTCGGTCAAATATTCGTTTCAGCGACAGGCGTTCGGCAAGCCCCTGGCTGAAATAGAGGCTATACAGTTCAAGATAGCGGATATGGCCCTGGAAGTGCAGGCATCGCGCCTCCTGACCTACCACGCTGCCTGGCTCAAAGACCAGGGCGTGCGCTTCAGCAAACAAGCCGCTATGGCTAAACTGCACGCCTCCGAAGCGGCCACCAAAACCGCCCACATGGCCATACAAGTCCACGGCGGCTATGGCTACCTGAAAGATTTCCCGGTAGAGCGTCTGTACCGCGATGCGCGCATAACAGAAATATATGAGGGAACGTCGGAGATACAGAGGCTGGTCATCAGCAGTATGACGTTGAAAGAAGGCAAGCCGGAGTGAAACGTGAAACGTGAAACGTGAAACGTGATAGCGTAATTCACATTTCAGAAGAAGGCGCAATCGAGCAAACAAAAAAATAGGTCTGGTTCCTATCATCGGACCAGACCTATTTCTCGGTTGTGAACTCGCTTGCCATCATTTTACATCTACCTGGCTGCGAGGTTCTTGGAGAGTTCTCGCATAGCTCTGCGAGCAGTTGCCCACCGGCTGTACCTCTTGGCTTCGTTGATCCTATCTCGCTGGATCTCGTTTGCCATTTTCTCCAATATGTACGGATTGTACATCATCGTTTGTGCCTCCTCATTCGTATCTACTTTGTGCTGGCTGCGGCGGTTCTTTTTATCGCCGCTTCCGCGTCTCTCTGATCTAATAATACTCTAATAGCTGTGCTATGGCATCGGAGGAAGGCTGTAACGAATAGAAGCAAAAGACCTAGTTTTCATGAGGTTTCGTGGTCCCACGACCTACAGATAGCTACGACCGGAGACGTACCACCACAAAACGTAGGGGCAGGCACGGGGGCCTGCCCCTACGCTTTGCGCGATTCTTGAAGGTGTGATGAGTGGAGGGGAAAATCCGAGAGGTTCAGTCTTCCGTATCTTTATCGCTTACTGCTGCCCGGCGCACCGCGTCAATCAGTTGCTTGCAAGTTACGCCTTTTTCCAGAAATTCGCTGATGCCCGCCTGTGTTGCCGCCGTCCGCTCTTCGGTGTCGTCGTGGATGGTAAGTCCAATAATCGAGTTAGCCAATTTTCGTTTGCTGATTTCCGCCAGGGTATCGAAGCTATCGCAGCAGCGCATCTCCAAATCCATCAAAATCACATCGGGTCTGAGGCGCTTCGACATTTTCATCAAATCGCAATCATCGGCGGCTTCGCCTACGACGCTAATGCGGGGGTCCATTTCCAATACAGTGCGTAAGCTTGATCTGAGAGTGGCATGATCGCCGGCAACTAGAACACGAACAGTAGGCAATGAAACACGAGGGTGGGGGCCACAACAGGTGGACACATTGGTCCAACGACTAATCGGTGTGCCCAGCGGATTCGCTGGAAGCTGGCGTACAAACATATTCCTTTTATCAAGAACCTCTTTCTATATTGTGTGGCGCTCTATTTATATCATAACTGTGAAATTAGTAACTTGTCACCAGTACAACGTATTAATTATATACTTACTTACGTGGTATTGCGCAATAGGTCTGGAGATGTATCTATTGGAGTAGGGTGAGGGAGTAGGGTGAGGGAATAGGAATAAAGACTACCCCCTCACCCTACTCCCTACACGCCTAGCAGTCAACAATCTTCTGCCTGAGTGCATATACCGCCGCCTGCGTCCTATCCGATAGGTGCAGCTTTTGCAGGATGTTGGATACATGCGTCTTGACCGTCTTCTCGCTTAACACGAGGTCTTCGGCTATGTCCTTATTGCTCTTGCCGAGCGAAATCAGGCGTAGCACTTCAAGTTCGCGCTCGGTGAGGTCATGCTTGGGTTTAGTGGGCTGTGGGTTGGAGAACTCATGCATCAGCTTGCGGGCGATTTC
>JBBQIC010000035.1:0-18445 GCA_038324555.1 Chloroflexia bacterium
TTCAACCGCTATTTTGCTCTTGAACTCTGCCGAGTAGGTCTTGCGCTGCGTTGTCATGTGCCTTTTCTCCTTTTGTTTGGCCCATTTTATCACAGCCCGCTCTACCTTAATCTGCTGTCCGAATATACGGGGGCATTATAATTGTCCAGTTGATCTGCTCCCCGATCGATCTGCTGAGACCCTCGCCCGTTGGCTACAACAACACCCAGGTGTACAGGTCATAAGCCGAGACCGCGCTCCTGATTATGCCGATGGAGCGACACGTGGAGCGCCCGAAGCTGTCCAAGTTGCGGATAGATTCCACCTCATGCAGAATGTGCGGGAAATGCTCCAACGCCTGCTGGAACGCCATCAGGCAAGCTGCGTGCTGCTGTCTTGTGTACAGATAGTTGTGGCTCCTCGACTTGCATTCATGAGGTAGATGTAGATGCGGCTGAAGGAATTGATGCGGGACACATAGGACACATGGGTGTTACAGATGCGATAATACCGACGCCGAGATCGCCAGGTTCGCTTGAATCGACGACGCTATCGGCAACGCTATCCGTAGCTCAATCCTCATCACCCGTCGAACCCACCGAGATAAGCGATGAGCATTTTGTCAGTGTCGCTATGCATCAGGACTCTGTGCATCAGGACGATCATCTGCAAGCAAGCAGCGCCGATATGCCACCTCCACTTGATGAACATTACCATGACACCCACCATAACCATGATGGTGAAGAGGGCCATATTTGCGCTAATCTTCAACAGGAATACGGCCAGATGAGACAAGCCTCGCGGTTGCATCGCTACACCGAGGTACGCGATCTGCATAGCCGTGGGTTGAGTGTGCGCGATATTGCTTGTCGCTTGCACATGAGCCGCCGTACGGTACGCCGCTTCGTCGTGGCTGACCAGTTCCCTGAGCGAGCTACCCGTCGCAAAGCACCCAGCAAGCTTGATCCCTACCTATTTTATCTCCAACAGCAGTTGGCGAGCGGACACGATAACGGAATGCAACTATGGCGAGAGATCCGAGATCAGCACGGGTACAAAGGTTCGTGGGCACTTGTCGGTGGTTGGGTGGCCAAGCATCGCCACCTATGTCCTATCCTACCAAGCGTATCACCTGAGAAGCAACGACCGAAACGCCGAGGTCGACTGGCCAATCCAGGATCAGCAGCGAGGAGCAGGTCAGAGTGTCAAGGGCGGATACTGTCTGCTCGCCAGGCGTCATGGTTACTGTTTCACCGTACTGACGAATTGGAGGCCAGCGATCGCCGGATTGTGAAGCATTTATGTGAACGCTGTCCCGATGTGCAGGTGGCCTACTCCCTGGCGCAGGACTTCATTCGCATGGTCCGCGAGCGTCAGGCATCTCCGCTTGACTTCGACAAGTGGCTAGTGAATGCCAAGAAGAGTGGCATTCGGGAGGTGAGGAACTTCGCGGCGGGACTGGAAAGGGACAAATCAGCAGTGGTGGGGGCGCTGTCCCTTCCGTATAGCAACGGCCAAACGGAGGGCCAGGTGGGGCGCTTGAAGTTCATCAAGAGGAGCGGATATGGACGTGCGAAGTTGGACCTGCTACGCCAACGGGTACTCATGGCATGAGGCCCCTCGTTTCACCAAAAGCGCCGGAGAACTCCTTTCCCTTTTTCATTGACAAAAACAGACGGACATGACTCTTACCCACGCGCCATCCACCGGATACTGGGCCGCAAAGTAGTTCATCGGACCAGTCGCTATCTTAATAATCGGATAGAACAAGACCACCGAGGCATTAAGCAGCGCTACTACCCAATGAGAGGGTTCGGGTGTTTCGAGTCGGCCTCAAGGGTTAGCCGAGCCTATGACGAACAACGAAACTATTTTCGATACCGAACCAGGCCAAAAGAGAAGGTGACTTTGCCTGAACAACGCCTTATGTTCCGGCAGAGATTTGGAGCCCTGCAATACCTACTGATGTCGGCATAACAGCATGCCTCAGGCGCAGTTAGAGCATAGCTGAAACACTCCGAGCCTTATTAGACAAACTGCGTGCTGTCAGTTCTGACAGTTCCATTACAACCGTCGCCAGCGTGTAATCATCGCCCGTAAGCTATCTCGCTACCAGCGTTCTTGCATCTCTCTGTTTGCTTAGACACTCCCCTTTTTATGTGGTTGCGGCGGGTAACGAGACTCGTTATAATGTGAGGCGTGGAAAATGCTTGGTAAATATGAGACAAACGTGGCGGTAAAATTGTTCGGTAAATACTGTGGTAAGTAATTGGACACATTCTATAACACATTCTATCTTGCCGAAAATAGAATACCGCTATAGCGGTGAAAACAAATCTAAACTGTTTCTCGCAAACGTCACGCACCAATAAATACATGGGCCGCTAGCTCAATGGCAGAGCAACTGACTCTTAATCAGTGGGTTCACGGTTCAAGTCCGTGGCGGCTCACAAGCAGCGTAAGCAAGCGTGAAGGAACTCACCAAACAGTCAAGTCAGTTTTAGCAAAGAGTAGCTAATGCAACTGATTTGACTGTTTTTATTTCAGGGTTTATTCAGAGTTTATAGGGTATATGCCCGCAAAGAAAAAAGGCCCCAAACCGCTCCCTAGTTTGCCAGGTTCTTACAACATATTGGCTCAAAGCTTTGCACTCACACTAGTGCATAATCAAGCAGATAGTTGTGCAAAAGAAGTCTCATAAGATGCCTATTACGGGTTTAGTATCGCACAATGGATTCATTGGAACAGCACTAGGATAAGAGAACAAGAGCAAACGCACCCTCGACAGCTATCAAACACAGTGGTATGAAGCCGTTCTAACTGAGAATGTCTTCTCAGGTTGTTCCATGTACCTTCCCAATGCCAATTGCCTCGACCATGATGGGTAGATGGTTGCAGATGTCTCATACTGCACTGTACAATTGAGGCTGTTGTATGGCTGCTATGCTGAACACTGAGCAAATTCTCGCGCTCGCGCCTGACGCCGCTTCCGCCAAGACTGCAAGAGACCTGGCAACGTCGCGGAAGTGGCTCAACCTGGCATGTAATGAACAAGCCGCCTGGGGCGAGTGCCCAGGAAGTGGCAAAGAGCCGTACCGGACGCAGATTGACCTATCTGAGCCGGCCTTCCGATGCACCTGTCCGAGCCGCAAGTTCCCATGCAAGCACGGGCTGGGGTTGTTTCTGCTGCTTGCTAACCAGCCCTCTGAATTCGCACAAGATTCTCCGCCCCCCTGGGTGGCCGAATGGCTTGCTAATCGCGCCAAACGAGCAGAGCAGACCGCCGAGGGGAAGAAAGCCGTCTCAGCAACCCTGCCGGACGGTACCACGAAGCAGCAAACTTCCGCCACTGCACAACGTCGCCAGGCGGCGCAGCGAGAGAAGCGAGTAATGGAAGGTCTGGACGAGCTGACCTTATGGTTCAGAGACCTCATGCGGCAGGGTCTTGCATCCGTACAGGCACAACCCGCACGCACCTGGGAGACGAGGGCGGCTCGCCTGGTTGATGCGCAGGCTCCTGGCGTGGCCCGTTTGCTGCGCGAGATGTCCGGCATTCAGCATACCGGGGATGGGTGGCCTGAGAGATTGATAGAACGGATTGGGCGTGCTTACCTGCTAATAGAGGGTTTTGGACGCCTGGACTCGTTGCCCCTGGAGACGCAGGCCGACATCCGATCAGCTATAGGCTGGACGCAAAGCCAGGAGGAATTGCTGCAATCCCAGCCTGGGACGAGAGATCGCTGGTTAGTCTTGGGACAGCATGTAACAGAGGAAGACCGACTGCGTGTCCAGCGCACCTGGCTATGGGGCATGAGCGGGGGCGGGGGGCCAACCGGACAGGCTGCTCTGATTTTGCAGTTCGCTCATGGAAGGCAACCATTTGAGATAGGCCCGGTACCGGGTACGTGCCTGGACGCTGATTTGGTGTTCTATCCGGGGTCTTACCCCCAACGCGCGCTTATCAAGCAGCGTTACGGAGCGCCTACGCCCATAGACAGCACTGGAATGGAAGGCTTGCGGGGAAGCGGTATCCTGTCTGCCCTGGAAAGCTATGCTGTAGCTCTCACGCTCAATCCTTGGATCGAGCGGTTTCCAATGCTGCTTACCAATGTTGTCCCCCGGCGGCAAGATATAGGCTGGTTTATCAGGGATGAGGTCGGGCATATATTACCTGTAAAGCCGGAGTTCGACAAGAATTGGGAACTGTTGGCGCTGAGTGGAGGGCATCCGGTCACACTCTTCGGCGAGTGGAACGGACAGCGCTTCATGCCGCTCAGCGTGTTCGCCTACAGGTTCGTCCACTTCTAAGTTGCGGAATATTAGTAGCGTCAGACCAAAGGTAGTAAGTATAGGGGTCGAGGAAAGTTCGTAGGGGCGAACCTTGTGTTCGCCCTCTTGACGAAGCGGTATGCAAACAGGGCGAACACACGGTCCGCCCCTACACGGCTATCTCCTCCACCACAAGTCTGAACACTTACGGTAGGTAGTAAACGCACGATGATAGAGCCGACAAACAACGACAACAATCTGTGGCACGAAGTAGTGAATAACGCCCTGCTCGGCACAAACCGCAGGCCGCCGACATTGCCACCCGGCGACACGCCACTTGGCAGCACACTTTCGCGGCTGAACGGCAGCGATTTAGAGCGTGTGTTGCTTGGCTCGGCGGCTACTATCTCTCTCTACAGACAGGCCGGGTATATGCCTGCGGTGGATAACGTGCCTTTGCCAGAGCCTTGTCCACCGGAAGACTTGCCTCTCTGTTCGCTTCACTCGGCAGGTCACCTCGCTGCGATACTCGTAAGTTATGATGATGCGCTGCCCGAATGGCTGCACGCAGCAGTCGCAGCAGGTCAGGTGGCACGCCCGGAAAGTTTGCCTGCTCTGCTCGACAAGGGTCGTAATCACAGTGACTTGATAGATGCACTGTTGGCCGTAATAGGCAAGCGGGGCCGGTGGATGGCCGCCCAGAACCCAGATTGGGGCTACGTGACTGGTGCGGGCAACGACAAGGACGTATGGGAGACGGGTGACCGGGATGCTCGCATCTTATTCCTGGAACGGCTGCGCGCTCACGACCCCGCCCGCTCCCGCGAATTGGTCGCGGCAACCTGGGGCCAGGAAAAGGCCGACGACCGCGCGGCGATGCTCGCCACTCTTAGTGTGGGATTGAGCATGGACGATGAGCCATTCCTTGAAGAAAGGCTGGATGACCGCAGCAAAGAGGTGCGCCAGCAGGCTGCCGACCTCCTATCCAGACTGCCGGAGTCGGGCTACGTGCATCGGATGATACAAGGCGTTTTGCCGTTGCTGGACTTCAAGAAGGTAGAGCAGAGGGGGTTGTTCGGTCATAAAAATAAGGACGCAAGTTACATTGAGGTTTTGCTCGCACAGGATTATACCGCTACCATGAAGCGCGATGGCATCCAACGGAAATCACCTGATCCGCGAATGGGCGAAAGGGCGTATTGGTTGAGCCAAATGCTTGCGTGCATACCGCCCAGGTTTTGGGTCGAGACCTGGGGGGTGGATGCAGCTAACATAGTCTCTGCGAGTACCGCAACAAAGGATTGGCATTCTGTGCTAATTGGAGCATGGGTAGAGGCAACCCGCCGGTACAAAGATGTGGTATGGGCCGAAGCGTTTCTGGTTCACGACGCTGCTGACCTGGTGAATTCACCTGCACGAACTCTTTTAGGTATATTGCCTCCCGATAATCGTGAAGCGTTCGTCTTGAATATCCTGCAACACAATCCGAGCGCTCTTTATACGAAGGCCATGCCCGCGTACCTGCTCTTGCAACTGCAAACACCTTGGAGCACGGAACTTTCGCGCGCAGTGCTGAATGGGGTAAGCCACTACATAGTTCCGGCGAGCGACTACAGTAACTGGCAGGTGCGACAAGACCTGAAAGGCTTTTATGGTCGTTATATGCCGTCCTCAATCCGAGAGGAAGCTGCGTCTATTTTGTTGGAGGGGGCTTCAAGTAATCCTCACTTTACAGACGCAGTGGACGATTTTCTCGCCACGTTAGAGTTCAGACAAGAAATGCTGAAGGAGTTTACCCAATGACAACCGTTCTACGCGAACACGCCGAACAACAATTCGCCGAGGAACTGGACGCGCTGGCAAAGGCCGACAAACGCCAGCGACCGCCCAACTGGAAGCTGTCGCCCTGGGCGGTGATGATATATTTGCTTGGCGGCAAGCTGGATGATGGGTTCGAGGTGTCGCCCAAGTACATAGGCAACCGAAGCATCATCGAGATGGCAGTTGCCACCCTCACTACCGACAGGGCGCTTCTCCTGCTGGGCGTGCCGGGCACCGCCAAGACCTGGGTCTCCGAGCACCTCTCCGCCGCTATTTCGGGCGACTCGACTTTGCTCGTGCAGGGGACCGCAGGCACGGGCGAAGAAGCCATCCGCTATGGCTGGAATTACGCCCTCTTGCTCGCGGAAGGTCCGTCCGAGCGCGCAGTTGTCTCCAGCCCTGTGATGCGCGCCATGCGCGACGGCAAGATCGCCCGCGTGGAAGAACTGACCCGCATACCGTCTGATATACAGGATGCGCTAATCACGGTGCTCTCTGAAAAGACCCTGCCCATTCCTGAACTGAACTCCGAGGTGCAGGCAACCAAAGGCTTCAATGTTATCGCCACCGCCAACAACCGCGACCGAGGCGTCAACGAGCTATCGAGCGCACTCAAACGCCGGTTCAACACGGTTGTGCTGCCTCTGCCCGCCACCATAGAGGAAGAAGTGGATATAGTGCAGCGTCGCGTCGAAAGCCTGGGGCGCGCGTTGGAGTTGCCTTCTGAGCCGCCTGCCCTCGAAGAGGTGAGGCGTGTGGTCACTGTGTTCCGCGAGTTGCGAGACGGCATCACCGCCGACGGCAAAACCAAACTCAAGTCGCCAAGCAGCACATTGAGCACCGCCGAGGCCATTTCCGTTGTTACAAGCGGCCTGGCGATGGCTGCTCACTTTGGAGACGGCCAGATGCGCAGCGCCGACCTGGCGGGTGGGTTGACCGGCGCGGTCATCAAAGACCCGGTGCAAGACCGCGTGGTCTGGCTGGAATACCTTGAGACGGTTGCGAAAGAGCGCAACGGTTGGAAGGACCTGTACCGTTCGTGTAGAGAGGTCGTCTAGCAAGTGGTACAGCAAGCAGGCTCCAGAGCGGGCACGGAGTTCTTGGCCTCCGGCCAATTCAGGCCCCTACTTCATATCTTCGGCATCCGTCATCACGGCCCCGGCTCGGCCCGGAGCTTGAGGCAGGCGTTGGAGGATTTGGAACCGGACTGCTTGCTAGTCGAGGGTCCGCCCGACGCCGAAAGCGTGCTGCCTCTGCTTGCCCACCCGGACATGCAACCTCCTGTGGCGCTGCTCATCTACAGGCCGGACCAACCGCGCCGCGCCGCCTACTACCCGTTCGCGGTTTTTTCGCCCGAGTGGCAGGCGATACGGTACGGTCTGTCGCAAGGCATCCCTGTCCGTTTTATGGACCTCCCACAGGCTTATCATCTCGCCCAAAATTCAGACGATGGACGATGGACGATGGACGATAGCGCCGTCCATCGTCCATCGTCCATCGTCCCTGATATTGACGATATCCAGCATGAGGACGAGCAAGTTGAGGAGAAAGACACAAAAGACACAGTAGGGGCGCACGGCCGTGCGCCCCTACCCGACCCGCACGAAGACCCGCTCCGGTGGCTTGCCGAGGCAGCTGGATACAGCGATGGAGAAAGATGGTGGGAGCACATGGTAGAGCAGAGGCGGAGTAGTAGGGATCTCTTCGCCGCCATCTTGGAGGCCATGATCGCCCTGCGAGAGGCTGCGCCCGCTCCGAAGGACCCGCCTGACGCCGAGCGCGAAGCCAAACGTGAGGCATATATGCGCCAGACGATTCGGGCCGCCCAACGAGAGGGCTTCAAAAAGATCGCCGTGGTGTGCGGAGCATGGCACGCGCCTGTGCTTGCGGCCATGCCCTCACCGAAGGATGACGCCGCGCTCCTCAAAGACCTGCCGAAAGTGAAGGTGCAGGCGACATGGGTGCCCTGGACCTATGGAAGGCTATCCTACCAGAGCGGCTATGGAGCGGGCATCGAGTCGCCCGGTTGGTATCACCACCTGTGGACCACGCCGGACCACACTGCCGTGACCTGGATGACGCGAGTTGCAACCCTATTGAGAGGAGAAGACCTAGATGCTTCGTCCGCGCATGTTATCGAAGCGGTACGCACGGCTGAGGCACTAGCCGCGTTACGGGAGCGCCCGGCGGTAACACTAAACGAACTGAACGCGGCTACCCAGGCGGTGCTGTGCTTCGGTAGCGATGTGCCTATGCGTCTCATCTACGAGAAATTGATCGTTGGGGAGACACTGGGCAGCGTGCCCACCGAAACGCCTATGGTCCCTTTGCAGATAGACTTGCAGAGAGAGCAGAAGCGGCTGCGCCTACCCGCCGAGGTGCAATCGCGCACACTGGACCTTGATCTACGCAACCAGAATAACCTTGAGAGAAGCTATTTGCTGCACCGACTAGGATTGCTAGGAGTCTCGTGGGGGCAAACCGAGCGCACATGGGGCAAGAAGGGAACTTTTCACGAAGTGTGGAAGCTCCAATGGCAGCCGGAGTTCGTTATCAATCTCATCGAGGCGGGAGTCTGGGGGAATACAATAGAAGATGCCGCCACAGCTTATGTAGGCGATGCAGCCAGGCGGGCGGATAACCTGCCTGCTCTCACTCGTCTCGTGGACAGCGCCCTCCTGGCAAACCTTGCCGAGGCGATACCCAGCCTTATGTCCAGGTTGCAAGAGGCAACGGCTCTATCCTCCGACGTGGCCCACATGATGGAGGCACTGCCCCCACTGGCGAACGTGCTCAGATATAGTAGTGTGCGCCGCATAGATGCGAGCATGGTGAGCCATGTAGTAGACGGCATCGTGGCTAGAATCTGCATTGGCCTGCCGGGAGCGACAGCTTCCCTAAATGATGAAGCGGCTGGGGAGATGTTCGATCATATCGTAGCTGCGCACGAAGCCATTGCGGTGTTGGAGAGAGAGGATTACGCCCAGGCATGGTTCGGCGTGCTGGGGCAGTTGTCCGACCAAAGAGGTCTGCATGGCCTGGTGTCGGGACGTGCCTGCCGCATCCTGCTCGACGCCGGGAAGTTTAGCGGAGATGAAACCGCCCGGCGAATGGGACTTGCCCTCTCAACGGCGGGCGACCCCGCGCAGGCCGCAGCCTGGGTGGAGGGTTTCTTGAAAGGCAGCGGTCTCGTGCTCTTGCATGACCAGACGCTCCTGGGTGTGGTGGATAGCTGGCTGATGGGATTACGTGCCGAACTGTTCATCACGCTTGCGCCCCTATTGCGCCGCACTTTCTCCACGTTCACCGCTCCAGAACGACGCCAGATAGGTGAATGGGCGCGGCATGGACCCGCGAAGGTAGCTGTCCACGCAGAGGCGGGAACAAGGACTGAATTCGACAGGGCGCGTGCCGAAGCGGTGCTGCCCCTCCTGGCTAGATTGCTTGGATTGGAAGTCAGCGACCCCAGTGCAGATGCAAGAGAGGTGTTAGGGAAAGGGTAGGGGCGACCCTATGTGGTCGCCCTCTCAGGGAACTATTAGGGAAAGGTAGGGGCGACCCTATGTGGTCGCCCTGGTGGGAAAGATGCCCCAGCGAGAGGGCGACCACATAGGGTCAGGGCGACCACATAGGGTCGCCCCTACCTTTCCCTAATAGGTTCCCTGATCTTGCACCAGTATCTGACGATAGACGATAATAACCATCGCCCATCGTCCATTAGGTCCGTGCATTGATAACTCACGTTACACAGCTAGGCAAAGGAACATTTGCACGTTACGCAGCTAGGCAAAGGAACATTTGGTTGGGGCAAGAGGGCGTGATTTATCGCGCCCTCTTGCCTTACTACAACTGCGTAACGTGAGTTGATAAGTAAAGAGCAGGGGTAGCGCCGCCGTCTCGGCGGCAATTCGCCAGACGGTTCGCCAACTCGACCAATGCCAGCGAGACGCTGGCGCTACCTTTAGCTATTCATACACGGACCTAATCGTCCATCGTCCATCGTCCATCGTCTACCTGAAGGAGGGGCCAATGAGTGATACCGAGAATTCGCCAGTAAACGCTGCGAATACCGGGGAAGAGCGCCTGCGACGCTGGCGGCTGGTGCTGGGTGGTGAGGACGCCGATGGCACTGGCACATCGTTGAGCGGAGCGGACTTGGCGATTGATCGCGCCCTCGGCGCGCTCTATGACTCCGACCGCAAAGGTGGATTAGGGTCTTCCGCACCCAATGTCGCCCGGTGGCTCGGCGACATTCGCTCTTACTTCCCTTCTTCCGTAGTTAAGGTAATGCAACAGGATGCTATGGAAAGGCTCGACCTGAAGCGCCTGCTGCTCGAACCGGAGATGCTTCAAGCTGTTGAGCCTGACGTACATCTGGTCGCAACTCTGCTCTCTCTAAAGAGCGTCATGCCCAACAAGACCAGGGACACCGCCAGGCTGGTGGTGCGCCGCGTCGTAGAGGACCTTGAGAAGAGGCTGGCTAACCCATTGCGGCAAGCCGTGCTAGGCAGCTTGAGCCGGTCCACCCGCAACCGCCGCCCGCGATACAACGAAATGGATTGGAATCGCACCATACGAGCAAACCTCAAGCACTACCAGCCGGAATATCGCACCATCGTGCCTGAGACACGAATTGGATACGGACGTAAGCGTATGTCATTGCGGAATATCATCCTTTGCGTGGACCAGAGCGGTTCGATGGCGACCTCAGTAGTTTACGCGGGTATATTCGGGGCGGTGCTGGCCTCGCTACCCTCTGTGCAGACCCACATGGTAGTATTTGACACGTCGGTGGTAGACCTGACGCAGGAACTTCAAGACCCCGTGGAACTGCTATTCGGCACGCAGTTGGGCGGCGGCACTGACATCAACCGGGCGCTTACTTACTGTCAGGACCTGATTCGCCAACCTCACGACACGATATTGATTCTTATCAGCGACCTGTATGAAGGCGGTAATCATTCCGAGATGCTCAAGAGAGCGGCTTCATTTGTTGACGCAGGCGTGCAAGTCATAGCGTTGTTGGCCCTCAACGACGATGGCGCACCCACTTACGACCACAGTGTCGCGGCAGCTTTTGCGAACCTGGGTGCGCCCGCTTTTGCTTGCACACCCGACCTGTTCCCTGAGCTTATGGCTGCGGCTATAAGCAGGCAGGACATCGCTCAATGGGCGGCCTCTCGTGAGATTGTTACGGCTTCTCATCTATAGACGATGGACGATGGACGATGGACGATGGACGATAGCAACCATCGTCCATCGTCCATCGTCTAAACGGCCCAAGCTTCGAACTTTGAATAGTTTTGCTCATTGGCTCTCGCTGCAACAATATTAGAGTATACGCGAACTCAACAGTAATGTATATCAATGGAATCCAGTATTTCTTGAGGAAAAGTAAACCGTTGATGGAGCCAACTCCACCGCATAAAATAGGCAAAATGGCAGACAGTTCGCAAGTAACGAATTATTGCCAGAGGGCAAGGGCGCTCAATAAGTTATGTGCAGGCTAGGACTCTAACGCAGTGCCTCTGGTCGAAATGCTTTAGTAGAGTTAGAATTATGAGGAAGGATATTCTTGTCCCATATAATAAAGTAAAATTAGAAACGGAAAAGGCATAAAATGGAAAGTTTAGCTGCTACTAACGAGGACATTTCGACACTTCTAGACCAAATCCGAAAGCGGCGCAGCTTCAGTCTTAAGGAGTTGCGCCCCGACCCCGTGCCCCACCAGGTGATCGAGGAGATCATCGAGGCGGCACAGTGGGCGCCAAATCACGGGCACACCGAGCCATGGCGCTTCACTGTATACGCGGGCGAGAAGAGGCGCGGCCTGGGTCAGGCGCTCGCCGAAGCGTACCGTCTGGCAACCTCTGAAAGCCGGTTCAGCCCGGTCGCACAGGAGGCACAGCGAAACAAGGTGTGGCTGGCCCCGGTGTGGGTCAGCATTGGCGTGCTGCCCGGCACAAACCCCAATATCCCCGAAATGGAAGAGATAATAGCGGTTGGCATGGCGGTACAAAATATGTTCCTGGTAGCTGGCGCCCACGGCCTGGGAAGCAAATGGACCAGCGGCCTCACTGCTACCCACCCGCACACTGCCGCCTTCGTGGGCCTTGCGCCACCGGCACGGCTGCTCGGTTTCTTCTACCTGGGGTGGCCCGCCGTGCCATGGCCCGACGGTCAGCGCACGGGCCTAGTAGACAAGGTGCGCTGGGAAATAGATTAGTCTATGGAGAAACCCTGAATGCCCATCATCCTGGTAGCAACCAATAATCCCGGTAAGCTGCGGGAGTTCGTCCACCTGTTCGCACAAGTCCCGGATGTGCGCATGGTGTCGCCCAACGACGCCGAAATCTGGCGTGAGGTTGCCGAGACGGGCGCAACCCTGACCGAGAACGCCCTGCTCAAAGCCCGTGCCTTCCGCGAGGCGCTGCCCAAGGAAGCGCTGCACGAAGGCTGGTGGGTGCTGGGAGACGATAGCGGCCTGGAAGTAGACGCGCTCGGTGGGGAGCCGGGCGTACACAGCAATCGCTGGGCAGGCCCGCATACCACCGCCGAAGACCGCAACCGCCTGCTCCTGGCGCGCCTCGAAAGCGTACCCGACGAACAGCGCACGGCCCGCTTCCGGTGTGTAATCGCTCTGATAGACCCACAGGGCGACGAACACGTAATTGAGGGCGCGGTAGAAGGGCGCATAGCCGACAAGCCCCTGGGAAGTGGCGGCTTCGGCTACGACCCTATTTTCGAGCTACCCGATGGCCGCCGGATGTCCCAACTCACCCCAGACGAGAAGAACGTACTCAGCCATCGGGGCGTGGCAGGGGCAAAGGCGGCGAGACTGATGCGTGAAACGTGATGCGTGAAACGTGATGCGTGATTATCGTAATTCACGTTTCACGTTTCACGTTTCACGTTCCTCAGCTTGCGTCCCTCATACTGCTCCATTTGCTCGACCACTTCGATGGGGATAGGCTCGCTCTGGCCCGTCTTGTAGTTGTAGTGGACGTTTACCGTGGAGGCGGTAGCCATCAGCACTCCTGTTTCGGCGTCCCGCAATTCGTGTTCCAGGGTCCAACTCTTGTTGCCGATGCGCCCTATGCGGGTGTAGACGTGTACCGACTGACCGTAGAAGATAGGCTTGAGGAAATCAATCTTTGCGCTGGCAACCGTCATGCCGAACTCGCGCGGCTCCGTCAGCCCGGTGACCGCCGTGTAATAGGCGACGCGGGCCGACTCCACATACGTGAGATAAACGGCGTTGTTCACATGACCAAACATGTCCACATCAGCAAAACGCACGTCCGTCTTATAGCAAAAGCACCACCCAGGGTCAGGCCCAGGATCGGGTTTGATATTGGTCCCGTTGGTATCGCTCATAGTTGCAATATATAAGGCACGCGGAACCTTGTCAAGATGCGCGTGCCTTAGTATCGAGTTGGAGAATATAATATACCTATAGAACAGAGTATCGCCGAGGCCCAGGAACGACTGGCAGTGCTGGCATGCCGCCCGTATGCCCGGCTCGCACCCAGGGCCACCACTGCGCTTGTCGCTCTGCTGCGCGCTCTGGACCTGCCGCCGGGCAGCGAAGTCCTTATGCCCGTTGCTCTGTGCGCTAACCCGGCAAACGCCGCGCGCTGGGCAGGGCTGCGTCCGCTCTTTGTGGATATGTCGCCAGGTAGCTTCAACCTGGACCTCCACGCCGCCGAGTCCGCAGTCAGCCTACACACAAGGGTAATCTTAGCCGTGCCCCTATTCGGACACCCGTTGGACGCGCTTGCCTTGCTGCGGTTTGCCGCGCGGTACAATCTCCTGGTGATAGAGGACGCGGCCCAGGCTGTAGGACTACATCATACCAACCAGGAGCCTGCTGGCTCGGTTGGAATCTGCTCGGTCTATAGCTTCGGCGCGGGCAAGATAGCAGATGCGGGCGGGGGCGCGGCCCTCCTTAGCGACAATTTGGCTCTGCTGAAGCGCACCCAGGCGGAACTGGCTAAATTGCCCTCCGGCCAGCGCGACCTGAGTAAGCAAGTAAGTCGCATCCTGGCGGCTTTGGACGCGCTACCGTCTGAACTAAAAGGACGCGCTAAACTGGTTGGCCTCTATAGAGAGCAGTTGCAAACGCCCGAAGTAACGCACCCGCAAGTGCCGACCGGCGTGCCCTTATGGAAGTACAGTGTGCTCTTGCCGAACAGGGAAGAACGGGACCACGTAACCCGCGCTCTCATTGCGAAAGGCGTACCCGCGACCAATCTCTATCCACCGCTCACGCACTTCTTTGAGGACAAACGCAAAGACGAGCAGGCGCGTTACCCCGTTGCGTGGGACGTATTCAACAGGATAGTGAATCTGCCGCTGTGGCCCCAGCCGCCAGGATTGTTGGAGAGCGTTGTTGAGGCATTTAGGATAGAATAGCATTGACAAACAAAAATCACGGTGTCATTCTTGTTTGTTGACGTTATTACTTCCACTTTGCCCACAGAGGAATCGCATATGGCTCTCGACGACCGGGTGATCGAACGAAGACTGACAAAAATACGATTAGCAGGCCCTGAACTCAGCCACTCGCGTGAAAACAACGTTGAGGCGGTCAGACGTCTTGTTGAAGGCGACCCCTACCTGACCTTCGGCATAAACAAGGTGGTCGAATACATGCAGTCAAATGGCATAAAGCCGGATGACGTGCTCAAGATTATATCCGGCTTCACAAAGTGTTCGCAAGACATAAATTACACCCAGGGGCGCGGGTATATATCTCCTTCTTCTACCCTGAAGGGGCTGAAGGCTACGGCGGTCGTCATCAGGCGCGTGGCAGGAGAGGGAGGCTCGGTCCTCTTCGGCACAGGCCACCCCGGTTCGATGATAGAGTACTACACGGAATTGGCGTACCTGGTACAGAGGATGGGTGGGCATGTGCTCGACCTCGCAAAGGGGCAGTTGGTCCAGCAAGGCAAAGATAGAGACCACGTAAAAGTCGTGGACTCTATCAACTCGATAGCTTTCCTGTCGGATACAGGGTCGGGGCTTCACACGCACGACTCTGAGCCGATGAAGATTATGCTAGACGAAGCGCACAAGTTGCCCGACCTGGTAATTGCCGATCACGGCTTTGCCGGGGAGGCCGTCAATCGCGGGATACCAACGGTTGCGGTCATGGATACCAACGACCCCGGCCTGGCGGTCGCAAAGCACCTGGGAGCCAACCTCGTGCTCGTGCCCATGAACGACAATCGCCCGAACGTAGTGACCCGCGAGGCCGCCGAATTAGTGAGGCAGATGGCCCTCGAAACGGGCCGCCGCCACCGGCAATAGGGTATTAGGGCTTACGCAGAGACGATGGACGATGGACGATGGACGATGGACGATGGACGATGGACGATGAACGATGAACGATGGACGATGGACGATGGACGATGGACGATGGACGATGGACGATGGACGATGTATATTTTGCGTAAGTCCTAATGTATAATAAAACAAGGATCACGCAACGATTTTTGTTTTATGCAGGACTTACGCAAAATATACATCGTCCATCGTCCATCGTCCATCGTCCATCGTCTCTGCGTAAGCCCTATTATGTTTATTTCGCAGACAAGTGAACGCTCGCCTACCTAAATGCAAAGGAGACTCCGCCAGATGAGCAAAACTCCAAAAGACAAGTCACCCCGGAATGTGGCAAGCCGAACAAACCCGCAGGCTGACGAGGGTGATCTGTACGACGACTACTACGACGACGAGCCGGAGTACGTACCCCCACCCCCGCGCCAGACTCGGTCTGCGGCCCAGCAACAACAAGACCAGATGCGATCCAGGCAGCGTGCGCAGGATTACCGTCCGCGAAGCGTGCAACCCCAGAGGCGCATCGGCGGTGGTTACACCATCTTTCTCGGTGTACTGGTGGCGCTCATACTCGTGGGTGCGATAGCGATAGCCTACTTACTTGGCTCCAGGTCCGGGTCGAACACCAGTGCAGGCAACCAACAGGTCGTTGCCGCTCCCACTACTGCGAGCAACACGAGCAGCCAACCGAACCAGACCTATCCCGAAGTGCCGCGTATAGAGATAGCCGACTTCATAAAGCTGTACAGCGACATGTCCAAGCATCCATATTTGATAGACGTACGCCCCAAAGACCAGTATGACCAGGAACACATAAAGGACGCTATATCGTTTCCAACGAACCAGCTCGCCGCATTGGCAGGCCAACTGCC
This sequence comes from Chloroflexia bacterium, assembly GCA_038324555.1. GTDB lineage: Bacteria > Chloroflexota > Chloroflexia > QHBQ01 > JADMIH01 > JADMIH01. Next base: position 16,284 of record JBBQIC010000035.1, read on the forward strand.
CAAGGATAAACTGATAGTAGCCTACTGTGCCTGACCGAACGAAGAAGAAAGCGCCGGTCTGGCGCAACAGTTGCACAGCCAGTATAATTTCAGCTACGACAACCTCAAGGTATTGCACGGCGGTTTGAACAGTTGGGACGATGAGAACGCGAAAGACCCCAACACGTATCCCATCGTAAAACCTTAATTAGGAACGAGAACCGCAAAGACGCAAAGATTATTTATAGCATCTTTGCGTCTTTGCGTCTTTGCGGTTTCTTATGATACTTGTGATACTTGTGATACTTGTGATACAATGGCCTTCGTCTTACGCTTATTCTTGCGCGTGAGTCCCTGCTTTTTGGATTTATCATCACCAGGAGGAGCTTTTTGGCACGCAAATCACTACGCACCACCCGTGCCCGCGTGAAATTGATATTGACGTGGACACTCATCGGCCTTACCGCACTCATCTTTAGCGGCTGTTCGATAGGCCCCATAAACCTGGGCGATAGCGCCTCGTCGGGAGGCTCTTCAACAGCCAAGCTCACTCCCAGCGTCCCACCAGCGACTGCCACACCCCCGCAAAAGGCCGTCGGAGGGCACGTAGAGGACTCATATACTGGACAGCCCATCGCGGGTGCGCAGATTACCGCCGGTGGAACGCTCACCAATACCAATTCGGCAGGCGCTTTCTCGTTCGACGCGGTGCCTGTTGACGCCAGGCTCGCTGCCCAAGCTGACGGCTACGCTCCCGCCAGCGCAGATACCAAATCAAGCAACATAACGATAAAGCTGCGCCCGACCACCCTGAACGGCAAAGTTACCGAAGCCTCGACTGGCAAACCGCTAGTGAACGTGCTGGTCAAGCTGGTGATGCCCACCGAGCCAATCACGCCCAGCATGACCCTCACCAACAGCGTGCCCGCAACACAAACGGTCCTGCCCGCTGCTACGGCTACCACGAGCACTCTGGGGTACGGGAAGGGTCTGGCCGCTCCGCTTGGCGCATCGCTAGTGCTTACGTCGCCTGTCCAGTTGACCGATGTTCCAGCGACTCCCACCGATGCGCCTCCCACCAATACGCCCCTCCCCCCAACAGCCACGTTCACGCCCAAACCCATACTACCGACCGGACCCGGCTTTGTGGCTGTGTACACCGACGAGGGCGGCAATTACTCCTTCAAAGACGTACCCGAAGGAGCCAGCCTTACCTTTAAGATGCCCGGCTACAAGCTAGTCAAAACGCCTGTAGGCAATACGGCGAAGAAGGATCAGGCGTTGGAGGTCTTCAAAACCGAGGCGATTTACATAACCGCGCCTGTGATGGCGACCAAAGATTTGTACGACCCGCTCATCCAATTCGTCCAGAGCAGCAGGGTCAACGCTGTCGTGGTCAACGTGCAAAACGACAATTCCGAGTGGGTGTACGATACGAAGAACCCCGATGTTCTGGCCGCGAAGGACACGGACCTTTACTTCAACAACATGGCCGAGCAGGTGAAAACCTTGAAAGACAAGGGCATCTACACTATCGCCCGCATCGTGACCTTCCAGCAACCGACTATGGCTAAAGCACGCCTGGACTGGGCGATAAAGAGCAGCGTCACGGGCAAGGCATGGCTCGGCGGCCAACTGTCTCAGCAGGCGTGGCTCGACGCGAGCGTACCAGCCGTGCAGGACTACGTGGTCAGCATGACCAAAGAGGTGCTGGCCCTCGGCTTCGACGAAATACAGTACGATTACGTGCGCTTCCCGTCCGACCCCGCGCCAAAAGAACCCGGCAAGCCGGTCTTCTCCCAACCCCTCACAGATACCACTAAGGCGCTGGCTATACAGCAGTTCCTCACGAAGGCATACGCGGTGATCCAACCGAGCGACGCCTTCATGTCCATAGACATATTCGGCTATACCCTGTGGCCCGACCAGGAAGGCAAGCCCCTGAACGGCGTAATCGGGCAGGTCTTTGAGAACATGGTAGACCACACAGACTATATGTGCCCTATGATCTACCCTTCGCACTTCACGCCCGGTGAAGAAGGCTGCCCCAGGCCAGCAGCGTGCGCATACGAGTTGGTCCACCAGTCGGGCGTATTCGCAGAGCAGCGTTTCGCGGGCAAGAGAACCAAATATCGCCCCTGGCTCGAGGATTTCGACTGGTTCGACGGCAGCGACTACACCAG
>JBBQIC010000036.1:0-18429 GCA_038324555.1 Chloroflexia bacterium
AGATGGGCCGCAGGTCAGCGACGAGGGCGGCAATGGCGGCAATGGCAAGCTAGGGGCGGGAGCAAAGATGGAAGCAGGCCAATCAGCGTCTCCATCCATCACGGACCTATCGCAGACAGAAGCGCTGTCCGCCTTCCAGCAAACGCAAGGCCAGAGCGATGGTGGAATGCAGACCGACCTGACAGGAGATGGACTGGTGACAATAGAGGATTTCAACCTGATGAAGCTAAACTTCCAGGAGCAGGAGCAAGAGCGACCGTAAGTATTCAGATTTGGAGTAGAGGTGCAATCGTAGGCTTGGGGGACTACTCCGTGCCTGCCCCTACGATTGCACCTCTACCCCAAGTCTGAATACTTACGGTCGCCCCGAACACCGCGTTAATGTTCAGAATAAGGGTAGGGAGATAGAGCCGTGTAGGGGCGAACCTTGTGTTCGCCCTCTGTGCATACCACTTCGTCAAGAGGGCGAACACAAGGTTCGCCCCTACACCGCTCCCCTGATCTGAACTCTTACGCAAGCTATAGCTAAGGACTCGGTATCAAGTCAGGGGTGGCTTCCGTAATTTGCCACGTTGAATTGAGTCTTTCCACCTTGAGATTCACGCTGTAATTCTTCCCTTGATCGGAAGTCAATTCCTGCGTTATAGACGCCTGGTCACTACTCGTATCGGTGGTATTGGGCAATCCCGGCGTCACTTTACCCGCTGCTTTTTCCAGAGCTTCCCATTTCGTGCGAAGGCCCTCAGCCGTGTACTTCTCTGCCAGTTGCGGTCCCAGGAGTCCGTGCGCAGCCTGGTAATCATGCGATTCCAGCTTGTCGTAAAAATCAAACACCACGCCGATCTCTTCTAGTCCGCCCGTTTCAATAGACGAGCCGATGCTGGAAAACACCTGGGCTAAACGTGGGCTGGCTGTGCTGAACTGTTTTGCCACAAAAAAGAGGCTTCCGAAAACCAATGCACAGGCCAAGACTCCCAGAATACCCAGGGTAATGAGTATCCAGCCCCACACCGGCATACCCGATTTCTTTGGCGGCGGGCCGTAATTCTGGGGAGGATAGCCTTGCGGTGGATACCCCTGGGGTGGGTAGCCACCAGGCGGTGGAGCATATCCGGGCGGGGGTACGCCCTGCGGGTAGCCCTGCGGTGGATACCCTTGGGGCGGTCCTCCCTGCTGGGGATAGCCCTGCGGAGCCTGTGGGTACGCGGGCGGCGGAACATAAGAACCTTGACCTTGCGGTTGCCCTTGTGTTGCTTGCCCTTCCTGTGACGTGTAGTTCTGCGGCGGCGGGTATTCGGATATAGGCTGCTCAGGATTCTGCGGATTAGATGGTTGGCCTTGCCTCTGGGAAACATTGTCTTCGGGCGAACGGTCTGACCCACCGCCCGGCGGCATTGAATTTTGATCCATTATCTATTCTCCTTAGAAAGTCCTCACATTATGCACCATAGTAGCAGACACAAGTAAGTGCGTCAATAGCGCACATGCGATTTGCAGGGCTGGTGCAAAGTCGCTTATCCGACGATGGACGATGGACGATGGACGATGGACGATGGACGATGGACGATGGATAATTGAACAGGCATCGTCCATCGTCCATCGTCCATCGTCAAGGGGCACACTCCACCAACTTTGACACAGCCTTACGTGATTTGTGTGCAGGCTCCGAATAGGGTAGAATAAGCCAGAAATGGACTCCTCTCACGTCTCTCAAATGGGCAAAATCTATTGCTTCGCCAACCAGAAGGGCGGCGTAGGCAAGACCACTACCGCCGTCAACCTGGCAGGCTACCTGGCTGCGGGGGGGCATCGCGTGCTCCTGGTGGACGACGACTCGCAGGCCAACGCCACCTCTAGCCTGGGTGTTGACAAGCTGCGCGACGAGCCTTCGCTCTATGACATGCTCACGGGCGAAGCGAGCGCCGCCGATGTTGTGCTGAAGGTAGATCGTCCGGCCTTTCGCCGATGCCTGGACCTGCTGCCGTCATCGGTAGACCTGGCGGGCGCGGAGGTCGAGCTTGCCGCCAGGCCACAGGGCGAGCGCGAGTACCGCTTGAAGCGGGCGCTTGAACCTCTGAAAGCCAACTACGATTATATCCTGGTGGACTGCCCTCCCTCCCTTGGCCTGCTCACCCTCAACGCCCTGAGCGCCGCCGACGCGGTGATTATACCGCTCCAGTGCGAATACCTGGCGCTCGAGGGGCTGATGCAATTGACGAATACGATTTCGCTCGTGCTGACCGGACTGAACAAGAGCCTGAGCATACTGGGCATAGTTATGACGATGTACGATAGTCGCACCAACTTGTCGGCCCAGGTGGTGAATGAGGTGAAGAACCACTTCCCCAGGGAGATATTTGATAATATGGTGCCGCGAAGCGTGCGCCTGAGCGAAGCCCCCAGCTACGGCCTCACCATACTCGAATACGACCCGCACTCGCGCGGCGCGCTGGCATACGCGGCTCTGGCAGAGGAGGTCGTGGCTCGCAGCCAGGCTAGAACGACCGACTACGCGAGGGGGGTGCGGACCCATGCCTAAGCCCAAGGGCGGCCTGGGTCGAGGACTCGGCTCGCTCATACCTCAGCAGCCCACCAGGCAGGAGCAGACTCCCGAACAACCACGTCGTGCCACAAGCCGTGAAGAAGCCCAGGAGAGCGCCACAAAGACCGAATCGGGCCTCGTCACGCTACCCATTGATAGCATCGCGCCCAACCCTCACCAACCCAGATTGGTTATCAGAGAGAAGGAGTTGGACGAGCTAACTGACTCGATACGCGAGCATGGTATCTTGCAGCCTGTGGTTGTCACTCGCGCCGAAAACGGGGACGGTTACAACCTGATCGCGGGCGAACGACGCTGGCGGGCCGCCATGCTTGCGGGTCTAGATACAGTGCCCGCCCTGATAAAAGAAGCGTCCACGCGGCAGATGCTAGAACTGGCGCTGGTAGAGAACCTCCAACGCGCCGACCTCAACCCCCTTGAAGAGGCGGTCGCCTACAAGTCGCTGGTGGAAGAGTTTGGTTTGAAGCAGGAGGAGGTAGCAACCAGGGTAGGCAAGAGCCGGCAGGCTGTAGCCAACTCCCTCCGGCTGCTCAGGCTACCGCCCGCCGTGCAAGAGTCGCTGGCCCTCGGCCTGATAAGCGAAGGTCACGCCCGCGCTATCTTGCAGATCCCCGGTGAAGAACAGCAACTAAGGTTGTTGGAGCGCACCGTTGCCGAAGGGCTGAATGTGCGCCAGGTGGAGGCTCTTGCCCGCCGCCTGGCCGAACGGGCCGCGCAAACCCAGGACCACGAAAAGCTAAAACGGCGCGACAACCCCCTCTATGACGAAGTGAGCGAACTACAGGACCGCTTTCGGAACGCCCTGGGCACGAAGGTGCAGCTTTCCCGCAGCAGCAAGGGCGGCAAGCTGGTCATTTATTTCTACTCTGATGAGGAGCTAGACAGGATTTACGGGACGATTGTGGGGGAGGAAGAGTGAGATGCTATGATGCGGCTCGAAATTCGAGTTTATCAAGCATATAAGGGGATAATGTATGCAATTAGCTTTTTCAATGCTTGAAGCTGAAAATCCTCTCTATTTAGAAAGTGAATTGATAACATATATAGGTAATAAAAGGGGGTTGTTGCCTGTTATTGGGGAGGGGGTGGAGATAGTAAAGAAAAGGTTGAATAAAAGTAAGTTGACTTTTTTGGATCTTTTTTCGGGCAGCGGTGTTGTGTCGCGCTTTATGAAACTCCATTCTGATTTGATAGTCTCAAACGATATAGAGCTTTATGCTAAGATAGTTAACTCTTGTTATCTTGCAAATAAAAGTGAAATAGATTGGCCTCAATTACTATATTACTCTGAGTGGTTAAAGAATGAAATAGCTAACGATTGGCGTCGTGGCTTTATATCAGAATTATACGCGCCGCTTGATGATTCTAATATCTGTTCAGGTGAGAGGGTTTTTTACACTCGTAGAAACGCCGAATATATTGATACAGCTAGGCAGCATATTGATAGGATACCTGAAGAGATACAAGAATTTTTTTTGGCCCCCCTTATTGTGAAGGCTTCTATTCATAATAACACCGGGGGCGTATTTAAGGGATTTTATAAAAATCGGCAGGGTATTGGTGCATTCGGCGGTGAGGCTGCAAATGCGCTGACTCGTATACTAGGAGACATTTACGTTAACCTACCTCTACTTTCGGAATTTAAGTGTGATGTTCGAGTTGTTCAGGAAGATGCCATAAACTTCAGTATTGAAGATCAGACAGAGTATGATCTTGTCTATCTTGACCCTCCTTACAATCAGCACCCATATGGTTCAAATTATTTTATGCTAAATCTAATTGCTACCTACGAACGTCCACTATCTTTCAGTAAAGTTAGCGGGATACCAGAAGATTGGACGAGAAGCCCTTTTAATAAACCATATAGCGCAAAAGATTCACTGTTTTCAATCATAAGAAACATTAAGGCTAAGTATTTGTTGATTTCTTATAATAGCGAGGGGTTTATTCAGAAAGAAGATTTTATTGATGGTTTACAGCATATCGGTTCTTTAACGACGATAGAGACCCAATATAATGCTTATAGGGCAAGCCGTAACCTGAATAGTCGTAGTCAATATGTTACGGAATATCTTTTCCTTCTAGAAAATCTGTAACCCACGTTCCACGTCTCACCCTCAGCATATCTCGTCTTCCTCCGCCTCAATCTGATCCAACGCTGCGACTTCGGGGAGCAGGCGCTCAAACTGGCTGCGAATATTGGCGATGAACGCCTGGCTATCCTCCGTGTCTTCTTCGGAAGGCGACCAAGAGGCGAACTCTTTGTTGGTGGCGGCGGCGTATGGCCCCTGGGTCACTTCAAACAGCACTGTGCCCGGTTGTAGAGACAGGAAGCTGTGCCACGCGCCGCCAGGCACCTCGGCTGCCCTCACCGGCCCGTCCGCGCCTGCTACAACGCCCTCCACCGGATTGCCGTCGTCCGAGAAGCGCACCACCAGGACGCTGCCCCGCAGAACCACGAACGCCTCAGGCTTAGTCGGGTTGACGTGCCGGTGCGGCCTCACGTAAGTGCCCAGTTCTACGGCATTTAGCATCCTCTGCACATGCTCGTCAAACTCATGAAAGCGCAGCATAGCCCGCTTCCTGGGGCTGGCTTTCGCCACCTGAACAACAGCGTCCAGCAAGTCCTCGTCAATGGACACTAGCGAGAGCGGGTCGGTTGTGTTTCTCTGGTATGGTGTTGACATGGGTTTCCTATTGCGTATTACGTATTACGTAAGGATTTACGCAGTACGCAGTCGCCGAACGGGAAATACGCGAACCTGTGCCGCTTTGCTCGCTCCTCCGGCATACTGAGATCCATCCAGCCCTCCGTTTCTGTGAGGCTATCAGCGCGCCGGGCCTGCCAGCATGTTCATAGCAACACCCACGACGCTAACGGCCAGCGCGCCTATGAACGCGCCCAACAAGCCGGATACGCTGAAACCGGGCACCAATGCTGACGCGAGTGCGAACATAGCAGTATTAATTACGAAAATAAACAGCCCCGCCGTGAGGCACGTAAAGGGGATAGACAAGAAGGCCAGGATGGGGCGCACGAAGGTATTGAGAAGCGCCAACACCGCCGCGAATATCGCCAACGTTGCCCAATCGGGGTAAGTAATAAGCGGTTGGGAGGTAATGTTCAACCGGGGCAAGCCCCAAGCGACCAGGAAGACCGCTATAACGATTACGGCCCAACGCAGAAGCAGCGCTCTCAACTATTTCTCCTTCGAGGATTTGCCGGATACGTACGTGCAGGTAAAGACATTATAGCATAAGAGTGTAGCAAAGTTGCGCGGGCAAGGGTAAATGTTCAGAATAACGCATGACCCGTTGGGCCACCAAACGTGAATGAAAATATGGGTATTGGGTGTAGGGGTAGGGTGGTGTAGGGGCGCACGGCCGTGCGCCCCTACGGATTGCCTCTTTCTATTTTCAGAAGAATAGGGGAGGGGAAGGGACGTTGTTGACATACATCGAGGTTTGTGCTTTAATGCAACCCCAGGTGTGCGTTATGCGCGCAGATTGCTAAACGGACACCTCATCGTTGTGGAGGAATGCCTATAGATTATACAACGTGTAGTTCGATACAAGGGAATACCCCATAAGCAGCGGCCCGGTGAGCGGATACATACAACCGCTATGGTTGCTGGGCATGTGGAGTGGCCGATAACCCACATGGCCGGGCGTGGCAGCCATCAGGTCTTTGTGGCCTCACCGCCAAGCATTAGAAGAGGGAGATTCGCAGATGATTACAAGGCATAACTCGCTATGGTTTCGCCGTTTGACGCTACTGGTGATCGCAGGGATGCTGATGGCAATGGCCGCCCTTCCCGGGGCGAACGCATCATCAAAACCCACTTTTAGCCCTCAACTGTTGAACCATCTATCGCAATCCGTCGCGCTACGCTACTGGATGGCTAACCCCGACCAGGCGCCGCCCGACCTCCAGGAACGCTTTCGCGGCATAAAACAAACCCCCAAAAGGGTTAGCCAGAGCCACTCGCCAGCTTCGCCAGCCAAGCCTTCCGCCGTCTTCAACAACGACGACCTGGGCTTCCCGCAGAACGAAGAGTCGGTCTCGGCGTGCCGGTCCAACATGGACATCGTGCTGGGCGGCACGAACGACTACAGGGGCATACTCGATCCCGTAGGTAACTTCACGGGTTGGCACTTCTCCAACGATGGCGGCGACAGCCTCGCCAACGAGGGACTCCTCCCTCCGGTGGTAATCTCAGGCACCACAGTCCCATCGGGCGGCGACCCGGTGGACGTTGTAGACGCAAACTGCAACCTCTACGCGGGCAGCCTGAACTATACTGATACCAGCTTCCCAAGCGGCATCGCCGTCTATCGCACCACGCCCTCCACGCTCGCGTCGTGCCCCGGCGGCACAGACCCCTCTTGCTGGCCTACGCGCAGGGTGGTCGCTATAGGCAACGGCGAAAACCACTTCCTGGATAAGGAGTGGATGGACGTTGGCACTAGTGGCTCGGCTGGACAAGTCGTCTGGGTGGTCTACTCTGACTTCACCACTACCGGACCAGGCCCGCTTGACTTTACGGCAAGCATCTACGCGGTGCGCTGCAACGCCATGCTCACTTCATGCACCCAACCGATACTGATCAGCGGCAACGACGAGGATATACAGTTCGGAGACGTGACCATCGGGCCGGACGGACGCACTTACATCACATGGTCGGAGATCATAGGTGAGCTACAGGGCACGCCGCAGACCTTCGTCCATAAGCTGCGCATCGCCCCGGCGGGCAGCGCTACTTTCGGCCCCACGCGAATCGTGCATACCGAGGACAACGCCATACCATTCGGCGGGAAGTTGCACGCTAACGATTTCCGCATCGCCACCTACCCAAAGAACGCTGTGACGATGCGCAACAACCACGCAAGAGTGTGGGTGGTGTGGGACGCTTGCAGTAGGCGAGTTGGGTTGGGTGGCAGCGAAAAAATATGCGAGGAATCGCAGATTCGGCTCAAATACTCGGACGACGATGGCGCGTCCTGGAGCGGACCCACGACTATCTCACAGGAGGGAGACAACTACTTCCCCACCATCTCCGCCGACCTGTCAGGTTCGCGCTTGGCCGTAGCCTGGTACACCACCCGCCACGATGAGACCTTTCACAACCGCCAGGACGTTGAGCTTGTCACCGTCAATGCCTCCAGTGGCCGGGTCACCAACCACCAGTTCATCACGGACGAGTCGAACGAGACGGAAGCCGACCCACTCCTCGGAGGCAGGTTCATCGGGGATTACTTCGAGGTGTTTGTCCACCAGAGGAACGTGTACGTCCACTACAACGCCAACTATCGCTCGGTCCCGTTCAACGACACGGGTCTTCCCATACCTCAGCAAGACAACTTCCTGAGCAAGGTCCACTTGCAAGGCAATTAGCAAGTAGCAAGTAGTCAGTAGCAAGTAGACAATGTGCATAATAAAAAATCTGTCCAGATATTGTGTTAGCAGCTACGATTTTCGGCCTATAAACTACAACATATTGACGCCAAAACTATTATGCACATTATCTACTGACTACTGACTACTGACTAAATGCTTCTTTTATCTTGCCTAGAAAGCCCTTGTCTGGAGGCTCAGGCGTGGCCTCACCCAGCGTCTTGGCTAGTTCACGCAGAAGGCGCTTCTGGTCTTCGGTGAGGTTGGTTGGGACCTGCACTTTGGCGCGCACCAGCATATCGCCACGCCCGGCCCCGCGCAGATAAGGCACGCCCATGCTCTTCAGGTGAAACACTTTCTCGTTCTGGGTGCCCGCCGGTATCTTCAGTTCTGTAGCGCTACCGTCTACGGTTGGCACTCGTATCTCCGCACCGAGGGCGGCCTGGGCTACGTTCAGGTTCAGATCGAGGACCAGGTCATTGCCTTCGCGCTTGAAGAGCTTGTGAGGCTTGATGTTTATTTCTATGTACAGGTCGCCGGGAGGAGCGCCGTGCTGTCCGGCCTCACCTTCGCCGACCAGCCTGATTTGCGCGCCGTCGTCTATGCCCGCCGGTATCTTTATTGCCAGCTTTCGCGTCTCATGCACCCGACCCTTACCCTTGCATTCGGTGCATTGCACGCTAACGACCTGGCCTTCGCCTTCACACTTGTTGCAAGGCACTACGGAGACGAATTGCCCAAAAATGCTCTGCTGGACGCGGCGTACTTCGCCCTTGCCCTCGCAGATGGGGCAGGTTTGTGGCTGGCTGCCAGGTTCAGCGCCGCTGCCCGAACAGCGCGGGCAGGTCGCCAGGCGCGGAACTTCTATCTCTTTTTCGACGCCAAAGACCGCTTCCTCGAACTCTATGGTAAGCCCAAAAGCCAGGTGCGAGCCACGCTGACGACGCTGGCGCGCGCCCGCACTGGCTGTCCGACCAGCGCCCGCCGCCGAAAAGAAAGTCTCGAAGATGTCGGAGACGTTGAAGCCCCCAAAAGGATCGTAACCCATCCCGCCGTTGCCCGACACCGCAGCGTGCCCGAAGCGGTCGTAAGCCGAGCGCTTGTCAACGTCAATCAGCACTTCGTATGCTTCGGAGACCTCTTTGAAATGCGCCTCGGCCTCTGGCGCTTTGTTCACGTCAGGGTGAAGCTGCCGGGCTTTACCTCGGAAGGCTTTTTTGATTTCGTCTGCTGAGGCGCTTCTCTGTACGCCCAAGGTTTCGTAGTAATCGCGCTTGTTCGTTGCCATGTAATACCTTTATTCTTCTATATTCTCTGTGGCCTGATAGAACAGGTCGTCAACCGCTATCGTCCAACCAGGCACGGCAGGTTCAGCTTCTGCTATTTCCCCACGATGGTAGATAATTGGTTGCGCAGGATCATCTGCCCGGTAAACGCGCACGAACCCCTCCCGCAGCACGTCTACGTCCCAAACTACCTGTGCGCCCGCGTCGAAGTAGTCTTGTATCTTGGCTTTGATCTTTCGTTCAGCAGCAGGGCCATAGTCGCCCTCGCTCCTCACCTCGACAGCAAAAGCGGGTGCGCCCTCATAGAAGCGGGCGGTCATTTTGCCAGTATGGAAAGCCACATCTGGACTGAAGGACTTGCGATGCGGAAGATTGACAATGAAAGCTTTGTTATCGCCTACTGCGAATCCTGATTTGGTTTGTACCCCATATTCAAGCAAGCGAGCTGTAATAATGTCCCCAGCAAAACCAGGAATGCCGCCAGTTGGTGACATATGCACGATCTCCCCATTGACAAGTTCAGCCTTGCCGGGCACTTTGTAAAGGTCTTCTATTGTCGCTTCATCTGTGGTATCTACTTCTTGTCTGGCTCTTATCATACTAGGCCTTCTTTAGATTTCTACAAGAACAAATCAGCAACTGGCATACTCCACCCAGGCAGGGCAGGTTTGGCTTCTGCTACTTCGCCTCGGCGGTAAACTGTGGATTCGTCAGGCGTATCCTTGCGGTAAACCCGCACTACAGCCTTAGCCTGTAAATCCACGTCCCAAACTACTTCTGTTCCGGCAGCGAAATAGTCGTTTATCTTGTCGGCAATCTTTCGCTCGGCTACAGGGCCATAGTTGTCGGGGTCTCTAAACTCTGCTACAAAAATAGGAGCACCTTTTGGGAACTCCATTGAGTGTTCAGTGCCGGTATAGAACGCGAGATCGGGGCAAAACGCTTTCCGATGCGGCAAGTCAACGATGTAAGCAACTGTGCTCCCTAGAGGCAACCCTTTCTTACCATTCTCTGAGTATTCGTACAAGCTCATCTTGGCATTACCGATTGCGCGGGCAACGGCTTCAACGTGAAGCGGCATACGAACGATCTTCCCGTTGACAAGCTCTGCCTGGCCTTCTACGTTGTACAAGTCTTCAATTTTGGCTTCGGTCTTGGTAGCCATAGCAACCTCTTTTATACCTCACTGGAAAAGCCTAAGAACGAAATTTTAGTGCCTAAGAGGGTAGACTCAGCAGTCTACCCTCGTAACCTTATTATAAGCAGTTTCTCTCATTTGTGCGAAGGGTATTTACATGCTATTTCAAAGGATTTCATTTCTGTGTCTGAGGTAATTGATGCCGAGTCTTGCTAGAAAAGTACCAAAACCAAGAAGGAAAATGCTGATACAGGCTACTCCATATGCCCCCATTTGAGCGTCATCATCCATAGTATAAGGATAGCTTGTAACAAGCCATATCATTAGATTAATGAAAACCCAAAGGACAAAGCCCAGACTTGCTATCCCTATCAAGGTCACAATTACCGCTAAACCTGTCAGTCCTTTATTCATTATGTCGCTCTTCCTAAGCAACCTACTAAATTACACAAGGAAAAACCAGACGCATGTATTAGCCAAAAATCAAGAATCAGCTTGTGGTCCGGTTAGCCGGACCACAAGCTGATTCTTGATTCCAGAGTTGCTTTTAGACTTCCCGGAACTCGCCCTCGACGGTGCCTTCTTCGTGCGCTCCGGTCTGCGGGCCTGTGCCGTTCTCTCCGGCAGGCCCGGTGCCGTCACCTGTCATGTTGTCGAAACCCTGGCCCCGAGTGCCCGCAGTGGCTTGCTGCTGGGCGTACATCGCCTGGCCGATCTTCTGCATGGCTTCGTTTAGTTCGTCTGTGCTCTGCTTGATGCGGTCAACGTCGTCGGCACCCAGGGCGTCGCGCACTGCCGTTACCTTGCTCTCTACGTCGCTCTTGATCTCGGCTGGAACTTGATCGCCTAGTTCGCGCAGCGTCTTCTCGGCGCTGTAGGCAAGGGTATCGGCGGTGTTGCGCGCCTCGATGAGGTCGCGGCGGCGCTTGTCCTCCTCGGCGTGGGCTTCGGCTTCGCGCACCATGCGGTCAACCTCGTCCTTGGACAGACCCGACGAAGCGGTGATAGTAATCCTCTGCTCCTTCTGGGTCGCCATGTCCTTGGCGCTCACGTTCAGGATGCCGTTGGCGTCAATGTCGAACGTCACCTCTACCTGGGGCACGCCACGCGGCGCGGGCGGAATGCCGTCCAGTATGAACCGCCCAAGGGTCTTGTTCTCCTGGGCCATCGGACGCTCGCCTTGCACTACGTGTATTTCCACGCTAGGCTGGCTGTCCGAAGCGGTTGAGAATATCTGGCTCTTCTTGGTTGGTATAGTGGTATTGCGCGGGATGAGTGGTGTAGCCACTCCACCCAACGTCTCCAAACCTAACGTCAGAGGGGTTACGTCCAGGAGCAATACGTCCTTGACCTCGCCCTTGAGCACGCCAGCCTGGACCGCCGCGCCGACTGCCACAACCTCGTCTGGGTTGATGCCCTTGTGAGGCTCTTTGCCAAAGAAGTCCTGTACCTTCTTCTGCACGGCAGGCATACGTGTCTGGCCGCCCACCAGCAGTATCTCGTCAATGTCCGAAGCCGACATCTTGGCGTCAGCCAGGGCGCTCTTCATCGGCCCTGCTGTGCGGTCAACCAGATCGCCCACCAGTTGCTCCAACTTGGAGCGCGTGAGCGTAATATTCATGTGCTTCGGCCCTTCGGCGTCTGCGGTAATGAATGGTAAGTTTATTTCTGTGCTCTGGGTTGTCGAAAGCTCGATCTTCGCCTTCTCGGCGGCTTCCTTCAGGCGTTGCAGGGCCATGCGGTCCTGGCGCAGGTCAATGCCCTGGTCCTTCTTGAACTCGTCGGCCAGCCAGTCTATGATGCGCTGGTCAAAGTCGTCGCCGCCCAGGTGAGTGTCGCCGTTGGTGGCGTTCACCTCGAACACGCCCTCGGAGATGCTGAGGACCGAGATGTCGTAGGTTCCGCCGCCCAGGTCGTACACTGCCACTTCTTCCTCTTTTTGCTTGTCTAGGCCGTAAGCCAGCGCCGACGCTGTAGGCTCGTTAATGATACGCATGACTTCCAGGCCCGCGATCTTGCCAGCGTCCTTGGTCGCCTGGCGCTGCGAGTCGTTGAAGTACGCGGGGACGGTGATGACCGCCTGCGTGATCTTCTCGCCCAGGTAGGCTTCTGCGTCGGTCTTGAGCTTTTGCAGGATCATCGCGGATACTTCCGGCGGCGAATACGCCTTGCCTCCCATCCATACCTGCAAGTCGCCGTTGGGCGCTTCCGATACCTTATATGGGACCAGCTTCGTATCGCGCTGCACGTCGGGGTCGTTGAACTTGCGCCCCATGAAACGCTTGATAGAAAAGACGGTGTTCTCAGGGTTGGTGATAGCCTGGCGGCGCGCCACCTGCCCCACCAATCGCTCGCCCGACTTGGACATAGCCACAACTGACGGTGTAAGTCGTGCGCCCTCCGCGTTAGGGATGACGGTAGGCTCTCCACCCTCTATCACTGCTATGACCGAGTTGGTCGTTCCCAAGTCTATACCTAAAATATGTGCCATTTCGTTTTGCCTCCTAAAGTTCTGCTTATTCTTTGCAAACCAAATCAACTATAAGTGCTGAGCATTAACTATTCATTTTCTGACTCCCACAATGGAAGCTGTGTAGGCTTTGCCACATGCTCACGATAGAAATCCAACTCGCCACGCCTGCGCCAGAAATCTTCACTGACAAGCTCAGGTGTTAGTGACCAGTTCTTGGACTTGATCGAGAGCTTAGGATATTTCTCATCCAGTTCCTCGTCGGTGGACCATCTCTCACCTTTGAGTTCGCCGGGCCACGTGTCCGGGTACATGAAGTTTGCTGGCAGGTCTTCGCCAGTTTTCTCCTTGTACGGATCCCATGTAGCAGAGTACAGTGTCTGAACATCAAGGTCATCGTCAGAAAGATTTAGTTCCACCAGAGTTTCAGGATCCCGCAGTGCATTATCGAAAACGGCCTTTCCCTGTAGTATCAGCCCACTCCGAAAATACTCGAATGCGTCATCAGAGCAACCACCATGAAAGATATAGCAAGCTGCCCAAAGATCGTATGAGTAGGCCCTCATTAGAAGCTCTGCAAGTATACGGTCGAAACCAAGAAGTTCCTCAGGTGTTAGCTGGTACAGTTCCTTGTCTAGCAACTTCATCTGTGCATCAACGTCGCCACCACTCGCTTGCTTCGTGGCTTCGATCAGCGTCCAGAATTGCGCTTCGTCCATAGCTTCCCGATTAGCCCCGTGAAACTTTGACCATCGCGGGTCGAAGTACGCGGTCATGCAACTTGTAGCCCTTAGAAAAGACCTCAGCTACGGTGTCCTGATGGTCGTCGCTTCCTTCTGTTTTGTCATCGAAGGCTACTGCTTCGTGCAAGTTGGGGTCGAATGGCTGGCCCTGGGCTTCGATGGGCTGCACACCCTCTTGCTCAAGCAGGTTGTGCAACTTGCGAGCTATCAGTTCTACACCCTCAACCCACTTGTTGTCTTTGCGCGCTTCTTCGGGTATCGCCGCGAGGGCGCGATCGAAGTCGTCAACCACGGGGAGCAGGTTCTTTAGGAGCGATGCCGCCGCGTACTGGATAGTCTCGACGCGCTCCTGCTCTGCCCGCCGCTTGTAGTTTATGAAGCTGGCCCGTTCGCGCTGCAAAGCGTCCAGGTACTGCGCGGCAAGATCGTTCGCCTGCGCGTCCCCTCCATCAACACTATCTGCTTGACCGTTACCGTCACCCACCATATCTTCTACGTTAGCTGCTTCGTTTTGGTTACTCATATCAGCATTATCTCTCACTATCTAACCCCCAACTTTCAACTGTGTTCACGTATCACGCCTCACGTTTCACTCCCCGTGTTCCGTCAACTGAGGATTGAGTTGCCTGTAAAGCATATCTGTCAAAAGCTGCGACATGTACTGCACGGTCGAGACCGAGCGATTGTATGGCATACGCATAGGACCAATGACCCCAAGCACTCCTGCCATCTGGTTCTCTACGCCGTAGCGCGCCAGCACCACGCTGCAAGACGATATGCCGCCTTTGTGCCACTCCTCGCCTATGATAATCTGCACGCCTTCCTGGTTGAGCACCGACGCGACGAGGCCCGACCACTCGCTGCCATGCTCGAAAAGTTCGAGAAGTTGTTGCACCTTCTCCGGTTGGTGGAACTCTGGCTGTTCAAGCATGTGGCTCAGACCTTCACGGTAGATAGGGGAAGTGTCTGGACTCCCCATGCGAGACAATATCCTCACCAATGCCGCTAGCACTTCGCGTGCCAAAGCGGGCAATCCTTCAGATTTTGGACCCTTCGCTTCGTTCAAGGGCAAGCTTTGGGCCTCTGACCAATCCTCTATTTCTTTGCCGGTCTTATCATGGATGGCAGCGTTCAACCGGGCCGA
Source organism: Chloroflexia bacterium (assembly GCA_038324555.1). Taxonomy (GTDB): domain Bacteria; phylum Chloroflexota; class Chloroflexia; order QHBQ01; family JADMIH01; genus JADMIH01. The sequence goes on from JBBQIC010000036.1 coordinate 14,740, forward strand.
CAACGAGCTCAGTTGCTCCTGGCCCATGATCTCTTCTACCATTAGCATTTGCTGAGTCACTGTGCCGTCGTGCCCCACGAGCACAATCAGGATGCGCCTCTCCGCGACTGAGAGCAACTCGAAGTGCTTCAAGCGCACCGCCGTGCTGCGCGGCAGGGTAGCCAGGGCGACGTTGTGAACCGAGCGAGCCAGGACCGAAGTAGCCAGGCGCACCCATTCGTCGGCGTCCATCTCTATTTGGTGGAACTGGTGGCGAATCTTGCGCTGTTCGTTCAGGCTCAGAGTCGCCGGGGTCATGAGATTCTCTACGTAGTAACGGTAGCCTCTGTCCGTAGGTACGCGGCCCGCGCTGGTGTGCGGCTGGACGATCAGCCCCGCCTTTTCGAGTTCCACGAGTTCGTTGCGCACGGTAGCCGAGCTAACGTTGACTCCGTACCGACCCACGATGTGCTCTGAGGCCACAGGGTGTGCGGTCGCCACGTACTCCTCTATCAAGATAGAGAGTATCTGCCTCTGCCGCTCGGTTATGTTGACGTCGCCTTGTCGTATCATATCCTGTGCTCTTGGCGAAGTGAAATTGCCCCCTTCGCACCTGTTAGCACTCTCTTTATATGAGTGCTAATTTACCTTCTTTAGTATACAACTTGATAAGGTTGTTGTCAAGGTTTATGCCATAATTTCGTTGGTGTGTCGTTAATGTTCAGATTAGGGGTAGAGGAGACAGCCGGGTAGGGGCGAACCTTGTGGTCGCCCTCTTGACGAAGACGAAGCGGTATGCAGAGAGGGCAAGAGGGCGACCCTTGTGGTCGCCCCTACCCGGCTGTCTCCTCTACCCCTAATCTGAACACTTACGGTGTTTCTAGGTGTTGACAACCCACGAGACCTTTACCTATACTTTGGCATCATGGACGGTCTCCCCAGGGTAAGCGTCGTTATACCGACTTACAACCGCGCAGAGATGCTACACGCTGCACTGGAAAGCGTGCTCGCACAAACGACTCCTGCTCAAGACATTATAGTCGTGGACGACGGTTCAACCGATGGCACGCCCGGCATAATCAGGCAGTTGCAGGCAAAAGGCGCGCCCATCATCTACCTGCGTGAGGGGCACACCAACCGTCGAGGGGAAGCGCGCAACAAGGGTGCGCAAGCAGGCGCGGGCGACCTGATAGCCTTCCTCGATTCGGACGACCTCTGGAAGCCGGAGCGACTTGAACGCCAACTGGAGGCTCTAACGAAGTCGCCTGAAGCGGGGTTCGCCTTCTGCAAGCTGCAACGTTTCGGCAGGGGCGGCCCAATAGACCCGCCTTATCCAGCCTCACCGCGAGATTACAACGGACACATCCTGGGTGAGTTACTAGAGGAACCACTGGTTATATCGAGCACTCTGGTTGTGAAACGGGAAGCTTTCACTGAGGTCGGAGGCTTTGCGGACCTGCGCATGAACGAGGACTACGAACTGACCCTGCGCCTGGCAGCCCGCTATAAAGCCAGCTACGTGCCTGATGTGCTCGTGCTCATGCGCGAACACTCTGGCCGCACCTCGTACTCTGAGCACGAAACGCCCCTTCTCGATTACATGACTATCGTGGAGCACTTTATGGAGGAGCGTCCTGGGTTGCCTCTACAAACACGGGCGAGCGCCAGAAAAGGCCTCGCTAACGTGCATCTCAAACTGGCACGCCTCTACCTTCGAGACGGCGATAGGGTCACCGCGCGAAAGCACATTCTGGCTCTTATGAAACTTCGGCCCTGGGACAGGCGGGCGCTGCTCGCTTGCTTGCGCATGTGGTTAGCGGGGATCAGGGATCGGGGATCGGTAACTAAAGTATGATCCCTGATCCCCGATCCCTGATCCCTGATCCCTATTCAGCAGCAACGCAACTCCGGTCCTTCGCCAGTAAGCAAGTAATATCCGACCTGCTTGCGACATTCGGCGGGCGCGTGGCGCAGATGCTGCTCGCCCTGGCAGGGAACGTCATATCAGCGCGCGCCCTCGGCCCCTCCGAACTTGGGCGGTTCGGGCTGGTGATGGCTACTGTGACTATATGCGGCACGCTCGCCGACGCCGGTCTTACTTACACCGCCGTAAAGTTCATCGCGCAGTACAGCGTCAAAGACGACGCTAGAGTACACGCCGTTGCCCGCGCATATCTGGCGCTGAGGCTTTGCACAGGCGCTGGCGTAGCCCTGCTGGGAGCGATATTATCCGCCCCTATCGCCAACCTGCTATTGGGGCAGCCCGATCTGACCCCATACGTGCAACTCGCCTTCGCTATGCTCATAGCTCTCTCGATAAGCAGCTATCCGGGTACCGTGCTGATCGGGTTGGGGAGGTTTGGCCGCCTCGGTATCGCGGCGGCGCTGAACGCTGCAATTACGCTGGCTGGCATCTTGCTCCTTCTCACGGTGGGCCAGCTAAATCTCGCTGGTCTCATCGCCTGGAACGTGATACTGCCCATAATCAGCACTCTACCAGCGTGGCTGCTACTCCCTGCCGGGTGGCTTCCTTCGAAGACGATAGACGATAGACGATGGACGATGGACGAAGGTTCACTATCGTCCATCGTCCATCGTCTATCGTCTATCGTCTATCGTCTATCGTCCGGCGAAGGCGTAGTGCGGGAAATGCTAGGCTTCAGCAAGTGGATGATGGTCTCTACAGTCGGCTCGATCATAGCCGCCCAGGGAGACGTGTTGCTTCTAGGCAGATTAGCTGGACCTGCCCAGGTTGGGGTCTATTCGGTGGCCCTGGCGCTCGCCTTGCGGTTGGATACTCTCAACCAAAGTCTGCTCACCATTATGACGCCTCGCGCAAGTCGCCTGGAGGGGACAAGCGAGATCAAGCGGTACACTCGCCGGGCGTTTGCGGGTTCCCTGACGCTGGCGTGCTTCCTGGGGTTGGTCGCAATCGTCGCGCAACCATTGATTGCCCTCCTCTATGGAGAGCGATACACAGCTTCGGCAGGGCTGTTCCTGGCGCTCGCTGCGGTGGCGCTGTTTGACCTGATCACAAGCTCGGTCTTCCTGATCGCCCTGCCACTCAACAAGCCGCGCGTGCTTGCGGCATCCGATTGGTTGCGCGTAGCGGTATTGGGCATATTCGGCTGGTTGCTCATACCTGCATACTCGGGCTACGGCGCGGCAGCCGCCCGTTTTCTGTCCAGAGTATCGGGGGCGGGTTACACATTCTACGGATTGCGTCAGGCTTTTCGCTCAACGTCTGGTGAGGGTGGGGCCTCTTTGGTTGATGATGGACGATAGACGATGGACGATAGACGATGGACGATGGACGATAGTGACACATCGTCTATCGTCTATCGTCTATCGTCTATCGTCTATCGTCTATCGTCTATCGTCTATCGTCTATCGTCGAATAAACGATCTTGCCACAACCAGCAAGTAGCTCTCATAAGCCTCTGTCTGCCGTGCCCACGTAAGCTGCCGCGCCCAGCTAGGACCGCGAGCCGCCAATTCTAGCCGCTTCTGCGTATCGAGCAGTAACCCTACCAGCGTATTTACCCACAGATCGTTAGCCTCAACAGGCAAGAGTATCGCGCTATCTCCCAGGCTCTCGCGCAAGGCGGATATATCCGAGGCGACCACGGGCAACCCGACAGCCAATGCCTCCAATGGAGCGATGCCGAACGTCTCAAAACTGGAAGGGAAAACATAAAGGCTGGCCTGCCT
>JBBQIC010000037.1:0-18129 GCA_038324555.1 Chloroflexia bacterium
GCCGTCTCTACAAAGCAGTAGAAAACGGTAGACGAGGGCACGTCGCTGAAGTGCTCGGTTGGACAATTCAGGGTCCAACCCTCTGCGAGCACGATGATTTTGCATATCTGCCCGCGTATCGTGTTGGAGGAAGGGCGGAACGTATTGTCGAAGTAGCCTGATATTATACCATGGCTGTTCAGGTACGTTATGGCCGTATAGAACCCATCGCTAGGGCAAACGTCAACGAAGGTCCCACCCTCGCAGCCAGCCTCAGGCCCGGGGGTTGGTGTAAAGGTAGCGAAGGCAACAACAGTAGCCGTGCGGGTGGCAGTAGCCGGGACTGTAGCGGTGGGGGTGCGAGTGACGGTAGCCGGGACCGTGGCGGTGGGGGTGCGAGTGATGGTGGGTGTGTTCGTAGGAGTGCTGGTATTGGTGGGAGTATAAGTGGGAGTGCTGGTATTGGTGGGAGTAGAGGTAGGGGCCAAGCATACGTCGAAATAGCGTTCCATCAATACCTGTCCGGTGGTATTGGTCGAGCCGACGGCCCAGACGTCAGTCGCTAACTGGGGCGAGACGGCATTGAGGGTGTTGAAATTGCCATTGGGATTGGCGCTGGGCACGCGGGTCCATGTCGCGCCGTCCCAGTGGATCGCCAGCGTTGTGGCGTTGTTCTCGTTGCCAACAGCCCACACATCGCTTCCCGAAAGCCGGGCTACTGCGTACAGGACGCTGTTACTCAGGACGGGGTTGTCTATAAGGGTCCAGGCCGTGCCGTCCCAGTGCATCGTGAGCGCGCTACCGCCGCCGATGCCTGTGCCTACGGCCCACACATCGGTTGTCGAGACCGCCGCGACGCTATAGAGTCGGGTGTTTCCGGCTCCCGAATTGGGAACGGGTACTACGCTCCACTGCGTGCCGTCCCAGTGCTCCACGAGGCTCTGGGGGCCAGCACCGTTGTCAAAAGCGCCCACAGCCCACACATCGTTGGCCGACACGGCCGCTATCCCACGCAGGTAGCTCGTGCCTGTGCCCGGATTGGGGCTGGGCACGACGGACCAGCCGATGCCATCCCAATGTTCTATCAGCGTCTGTTGCGAAGCCTGGCTGGAACCTGCGGCCCACACGTCACTTGTTGAGAGGGCGGACACCGCATACAGCACGTTTGAACCTGAGCCAACGTTCAGGCTGGGAATCACACTCCACTGTGTGCCGCTCCAGCGCTCGATCAGGGTCTGCTCGACGCTCCCGTTACTGTAGGAGCCGACCGCCCAGATGTGGTTTGCGGAGACAGCCGACATACCGTACAAGACGTTTGAGAACCCCCCCACATTTGGACTGTAGAACGAAGCCCACTGCGTGCCGTTCCACTGCAAAGTAGCAGTGCGGCCATTACCTGTGCCTACCGCCCATATCTGGGTCGCCGAGACGACGCTCACAGCGTACATGTGTACATCTCCCACCGTGAAGTTACCGGGAACAGTGCGCCACGCCAGCCCACACACCGGGGTGGAGGTGGGTACGGCGGTGGGGGGCGTGCCGGTCATTGTAGGAGTGGGGGTGTTGCAAATGCCGCTGGAATAACGCTCTATGAGCGACTGCTTGGCGGGATCGATGCCATAAGCGCCGACGGCCCAGATGTCGCTCGCCCCGGTAACCGCGAGGCCGTTGAAGGTATTGCTGCTCGTTTGTCCCAGGTTGAGACTGCTGGAACGGCCCCACTGCGTGCCGTTCCAGCGCAGGACTAACGTGCTATGCCTGGCGGTTGGCGCGTTAGCGGAGTATCCGACCGCCCAAACTTCGCTTGGTGACACGACGGCCACACCGTACAGGACGCTTACCGCGCTGACATTGGGGCTATAGACAGGGTTCCAGGCGGTACCGTCCCAGCGCATAGTGAGGGTACGTATATTACCCGCGCTGAGATAAGAACCTACCGCCCAGGCGTCGGTTGTCGAGACCACCCCGACACCCGTCAGATTGTTGCTCTCTGTTCCGACGTTCGGGCTGCTTATCGCGCTCCAGGCTGCGCCGTCCCAGTGTTCTATCAGCGTTTGGTCTACGCTTCCGTTATTGGAGGAGCCTACAGCCCAGACATCATTTGTCGAGGCCGCCGATAGGGATCTGAGGCCGTTGTAGTTAGGGCCGACGTTAGGGCCGTTGAAAGAGGTCCATAACGTGCCATTCCAGTGCAGAATCAGCGCCTGTTGCCCCGCTATCCTGCTATAGGAGCCGACGGCCCACACATCGTTGGTCGCCAGAGCCGTCACCCCATAAAGGGCGTTGCCTGCCGTTCCTGGGTTGGGGCTGTTAACGGTGGTCCAGGCCGCGCCGTTCCAGTGTATAGTCAGCGTTTGCGTCACGGTCCCGTTGGCCGAGTAGCCTACCGCCCACACATCGTTCGCCGCCACTGCTGCCACTGACTGTAGAGTGCCGGAGATCGCGTTGCTGACCGCGTTCCAGGCCGCGCCGTCCCAGTGCAGGGTGAGCGCGCTTGAGTCGCTGTCGCCTACCGCCCAGGCGTCGGTAGAGGTTATGACTGCGGTGCTGTACAGATGATCAAGGCTCGCCCCGCCATACGGGCTGGATACAACGCGCCAGGCTGTGCAATCAACCTGGGGCGCGTCCTGCTCGGGCCCCGACGCTTGCGGTTCTTCATTGCGGTAGGGCGCGGCTGAAACTGTCTGGCCCGCGCTGCCCTTCCCCGACAGACTACTGAAAACAAGACCGGACGATAGCAGCCCGGCGAAAAGTAGAGCCGGTAGCAGGAATATGTATCGGCGGTTTGGCAGCCGACTAGAACGCTTTATCATGTTTGTTGTACCCTTTCATATGGAATAGTCTCAACCGAGGAGCAAACAACCTGGGGCCTATATGGTTTATAGGCCAGCGCCGCCAGCAGTGCTAACAGCGTCCAAAAGTAAAGGCTGAACCAGAACCCCAGCAGCACCACATCGGTGAAACCGTAAACAAAATAGGACAGGAGAGAGGCCCCGATACCCGCAGTGGCGGCTTTGGCCCAGCCGGACGCGCCTCTCCATGCCTTTACGAACGTAGCTGCCGCGACCATCCAGATTGATAGGTAGGCCGCCAAGCCGGGCAGGCCGCCGTCCAGGGTCGCTTGCAGCATAATATTGTGAGCGTGATATATTTCGGTGTCGAGTTGCGGGTCGTTGGTGGGGTAGAGCACGGGGACGACTTTACGATAAGCTCCTACTCCTATGCCGGTCAAAGGAAAGTCCTGGATGCCCATGAGGGCGTGGGACCATATCACGGTCCTGCTCTGTAGTGTTTCCAGGTCGAGGGCGTTTCTGACGGTGTGGCCCGTCAGCCTGTCAGTCAAAGCGCCGATTATCCTCTGCGGACCTACGAATATACTCAGGGCAATGGCGGCGGCGAGGAGCACCCCGAGCAATAGCCGTATTCGCGGTATACCCAGCCACAGCAACAAGCCGAGGCCAAACGAGAAGCCGATGAATGCGCTGCGCGATTGTGTCAGTACGAACACAACCCCACACAGCCCCGCCGCCAGGGAAAAGCCCACGCGCTGCCATACATGGCCGCGAGCGCCTTCACTAGAAGTTGAGCGAGAGGAGGCCCACAGCCAACCCGCTAATGCCAGCACGACGGGCAACACCCACAAGAGCGACCCGGCTATTTCGTTCGGGTTGAAACCGTTCTGCGCGTCCTCCGAGCCTCGGACGAGCGAAGGCAATCTATGTGTCACCCGATGTAGTATTATGAACTTGTCGCCAACCCAATCGGTGCCGAGCAATCCGATCACCGCCAGCAACGCGGCAGCCAATGCGTAGCCCACGATAGCCTGCCTCAGCCGCTTATCGGTGGGGTCATAGGTAGTCCACTCTACAACAGCATAGAACAAACCCACCCCAAAAAGGATGGCAGCGACCTGGGACGGGTCGGCAACCGCGCCGAGCGCCACCCTGCTAACGAGCAGCATGAGCAGCAACAAGAGGATGGGCCAGTCGAACGGCGTTCGCGGAACGAAACGCCCACGAGCTACGAAGCGGACCACCCATAGAGCGGGCAGCGCCAGGAGAGGCAGCGCGCCGGGCAACGCGGGAAAGAGCAAAAACGGAAACAAGAGGGCCATCCAGAGCAACTCCATTTGTGTGAGTCGCTCTGCTAAGGCCCGTGTGGGCGAGTCCAAAGTCGAAGGTCCAAAGTCCAAAGTCGGCGAAAGGAGCCGTTGGACTTTGGACCTTCGACTTTGGACTTTACGTGAATAGATGCTCAAACTGAATATCGCCAGCGCGAGGGCAAGCCCAAGTACCCAGGCGCCGTTCAGTAAGATGTAAGTCCAGGAGGTCATAACTGCCTAACGCATCGCGGCATGACGAATTAGCCACAATGTCTCTCCATTTTCCAGTTGGAGGGGCCGGTATCCATGCTCTTTGGCGTAGTCTACCAGAGGTTGTTCCAGGGCAGCCTGGAGCGGATCTCCCACGAGTATCCCTTGCGGGGGTTTCGTCTTCAAGTAGTTCTCTAAGTCGGCCTTGGATACTATATCGTATTGCTTTCTCTGACTACTCCCAAGTAGAGACCCAATCCTCCAGCCGAACGGGGCTGCCGCGAATTCTTTGTATATTTTCCCGCCTTCTTCCAGAGGGTAAATGGGGGCAAGCGTCAGGATTTGACCATCGCCTACCGCGTGTTTTATCTGAGCGCCCACCTCATTAGCTTCTATGGGGGTCCAACTCTCCTCAGACAAAAGGTTGCCTAAGTGTTGGTAGCTGGAGAACCCTACAAAGCCGGTGACGACTACGGCGAGCGCAAACAATTGCAGGCCGCGATTCATCTTTATGGCTTGCTCCCGGAAGTATGCGATGCCGTACAGCAGCCCCAGAACGAGGAAAGGGATCAACTGGTAAAAATAGCGCGGCGCGGACGGGGTCGGCCCAAGAGAGCCGACCAGGAGGAATGGGAGTAACGCCACCAGGAAAAGCACCTCGAAATAGCGCGATGTTTTTGCTCGCACTTTAGAGATGCCGCTCCATACAACAAAAAATAGGAACCCAAGAACCAGAGGTAGAGTTCCAGGCTCGACCATCAGCCTCACGAAAAGGCGAAGTTTGCCGAACAAACTTTCGTCCGACGGCCCCAGGCTTTCACGATAGGCCGCGTTTAGCGAGTGGTATATGAAATTGCCGAACTCGAACTGCGTCGGAGCCAGCGCAAACAACGTGAGCACGGGCAGCAGAGCCACGAGCAGCCCTGCGCCGAACGCAAGGAGCGCGTACAGTTTTTTTCGCTGCAAAGTGAGGTTCGGATACAGGAGAATCAAGCCCCCAAAGGCTGCGATAGCCGGAGCAAACGAGAAGCGCGTGCCAATGGCAAGCCCAAGCAGCAGCCCGCTAGAGAACAACCATTTGTTGCTATCGCGTTTGACAGCCTGAGAATGGACCACAAAAGCGAGCATAGCAAACAACACTGCCAGGTCGTGATTCCAGGTCAGCCCGCTTACACTGGTGAAAAGCGGATTCGCCGCGATAAGTACCACGCTACCTGCGGCAATGAGAAACCGGATCAGGTAATGGGAGCCTCGAAACAGGGTTGTAGCAATATAGAAAATAAGTCCGAGAAGGAGCATAGCGCATATCGTGGAGAATGTTCTTGCGGCAAGCAGATTACGATCACCGTTCGTGAAAAAATCAACGCCTTTGAAAATAGCAGCGTAAACAAACACCAGGTCAGGCATCTGAAAATAGGCATAGTCCTTGTACGGAAGCATCCCCTGCTCGGCAAGCATCGCTCCGCTTGATACGTACATGTGTTCATCATGATGCAGAGGCTCCTGCATGTTCTTACTGAGCAATAAGAGGAACGTGCTGCATAGGAATATGATTGTGAGGATAAGGAATATGGGCTTATGCGCCCTGGACGGTATTTGTGACATGTGTAATTAGTCTCCTGAATGTCTTAGTGATACCTTGTGTTCGCCCTCTCTGCATATCGCTTCGTCAAGAGGGCGAACACAAGGTTCGCCCCTACAGAGTACCCTAACTCTGAACTCTTACGGGTCGGACGCACAGCCATGGGTGCAGCAGGCCCACTATAACGAGCACCCGCCCTCATTACGTATCCCAAGGCTCACTATCTTGGCTATTTGTGCCCTTGTAGCCCGATCATCGGGGTGGAAAGCGCCGTCCGAGTAGCCTGTGATTATACCGTGACATACTGCGGTCTCTACGTAGCTGTAGAATGGGTCGGTCACGGGCACGTCGCTGAAACTGGGCACAGGAGGGCGTTGCAACGACCAACCGTAGGTGAGAACCGCCGCCGAAGTGACGATCTTGGATAATTGCGCCCTTGTGATGTTACTGGCTGGCCGGAAGGTGTTATCTCCATAGCCTGACGCCAGGTTGCTGTTGACTGCGGTCTCCACGAAAGAATAGAAAGCGTCATCAGGGGGCACATCGGCGAAATGAGGGCCGCCCGTTGTGTTTGTTGGGACCTGAAAACCGAGCACTACTATCTTGCACATCTGGCCTCGGGTAGTGTTCAGGTATGGCTTGAAAGTGCCGTCCGTGTAGCCGGATATAGCGCCCCGACAATCCAGGTATCTAGCCCATTCGGAGAACCAGTCCGATTCCTGCACGTCGCTGAAGTTGGCGACGCAAGGGGTTGACGGCGGCGGCGTTCCGGGTCTCGCCCTGGGAGTCGAAGTCGGGCTGCCGGGTAGAGTGGTTGGGCTGTATGTAGATGTAGATGTAGACGTGTAATCAGGCGTGCTGGTGCTGGTGTCGGTAGGCGTGTATGTAGCAGTATCTGTATCGGTGGGAGTAGGAGTATATGTGGGGGTAGCAGTATCAGTGGACGTGTATGTAGCAGTATCGGTAGGCGTGTACGTAGAGGTATTGGTGCTGGTAGGTGTATCAGTATGGGTGACTGTATAAGTTGGAGTATTGGTGTTGCTGGGAGTAGAAGTAGAAGTGTTAGTGGGTGTGTATGTGCGAGTAATGGTGCTGGTATTAGTTGGTGTGTTTGTAGATGTGTACGTAGGCGTGTTGGTGTTAGTTGGCGTGTATGTGCGAGTGGCGGTATTGGTGGGCGTGTTCGTGGCAGTATTGGTGTTTGTGGGCGTGTTCGTGGGCGTGTTCGTAGGAGTGTTCGTGGGCGTGGACGTATGGGTGTAGGTTGGAGTAGCGGTATTGGTTGGAGTAGCGGTTGCAGTATAAGTAGCAGTAGGCACGGATGTAGCGGTATCTGTGGGCGTGTCGGTAGGGGTAGCGGTATCTGTGGGCGTATCGGTAACCGTGGGCGTGTTAGTATGTGTAGGTGTAGTGCTTGGAGTGGGAGTCATGGTGGGCGTATTAGTTACAGTAAAGGAAGGCGGCGATGTGGGCGTCGGGCACGTTAGGTTAGCGATGCGCAAACCCCAGCCTCCCAGGCTTCCTACTTCGCCGTTAGCCAGGCCGTCGTCTATCTCCAGGGTCCACACTCCTATGGTGTGCGTGCCGTGCTCCATCGCGCCCTCTGGACTGTAAGCCGCCTGGTAGGGCGGGCAGGCCGAGCCAATATGGTTTGCGGTGTTTTCGACCATAGTGAACCCGGTGTTTTCAAACGTCCAGTCGGGGTCGCTTCTGCATACATTCGTAAAAAGGGTCTTCCTGTAACCCGTTGGGCCGAGCAGATAAACCCTCAGATCGGCGGGGCGGGTATGAGCAATGGTAAGGCCCGTGACCTCCATATGAGAGATCACAAAGTCATCCGGCACTGTTATAGTGGAAGTAAGCACACCGCCGTCAGGAATGGACCTGGGAGCGTCCGTATTGACGTATGACCTGACAGCACACGCCGGAGTGGACGTTCGCGTGACCGTAGGCGTGCGGCTCAAGGTGGGCGTGGTGATCACCGGCGCTTGTATCCCGCCGGACGCTTCAGCCTGGCAGACCGCGCCCTGTTGGGGAGATGTTGGCAATGGGCCGACCTGCCCTTGCCCAACACCAGCCCCAAACACCACGTTTGTCGAGAGCCAAATGCTCAGTATTACCGTTATTATCCTTGCTAAGTGTCCCATGTGCCTATACTTTCGTCTTGCAAGCGTCATCCTAAGCCCCTACTGGCCGCAAGGTTTTGCGTTGCGCACAGCCTGGCATACTATCTTGGCTATTTGCGCTCGCGTAGCTTCGCTGTCAGGGTGGAAACCGCCGTCCGAGTAGCCGCTGATTATCCCATGACATACTGCGGTCTCGATGAAAGTATAGAACGGGTCTTCCCTAGGCACGTCAGAGAATGTGGGCGTGTTCGGGTTGAGGATTTTCCAGCCGTAGACGTGATTGGCCGCCACTACTACTATCTTGGACAACTGCGCCCTGGTGACGTTGCTGCTCAGGCGGAAGGTTCCGTCTACGTAGCCAGTAACTATGGCCTGGCGGGCGGCTGCTTCTACGTAGGAATAGAACGGGTTGGTCACAGGCACATCAAGGAAGGTAGGCGTGGGGGCGGTTCCCGGCGGCGGGCTATATGGGGTTATGCCGAAGCCTATCACCGCTATCTTAGCCATCTGGCCGCGCGTTGTGTTCAGGTCGGGCTTGAAAGTGCCGTCGGTGTAGCCGGATATAGCGCCCCGGCAGTAGAGACAGACGGTCCATTCGTAGAACCAGTCGGTGCTACGCACGTCGCTAAAGGCTATTGGGCAGCTTACAGGTGTATTGGTACCCGTGGACGCGGGGCCTCCCGGTGTAACGCTCCACGTAGGCGTAAGGATAGGGCCGCCAGGCGTTATCGTCCTGGTAGGCGTCAACGTTGGACCGCCTGGCGTAATCGTGGCTGTAGAGGTAGGTTGAGGCGTATTGGTAAAAGTATTGATAGGCGTACTTGTAGAAGTATTGGTCGGCGTAGTGGTGGAAGTGTTGGTGACTGTGGGCGTGCTGGTGAAGGTAGAAGTATTGGTGGGGGTGTCGGTAGAAGTGTTGGTTGGTGTACTGGTCGACGTGCTGGTTATGGTGAATGTGCTCGTGGCCGTCGGCGTGCTGGTGAAAGTAGAAGTGTTGGTAAAAGTGGGTGTCATAGTTGGCGTGTCGGTCATGGTAGCTGTATTGCTTGGTGTATTGGTGGGAGTATTGGTAGAGGTGTTTGTTATAGTGGGCGTGTTGGTTCGCGTGTCAGTATTGGTTGGGGTATTAGTTACGGTGGGCGTGCTGGTTGGGGTGTTAGAGGGCGTGTTGGTAGGTGTGCTGGTTGCCGTATCAGTAGATGTGTTAGTGGGCGAGCTGGTAGAAGTATCGGTAGGCGTGATCGTAGGGGTGTTGCTGACCGTCGGCGTTGCTGTGGGGCTGACCGTGTTCGTAGGCGTAAACGTTTGGGTGGGTGTGCGCGTGATGGTGAAAAGCGGCGCTAACGTAGGCGAGGGGCACGCCAGGCTGGCAATGCGCAGCCCCCAGCCTCCCAATATGCCCACTTTGCCGTTCGCAATTACGTCTTGGACCTCTAGCGTCCAGGTGCCCCGCGCCTGGGTGCCGCGTTCCAGCGAGCCTTCGCCCGAATAGGTAGCCTGATTGGGAGGGCACGCCGAGCCAATGTGATTTAAGGCATGATCGAGGTTGACTATGCTGAAGCCCGTGTTCTCAAACGTCCATTCAGTATCTCCGCATACTTCGGCGAAGAGTTGCGTGCTGAAACCTGCGGGGCTGTTTAGCTGGACTCTGAGGTCAGCAGCGCGGGTATGGGCAAACCGGAGACCGGTCACCTCTATGTACCCGATAATAATGTCGTCTGGTACGTAAAGAGTGGACGTTGCCACGTCTCCATCAGGAATAACGTGCGGCACGTCGCGGCTCACGTAACTGATGACGCCACACGGAGGGACGGTAGCAGTAACTGTGCGAGTGGGTATAAGCGTACGAGTGGGTATAGGTGTGCGAGTGGGTATGGTCGTGAACGTGGAAGTAGGGGTAGAAGTGAGATTGGGCGCATTGCTCACTCCTGAGGCTATCCTGCTAGCATGAAGCGAAGACTGAGGAAGCGGGCCAGCAGGTAGCGACGCAGCCTGCGTTGCGGGCGCATCCTTTGCTGCAATAAGCCCCGCGACGACCGCTATAACCATCCATAGTAGTGATATTTGCCAACGTATTCCTGTCCTTTTCCTTATAAACATGATTTCCCTCTTTTTCTACTAAGTAGGTAGTTGTTCGTGTGTGGCTAGTAGTTTAATAACCAGAGTGCTCGGCGGCGTGGCTGCCGGGGGTGGGTCTAGTCTAGACCAAACCTGGGTTGGGCCGGGCGATCCCACTGGTTGTTCAGATTTATCTCGATTGGCTTCTGCTCCCTGGCTGGTTGGTCGGCTGTTTGGCCGTGTGGCGGCTTGTGAGCGGAAGGCTGGACGGCCTGCTTACCCACGCCTTGCATCGTATACCTTACCGGCTGGAACTCCGTTACTACGCTTTGCAGGCACGACAATATTCCGTCTATGTTATCCGCCTGTGCCACCTGTTCCAGGTCGTTGATCTTGCCGTCTAGCAGAGGATGTACGAAACTGGAGGCCGCCCTGGAGATGAAAATCTTCTCATGCTGAGTGCGGTCGTACTCTTCTCCGCTAAAGAACATCTCCTCAAATAGCTTCTCGCCTGGGCGCAAGCCGGTGAACGCTATATCAATGTCCCGGCCAACCTCGAGGCCGGAAAGCTCAATAAGGTCGCGGGCCAGGTCCACGATTTTCACAGGCTCGCCCATGTCAAGCATGAACACCTCCCCGCCCGTGCCGAGGGGCGCGGCTTGCAGCACCAGTTGCACGGCCTCCGGTATGGTCATAAAGTAACGGACCATATCCGGGTGGGTCACGGTAACAGGACCACCGGCGGCGATCTGTTGTTGGAACGACAGCACCACACTGCCCCGGCTGCCCAGGACATTGCCGAAGCGCACGGCTACGTAGGGCTTGCCGCTCTCTATGGCCGCCTTGTGGACTAACAATTCAGCCGCTCGTTTGCTGGCCCCCATGACGCTGGTAGGGTTGACTGCTTTGTCGGTGGAAATCATCACGAAGTGCTCTACGCCCACGGCCTGCGCCGCCTCCAACAGGTTGCGAGTGCCTATCACGTTGTTGGTGATAGCCTCTGCCGGATTCTCTTCCATCAGGGGGACGTGCTTGTGCGCTGCTGCGTGGAATACCACTTCCGGTTGGTGCTCTCTGAACAGCGCCTGAATACGATTGGCAAAGCGAATGTCGGCTAGCACGGTGTGAATTTCGGTGCCTGAAGGTTTACCGGCTTTGCCGCCTGGGATGGACCGCAATCTATGGGTTTTCGTGGATTGAGAAGCCGCCTTATCGTCGTAGGATGATCGGTCCTGTTCAGCACGCGACTGCCCCTGTGCGAGCCACCGAGTCAGTTCATTGTGAATCTCGAAGACCGAGTTTTCGCCGTGCCCCAGGATAATGAGCGATTTCGGCTCGAAACGCAGCACCTGGCGGCATAACTCGCTGCCGATGGAACCTCCACCTCCCGTGATCAGCACCCGCTTGCCTCTCAACAGTTCGCTCACGGCTGTGATGTCGGTCTGAATAGGCTCGCGGCGCAGCAGGTCTTCTATCCTGATGTCTCGTAGTTGCTTCAGGCTAACGCTGCCGTCAAGCAGCGAGTACATACCGGGGATGGTCTTTACACTGATGTCCGCTTGCTCACAGATGCCCACGATTTGACGTATGACAGAGCCTGGGGCGGTCGGCATTGCGATGATTACCTGGCGCACGTTGGTCTGGCGGCATACTCTTGCGATATCCTTCGTCCGGCCCAGCACTGGAACGCCGCGTATGCGCACCCCTTGCTTTTCGTTGGCGTCGTCCACGAAGGCCACCGGGCGCATACCCAGCTTGGGATAGCTCTGCATCTCCTGCACGATCATCACCCCGGCGTCGCCCGCACCTACTATCAACACTTGCTTGCTGTCGACCTTGCTCGATTGCTTTTGCTCAACGCGCTCGATCATGCGAACGCTGTAGCGTATCCCGCCTACGGCAAGCAGGGTGAGCATACCGTCAATCACAGCTAGTGAGCGCGGAAACTCGTCTGGTATTATGCCCAGGGGACGAAGCACAAGGAAGAAGAGGACGGTCTGGATAACCAGCGCCAACAGACCGAGTAAAGTAATCTGGGTAAGTTCGTCTATGCTGGCGTAGCGCCAGTATCGCTTATAAAGGCCAGCCCTGAAGAAAATCGCCAGCTTGATAGCCAGAAATATGAATGTGAGAACAACCAGGTGCCTGCCTAGATACTCCATCCCCTTCAGTCCATCGAGGCGTAGCGCCATAGCGACGATTGGCGTCAGCGAGAAGCTGATCAGGTCCATCAGCAAGAAATGGCGGTTACGAAGTTTCAGCGAATAAGACAGCAGTCGCATAGTATTCCTCAATATAAGGTGCAGATTAGAAAAATTATAAAGTTACAAGGTTACAACGCTATGAATTGACACACTCCGACCTTGTAACGCTGTAATTTTTTCTAACCGTTTCACCTTCATTTGAGCATAGATGCGATTGTGCGGAGGATTAGACGTAGGTCTGAAAAGAGGTTGCGTTGAGCTAAGTACTCGAGGTCTACAGCGATTTTGGCGGGCATTACTTCGTTGCGATAGCGGGTCTCCCAGTCGGGGCCGGAGAGCATTTGTTCTTCGTGCCTGTAAGCGAGGGAAGCCGCGCTGGTTATTCCGGGGCGCGCGTTCAGGACGCGACGCTGTTCCTCGGTGTAGAGGGCGACGTATCGGGGGTCTTCGGGGCGGGGGCCTACCAGGCTCATGTCGCCGAGCAGAACGTTGATTAGCTGAGGCAATTCGTCCAACTTGGTCCTGCGCAGCCACTTACCGATAGGAGTGATGCGGTTATCGCCACTAGCCGTAATGCCGGGTCCCAGGCGGTCGGCGTCAGTGACCATAGTGCGAAATTTGTATAGCTTAAAGAGTTTTCCACCTTTGCCGACGCGGGCCGCGCGGTAGAAGACCGGCCCGCCATCGTGACGTTTGATTGCTACGCTGATGGCTGCAAACAGAGGCGACAAAGCGATAAGGCCAATAGCTGCGCCCGCCATATCCAGCAGGCGCGTGAGTGGCGGGTCGAAATTGGCGTCAGAACGCTGAAATCTTGCAATTTTGGAAGGTTTGGTTACAGTTGTAGGTTTGGCGTTGTTCATGGCGCTTGTCTTGGTTATGTATGCTAGTTAGCAAAAGAGGGCGTGATTTATCGCGCCCTCTCTCCTGACTATAAGCCTCATGCAGATATTGTTGACAGGACCTTATTCTTTACCTTGCTAAGTTCGACGACCTCGCAGACAGCGTCTATCACGTCCTGCACGTCTGCATCGCTCATTTTGGAGTAGATGGGCAGCGAAATCACTCGCTGGTATTCGCGGTAGGCGACCGGGAAATCGTCGGGTTGGTGGCCGTAGGTTTGACGGTAGTAGGGGTGGGTGTGCAGGGGGATGAAATGCACGCTGGTGCCAATATTGCGCTCTTTCAACATATCTACAAACTCGGCGCGGTCTATATCTAGCATATCGAGGTTCAGACGCAGCAGGTACAGGTGCCAGGCGTGCTGGCAGTCTGAGCGGTCATACGGAGTCTCTAGTTCAGCGTACTGGTCGAAGGCCGCGCCGAATCTCTGGCTTATATCACGGCGGCGACGCCACATACGGTCCGCCTTTGCCAATTGCGCCAGGCCCATTCCGGCGGCGACATCGGTCATATTGTACTTGAAACCGGGGGCGATGATTTCATAGTACCACGAGCCTTCTGCGGTGTAGCGTTTCCAGGCGTCCTTGCTGATGCCATGCAGAGCCATTACGCGGCAGCGGTCGGCCCATTCGTCGTTATCGGTGCAGATCATTCCGCCTTCGCCCGTAGTAATAGTCTTGGTGGCGTAGAAGCTGAAGCAGGTAAAGTCGCCTATGCTGCCGATGACGCGGCCCTTGTAGTACGAAGGGAAGGCGTGTGCAGCGTCTTCGATAATGGGGATGCCGTGCCTGGATGCCACCTCCTGTATGGAGTCCATTTCGACGGACAGTCCGGCGATATGCACGGGGATGATGGCCTTCGTGCGCTCGGTTATGGCCGCTTCCAGGAGGTTCGACTGCATGTTCAGGCTGATAGGGTCTATGTCTACAAAGACCGGGCGCGCATCGAAATAGCGTATCACCTCGGCTGTGGCAGCGAAAGTATAAGGCGTAGTGATGACCTCGTCGCCTGGCTGCAAGCCGACAGCCTCTAATGCCAGGTGCATCGCGGCGGTGCAGGAGTTGACGGCGATAGCGTGTTTAGCGCCTACGGCGGCGGCGAACTCGGACTCAAACTGCTTGGTCTTGGGTCCGGTGGTTATCCAGCCCGACTCCAAGGCCTCTCGTATCTGCTCTAGCTCACTGCCATCGAGATCGGGCAGAGCAAAAGGTAGGAATGTGTCTCTCATGTTATGTTATGCTCCTTTATTTTGGTCCAAAGTCCAAAGTCCAAAGTCCTGAGTCCAAACTTTAAAGCCCTGATCTCTGACTTTGGACTTTGGACTTTGGACTTTGGACTTTCCAGCGATTTCGGAACTTTACTATACCCGCCAGGAAACCCAGGCCGTAGCTCAGGTGGAGTATGGCGAATACGGTGGGTAGCATGGGTATAAGCGAAGTGGGAGCGCCTTTGCCCTCTTGCCTGGCTACCCAGATGGTTGCGCCCAGGTTAGCTAGAATGTAAGCGCCCGCGATGAGCGCCAGCATCGTGCGGCCCACGCTGCTGAAAGGGGCCAGAATTGCCGCGAAGATCAGGCCCGCAACGAAGACCGAGGGCGCGAAGTGGCGAAGGCTCATCTGGCGAGGGTGCTTCTGCATAACGCGCACTTTCCAGTAGCCATACTGGAAGTATTGCCGCCACAGAGTACGCGCTGTACTGCGGTTGTAATAGTGCGACTTTATGCTGGGGTTGAGCAGGATTCTGCCGCCGTTAGAGCGCAGCCGGTAGTTGAATTCGTCGTCCTGGTTGCGCACCAACTCCTCATCGAAAAGGCCGTTATAGTCAAAGACGTGTCGAGGCCAAGCACCCATGTAGACCGAGTCGACCCACTCTTCGGATTGCGCGTAGTGGAAGCGCGAGCCGCCAACCCCGAAGGGCGAACTGGTAGCAAGCGCCACCGCCTGCCCAAACGCGCCCTCGCTGACCGGGTCCATCCTGCCACCAACGTTATCAGCGCCGGAGCGTTGTAGGGTGGATACGCACTCACTCACGTAGTCCGGCTCTACTATCGTGTGGCCGTCTATGCGGACGATGATCTCGCCACGCGCCACTTTTATCGCACTGTTCATGCCTGTGGGCACGATCATTCCGGGATTATCAACTATTCGCAGGTTGGGGTGTCGTTCCTGTAATGCCCCGATAACGTCGCGCGTCGTATCGGTGGACATGCCATCGGCCACGATCACTTCCAGGCGCTCTTGTGGGTAATCCTGGGCCAATGCCGCGCCCAGGCTGTGTCCTATAAAACCCGCTTCGTTGCGAATAGGCATCAAGATTGAGACAAAAGGCAGGCTGCTCATATTACTCTTTCCAACTCCCTTAGCTCTTCTTTAGGGACGGCGCAAATCACAGCCCGGAACTTCCCGCTAGGGGTGCGCGGCACTTCGTCCACCTGTTCAAGCACTATTTCCATTGGCCCCATGCGGGCCTGCAAACGTTCAATGATGGAACGACCCGCTTCGTCCGTATAATCGGGGGCTGGCACGAAGCGCACACGCAATCGGGATAGCGATTCCTGTACGATCTGCGCCTCTCGAATCGGCAGGTGAGACTTGAACACGGGGTCAAGCCTGCCTATCTGCCGCCCGTCTGCGGTGTACAGCATATCGTCCGATCGTCCCTCTATTGAGGAGATCACAGGCAGCGTGCGCCCGCATGAACACTCGACGTTCTCAGGTGGCAGAGTGCCCTGGTCGCCCAGGCGATAGCGTATCAACGGCATGTCCATGTTCAGCAAACTGGTGCATACCAGGTCGCCGTAGCCGCTGGATAAAGCCTGGTCGCCATCGAAGACTTCTGCTAACCCTACTTCGGGCCACATGTGCAGGTTTCCGGCTTCGCACTCGCTTGCAGCCAGCACGGCTTCGGACATGCCGTAGGTCTCACGCAATGGGCAGCCAAAAGCCTCTTCTATGTCCCGCCTCTGGTAATCGAACACCGGCTCGGCGTTCGTCACGGCTACCGACATGCGCAGGTCGCGGCGTCCGAGGCGTAGGGCTTCCTGGGCGAGGGCGTGGAGGGAGGAGGTATAGCCCCACAGGTACTTAATGCGATATTTTGCCAGGGCGTCCAGGTAGTGGGGGATCAGGTCGGGCGCAAGGTGGTATGAGGACATGTAGAGCTGGTTGAGGGCGACGTTCCACACCCAGAAAGGCGGTTTGTGCTTTTCCACAGGCGTGACGAGTTGCCCGCCAATGATGGCCCAGCGGTCGTGGCGCGACACGCCGTTCCACACGCGCCAGCGAGCCTCGAAGAGCGCGTACCATTCCTGCACCATCGCGCGGCTCCACCACAGGTCGAGGGACTTGCCGGTCGTGCCGCTGGTATGTTCGTGGAACATCCGCTTTATGTCGCAGTCTTCCGCCACAAAAGCCATCGGCTCCTCGCGCAGCGGTTCCTTGTCCAGGACGGGCCAGTTCTCCAGGTATTCCCAGGAAGTGCGATCTCCCTGGCGGCGGCGTTCTTCCCACTGTTTACGATAATAGGGCACTTGCGTAGCGGCGCGCCGGAGCAGTTGAGAGAGCCTCTCCTGCTCCCATCCTTTCCAGCGCTCGCGGTTCCAACGCTCACGTTCAAGCGCCTCCACGACCAGGCGGTCTGCGTCCGGCCCGTAGCGCCAAGAACTCAAATAAAGTCCCCGCAAACTTGCCGCCACAGAACGCGCTGGTGAGGGCAACTGGTGGTATAGTTGTAGTAGTGTGTTGCTCATATCTCTCTATAGAGGTTAGAACGTTCCAACGTTCTAACCTTCTAACGCCTTCTCCATCCTGCCCTGCCAGGTGACTTCGTCTTCACGTAAGACTTTCTTCCAGCCGCCGCGTTCGTAGAAGCTGATGGCTTGCTGGTTGTCGGCGCTGACGGTCAGGCGCATTTTCTGGAAGCCCCTCTGTCTAGCTATAGCTTCGGATTCGCGCATGAGCAGCTTGCCGACGCCGCTCCCCTGGCACGTTGGATTCACGGCGATGGAGAGTATGCCGAAGGGTCTGGGTTCTGGGGCGGAGGGTGTCTCGGCTGGCGGGGTTTTGGCTGCGGCGGGCTTCAGATTGCGCACGCCTGCCAGCAGGTGGTCCCTGAAGATCGGGTTGGTCAGCAGCCAGGGCTTCTTGAGAACGCTCAACGCCAGGTAAGACCTGTTCTTATTGAGGAAGCCCGACAAGGCTCCGCGAAAAATCCCGCCGAAGCAGAAGCCCTGCATTTCGCCGCCTATATACGCGCCGAGTGGAACCATGTCGTGTGGCCCGACAAATTGCCACTCGTAATACCGGCGCACAGCCTCAGCGCCGAGTTTGGTGAGCGCGCTGTCCGGAAACGCTTCCATATGTACGGCAGTGACAGCCTTCGCGTCGCTCTCGTCTAAGTTGCGAAGGAGTACCTCGTTGCCAGGGGATGATGTAGTTAGTGTGGTTGCTTGTGTATCGTAAGTCTGCATATTATGGCTCTCTTTGTTTACTGTTACTGCTGTCTGACGATGGACGATGGACGATGGACGATAGACGATAGACGATAAATGCTGTCGTCCATCGTCCATCGTCCATCGTCCATCGTCCATCGTCCATCGTCCATCGTCTAGCGCGTAATGCGCTCAACGTATCGCCCGCCGGGGGTTAGCGATATGAAAAGCGACTCCCACCGGGGCAGGATCGTGGCCCAATCGAACTGCTGCGCCTTTAGCCGGGCGTTGCCAGACAGCCGCTCTGCCAGCCCAGGCTCCGTCAATATACGGCGCACCGCTTTAGCCATGGCGGCAGGGTCGTCCGGCGGCACCAGCAGGGCGTCGCGCTCGTGCTCCAACAGGTAGGGTATGCCGCCCACGTTGGTGCTGACTACGCAAAGCCCACAGGCCATTGCCTCCATCACGCTGACGGGGGTGTTGTCTATGTTGGTTGTGTTGATGAAGATGTCGCCCTTATCCATCCAGGCAGGCAC
>JBBQIC010000038.1:0-17961 GCA_038324555.1 Chloroflexia bacterium
CACATCGCTGAAGCTTATGGGGCACTGGGTTGCGATGCCGGTCGGCGTAGATGTGGGTATAAATGTCGGCCTGGCTGTTGGCGTGGGAGTGCTGGTCAAGGTGTCGCAGGGCAGGCCCGAATAGCGCATAGTAAGGCTTTCTCCCGGGTCGTGGGAGGAGCCTACCGCCCATAGGTCTCGGCCCGGTGAGACCCCGACCCCGTACAGCGCTGCCTGCCATGGCGTGGAAGGGCTGCGAACGACCGCCCATTGAGCGCCATTCCAATGTAGCGTCAGGGTCTGAAGCAGCACGCCTGGAGTGTAATAGCCTACCGCCCACATGTCATTGTCGGCAACTGCGGAGATAGAATACAGCCGCGAGAAGCTGGACGGAGTAGGGCCTGCCACTTGCGCCCAATTGCGCAGGATTAGCGTGTGGAGGCTGCTGACATCGGAATAAGCGCCAACAGCCCACACATCGCCGCTGGGCGCAACTGCCACGTCGTAGAGCGTGCTGGATATTGAGCCGGGGTCGGGAGTGGACACACGAGTCCAGCTATGGCCGTCCCAACTTATGGCTACCGTATCCTGCGCACCTCCGACAGCGTATACTCTGCTTGAGGACACTGCGACGACCGCTGCAAGCGAGTTGTTTCCGGCGCTGGGGTTGGGACTGGGTACGATAGACCACTGGGAGCCATTGTAGTGCATTGTCAGGCTGCTATACCCTGTGGCCTCCACCAGGGTCGAACCCACCGCCCATATATCAGCAGCAGCGATTGCTGTCACACCTGACAGGTAGTTGCCTGAGCCCGCGACGTTCGGACTGACGACACTGGTCCAACTGCTGCCGTCCCAGTGCAATATCAGGGTTTGCGCCGCGCTTGGGGAACCCGCAAAGTACTCGCCCACAGCCCAGATGTCATTGGCCGACAGAGCGGTTACGTCGTGTAGAGTGTTCGAGTCCGTGCCGATGTTGGGGCTGGCAACTTGTGCCCATTCCGAACCGTTCCAGTGCAATATCAGGGTTTGTGTCACGCCTACAGTGTCTACAAAGTACCCACCCACAGCCCAAACATCGTTGGCCGATACCGACGCCACACCTGTAAGAATGTTGGCTCCCATTTGATTGGGGCTAGGAATGATGCTCCACACCCCCGGCACGCAGCCTTCGACAGGTGTGACACTGGGGGTGCGGGTCGATGATATGTCGCCTACCGGATTGCGAGCCAGTAGGGTCTCCGCCGCAGCCTTCGACGACAGCGAACCTACCCACATCAAAATGCCTATGCTACCCAGCAAAAGCTTGACCAATAAGGCTAACGTGAATATAGCGCCCTCTACATAGTTGCGTCTTGTAATCATCAGTGCTATCCTTCCCCGCGATATGAAATTAGTGCTGCTAGTATATGTTTGTACGGCCCATAGTGCAAGTGTGTATCTCCGCACCTTGCGTCAATGCTACTCTATGGTTACAATAAATCGTCTATAAAGCCGCCTATATCTAGAGGAGATAAATAAAGACCAAATTATGCCTATCTACGAATACAGATGCGCCGACTGCAAGCGCCGTGTGAGCATCTTTTTCCCCAGTTTCAGCGCCGCCGAAAGCCGGATAACCACCGGCGAGGCCAAATGCCCGCACTGCGGCAACAGCAATTTGACGCGCTTGATGTCCCGTGTGAACACTATACGTTCAAGCGATAACAGTTTGAACGACCTTTCGGACGATACCGACAGTCTGCTGGACGGCCTCAACGAAGACGATCCTCGCTCCGTAGCGCGCTGGGCCCGCCGCATGAAAGACAACATGGGAGAAGAACTTGATATGGGGCCGGAGTTCGATCATGCCCTGACCCGCATCGAAGCAGGAGAAGACCCTGACAAGGTGATGGAAGATATTGACGTAGATGCTCTCGGCGGGGCGGGCATGGGCGATGAGGCCCTAGATGGGGGCGATTTTTAGAGGTTTCAGCAAGCAAAAATCGAGCGCATGGCGCTCGATTTTTGCTATTATCAGTATAAGAGGCCAAACTACTGCAAAAGCAGTTCAAAATGCACGCGCTCACCATCCGTATCCACGCCGAACATACGGTCCCACAAATGCTGGGCGAGCGCGAGACTCCTGTCACCCACGCTCAGGGCGAATGCCGACCCCAGTACGAACCCGCACACCATCCCGACAGCAATGCCTGTAACCAGGTAGCCGGACCGCCCTTTAGGAGCTATAGCCACACTGACGACGGGTCCTTGCCGGTTGCCGCCTTTTGAGATAGTATCGTGTGTCTTGATCCGCATTATCGCTACCTCTTTTCCAACCCACTTCACTGCATAACCAATACGGGCTGTGCGCTCGCCCAAAGCTGCTCCAACTGGTAGAACTCGCGGGTGGCCGGGTCAAATATATGCACCAGCACGGCCCCATAGTCCATCAGCACCCACTTGGCCTCGCTCATACCCTCAATATTGATAGGATTGGTCCCCGCGTCTCCCAGCTTCTCGTCTATCTCCTTAGCGATAGCCCTTACCTGCCGGTCGCTGGTGCCGTTGCATATCACGAAATAGTCAGCAATGATTGATACTTTGCTAATATCGAGCATCACTATATCTTCGGCCTTGCGGTCCGCCGCTATTTCTACCGCTTTGCGCGCTAACTCGTTTGCTTCCAGTTCCCTACCCTCCGTGCATGATACCTGACGAGTGATGCGTGATGCGTGATGCGTGACAAGTGTTTTTGATTTACGCTTCACCCTTACTCTTTATTATATCATAATGACCGCGATGCACGTAAAATAGTTTCTATTAGCAAACATTCAGAGTAAGTCATGACCCTGCGGGCCACCATAGCCAATGAAAATAGACGACGACCCGTAGGGGCGAACCTTGTGTTCGCCCTGCTGGTTAGCCCGTACATCAAGAGGGCGAACACAAGGTTCGCCCCTACCCCTATTTTCACAGCAGTTGGGTGTCAGGGCAGGGCAGGCACGGAGACCTGCCCCTACGGTTGCACCCGAGTCTGAACACTTACTCTGTTAGTAAACGTTCAGATTATAAGGTGGGAGAAGGTATCTACGTAGGGGCGTGCCCTGCTCGGATAGGGGGTCTGCGCACAAAGAGGGCACCCACAAGGGGTGCCCTACTATCAGAATGGGTGGGCGAGCAAATATAGCGCTGCGAGGGCGATCATTATTGCTATTATCGCAACAATCACGAAAACTACGGTGCGCGCCGGGAGACCCTGCTTGCTCTCCGCAGGTACATGTGGGACTTTAACATCTTGGGCCATTGTGGCCGTTAGATCCTGACCGCACTTGGCGCAGAACTTTTCGTTAGCGGCATTAGCCTCGCCGCAGTTGGGGCACGCTACAGCCGCAATTGTGGGCGCAGATAAAGCCTGCTGCGAGACTGCTTCGATATGCAGAGTATCTTCCGCGACGCTGTTCTTCTCAGGGGCGAGAGGCATCGGGACGGTGGCATCCATTATGTCCGCCAGCGAAGTCTTGCGCCGCAGCCGAACCCAACGCAGGCCCAGCGACGCTTGCTCGTTCTCTGGATCAATCGTATATGCCTTTTCAAAAGCAGATTCCGCGTCCTCTAAATTTGGACTTGTGCCCCCCAGCCATACCCATATTTCCGATACGTTCGGATGGAATTCGGCAGTTTGCTGAAAAATGCTGTGCGCCTGCTTACGATTATCCTGCTCCACGGCAGCGATCCCCACCTCCAGCGCCTCTTGCACACCCATCCGCCGATCAATCCTATCTTTGCTCCGCGACTTCTTAGTAGTGCCTTTTGCCATGTATTCTTACCTCTTGTTGCGTATTGCGTATTGCGTAACTCCTCACGCAGTAAGCTGATATTACAGCAGAGGTATGACCGTGACAATACTTTTGGGGAAATAGCGGGACTAATGTACTGTATGGAATAGAAAGTATGGCCCCAACACAAAGAGGGCTACCCGCGTAAGCCTGGCGAGCAGCCCTCTTTGTGTTGGAGATTGTCTAACCCTTTGGCTGGTAAAGGGCGACAGCGTAAACTACCCCATTGATAAATCAAGGGGCTTTTCCCTGGGACCTTTATCTGGACTCCTTGCAAACGCAACGGTTACAGAGGTTCCGAGAAGTACGGCTGGTTTACAAGTGCAGCCCTGCTGACCGAAATCAGCAGCGCAGTTACTAACAACACAAAGGAGGTTAGACTTTGAATACTTTACCCAACCAAAGATTTCTGGTTGGAACCCTATGTATTCAGTTCTTAAGGTGGGCAGATACCGAGGTATCAAAAACGGTTGCTCCCGAAGGAGTGCCTTTACCCACGCCTACTATAGCACTTTTACACACTCTTCACAACAGTCTATTGCGTAGGTGAGCTTCCTCCCCACAGCTGAAACAGGGGGTCTCTGCCCCAGGGAGAAGTTGATGAATGGAAATGGCTTGTTTACGCTACGTCAGACTCCGAACCGGCGTTCCCTTGCTTTGGAGAAGCGCCATGAGAATCTGCGGCGAAAAGATTGAGTTGCCGCGTCAGAGCAGCGCGAGCGCCCGCTTCCCGGAACCGCGATAGGTCGCTCTTACGCACCAACAATCCCTTTTGCAAGGGCAAAGACCAGCCTCTCAATTTGCCCTCGCGCACCGCCAGCCGAATATCGGCCTCGGCAACGCCCAGGTAGATTGCTGCTTGTCTGGTGCTGTACATTTCGTCTGCCATTGGTCTCTCTCCTTCGGACGATGGACGATGGACGATGGACGATGACTACTATCGTCCATCGTCCATCGTCCGTTACGCCGCTGCCTCTCCCTTGAGAATATCTATAAACTGCGACGCCTCGGCTTTGGTAAGCTCGGTAGGCGCTGCGCCAAACACTTCAGCGCAACGGTCGTCTACCTGGTTCTCGGAGAGACGCTTGCTGGCTCTGCCGATTGCATAGATGGCTTTGATCTGCTTCTCGGTGGCCCCAGAACCATTGGGAGAGCCGCTAGCCACGGGTAATCGGTCGAAATCGTCCTCTTCGGCGGGCATCCGTCCGCCGGGGTTGATGCTCTGCACGGTTGGGCGATTGGTAAAACCACCACTCGTAAACCCGCCTTCCCTGGCTTGCGTCTCACTACCATGGACGTTCGTGCTGCCCTTGGTGAAAACCGAAGCTCGGTTCATGACATTGCGCGGCTCTGCCAGCTTCACCGGAGCGTCTACAACCTGTGCCCTGCCGGGGCGGGCGTTGGCGGAGAAGTCGAAGTCGGTGCAGAACTGCGTGCCATAACCCAGGGCTGCCAATGCGCGGCCAATAGCCTTGGTCTCCGCAGCCTCGATGTAGTCGTGGAAGTCGCGCACCGTCTCGGAACCCCAGCCGGTGGCCTTGGCGCCGTTGGGCACTTCAACTTCTGCACGGAAGAGGGCAAAACCGCCTTCTTCGTTGTGTTGCACGATCTCGGTGGTTATGCGAGCATCGGGGTGCTGGCTGCGCAACCAGAGCAGTCGCCACTTGACTTCGAGGTAATCGCGTCCATCAAAATTGCTGAGGTATTGCGTCGGGTCGAATGGCTGGTGGCTAGCCTTGCCGTTGCGGGCAACCGGCGCTTCTTTCTGCGCGGTAGTCGCCGCATCGCGCTCAACTTCCGTCGCGTTTAGTTCCGTCTCATCTCCAAAAAACTCATTCTCTGTTACTGTCTTCTTAGCGCTCATTTACTCGTACCTCCTAAGCTCTACAACTCAAACTCAGCTATTCACTCATGGTCTGGAAGCGGGACCGGAGCCGCCTCAACTGTGGGCTTCTTGTCCCGACTTCCACTGTTATTATAGCAAATATGTTCTAATTTGTCAAGAGTTTTGGGATTGAATTTGGCAATTTTGTTCTAAAAGGTTGAGGTGCGCGAGGTTATTAGCGGCGTGTCATTAGAGAGGGTGTCTATCCACAAGTAGAAGTATGTGAAAGTCAATCTGAAGTGTTACTCCATAGCTGGGGGAAGTACGCTTCCGCCTTACGTATTAGTCCGAACTTGGCCTGCTCTATTGCCTCTAGTTTGAACGGTTCTGACTGCCAAATAGCTTCTGTGGCACGCGGATAGTATTTTAGCTGCCCGCCCGACTCTCCATACCACTCGAAAATAGTGCCGTAATCATCTATTCCCTTCACATGATTTGCAGATTCTTCAACACCCTTCTTTGCTAAAGTAGGGAAATACCATCTTAGGGTAGAGGGATCTGGAAAATGCAGGGAGAACTGGTGTAGCTGATACAGCCCGCGCTTATTGTATGAAAGCACAAGATAATAGCTCTTGGATAGATCAACGGTTCCACCATGTTCAATGCTTACCACCTTGTGCCACTGCTCGACTAGCTCAACCAAAGCTATGCCGACCTCTAATGACCTACCTCTATAGTTTGATTGATCTATCCCCTTTGTTTTGAGGAATTGCCAGAACTTACCAGATGAATTTGATAATTCAATAGTAACGAGGTCATCTTTACTAATTCGGTCGAGCGTTGATCGCATCTTACATGACAAACCATAACTTCTGCCTGGCTTAATAGGATCTAGCAGCAAAACATCAAAGATTGCCTTGTTCTCCTGGGCTTTACCACTAAATGCCGCAGCAACAGATCTTTCGAAATCCCGCCAGCCTGGTATGGTTTTACCGTCTTTCAGCACGAGCATACCAGTTCCGTCCTGGTATGTACTCAGGATTAATCGAAGTCTTTCTATCTCGTGTTTTGTGGGATTTCTGTCAACAAATGCTAGAGACAATCAACGCACCTCATCGGGTAATATCGGTCTTGTCAGCATCTAGCTCTAATTCATCGTTTAGAAGCTGATCGGTAGTCACCCCAAATAAACGAGCAACGTTAATCACAAACTGCACGGTAGGCATCTTTTTCCCTGCTTCCAATTCACTGATATGACCGTGAGCCGTGTAGCCCAGAGCCTGGGCCAATTCCTTAAGAGTCATACCGCGTTGCGTGCGCAAAGTATGGAGTTTCTCGCCAAACCGTTGCATTTGAACCCTTATCCACAAGACTTGACATCTTATTGCTATTGTGTTATTATGTCTCTAATAGAGACACCAAATGGTTTCAATACCTGCCTGAGTGAAAGGAACTGAAGTGAAACTCGAAGAGAACAAAATCAGCGAACACCGAATGCTCAACAGTCCTTTCAAGTGGGTAGGAGGTAAATCTCGCTTACGAAAAACAATAATCGCCCTCATTCCTGCGCATACCTGCTACGTAGAGCCGTTCTCCGGAGCCGCTTGGGTACTATTTGGCAAACCTCCAAGCGATGTTGAGGTTTTGAACGATATTGACCAAGAGTTAATTAATTTCTTCAGAGTGATTCATGAAAAGCCAGAAGACTTGATTTCCTCCTTTGAATGGGAATTAGTATCTCGCGCCGAGTTTGAGCGCCTAGCCAATCTAGACCCTTTGCAACTTACTGATGTTCAACGAGCCCATCGCTTCTACTATCTTATTATGGCTGGGTGGGGTGGAGAGCTAAATTACCCACGCTTTGCGACAAGCATTACGGATGGAGGGCACGGCAACAGACTTATAGGCGCACTGAAAACCCTTCGGCAGCGTCTCCAGCCAATCCATGAGCGTTTAAGTACCGTCATTATCGAAAACTTAGATTGGCGTGAATGCATAGAGCGATATGATAGGGAAGGCACCGTAATGTACATTGATCCACCCTACCCTGGCAACAAATGTAATTATGCATATAATATGCGCAGTTGGGACGACCACCAATTGTTAGCCCAACGACTCAGTAATACCAAATGTAAGTGGATTCTGTCGTCTTATGATACACCGAACATCCATGCCCTCTTCGAGCAGCACCATATAACCCCCGTGCAATCCTTTTCAGGAATGAAAATTGAGAAAAACGGCAGGGAGCGCGTTTTGAATAAAGAGGTACTTATTACGAACTTTGTACCCCCAATGCCTCTTGCACACACCGAGCCGCATCAAGCTCTATTTTCCATAGAACAACCCTCAGATACAGACCAACTTGCTGATGATCTTGAATGGACTGTTACCCAACTCTATAGCAGCGAGAAAGATCCAGCCTAACGTCGCCCAATAGAGCCATGGACCCTATTATAGCATATCTGACGAAGAATGCCGGTCATTAAGCGATGGCATTTTTCATCTTGTAGCATGGGTACTTCCAACAAGGACCCGGCGTTATCTACAAGTTGGTCCTGCCCCAATATGCTACTGATTTCAGGACAATCCCCTGCTATTTGCTGTAGAATACAAGCACACATAACCAAGGAGGCTCATATGGCAACTACAGATGGTTCGCACTCCAACCCCCACACCCCACACCCCACACCCCACACCCCGCAAACTAACGTCCCCGCCCACATCTTCCGCGAATACGACATCCGAGGCGTGGTGGACAAAGACCTCTCGGAGGATATTTACTATAAACTAGGCCGCGCTTATAGCGCTTTCCTTTATAGTCAGGAAGGCGACATCAAACCCGTGAAGGGCGAGCGTATGCGCGTGGCGGCTGGCCGCGATGTTCGACTCTCCTCGGAGAGCTATGAAAAGGCGCTTATCCAGGGTATGCTCGACTCCGGCGTGGACGTTGTAAACGTGGGCGAAGTGCCGACGCCTGTGCTGTACTTCTCGGTCAAGTTCCTCGACACCGACGGTGGAGCGGAAGTCACGGCTTCGCACAACCCTGCCGAATATAATGGCCTGAAGCTGCGCAAGCGGACAGGCGACGGCCTCAACGCGCCTCTTACTTCGGACGATGTGCAGGAATTGTACCGCATCATCCAGCGCGGGCAGTTCCATGACGGCAAAGGCGAGTACCTTGATCGCCCCACCCAACCCGACTATGTGAAGTACATACTCAATACGGTGAAGGTGGAGCACCCGCTCAAAGTGGTTATAGACCCCGGCAACGGCGTGACCGGCCCGACCGCTATGGAAATCTATAAAGGCCTGGGCTGCGACGTTAGCGGCATCTACCTGGAGCCGGACGGCAACTTCCCTAACCACCTGCCTAACCCTCTAAAAGAGGAGAACGTGGTGGACCTGATAGCCGAAGTGAAGAAGCAGGGAGCTGATGTGGGCATCGGCCTGGACGGTGACGGTGATCGCCTTGGAGTGATTGCCAATGACGGCAGCATCGTCTGGCCCGACATGTACATGATCCTCTATGCTCGCAAGGCGCTTCAGAAGGAGCCGGGTGGGGACATAATCTTCGATGTGAAATGCTCGCTCGCCCTACCGGAGGATATTAAGAAACATGGCGGCGTGCCGGTTATGTGGCGCACCGGATACACGAATGTATTCGCCAAACGGCTCGAAACGGGTGCGCCTTTCGCGGGTGAGTTCAGCGGCCACATGTTCTTCAACGACCCTGTGATTGACTTCGACGACGGTATCTACGCGGGCGCGCGCCTCCTGGAAGCCATAGGCGACGGGCGAGGGGCGATCTCCGAACGCTTCAACGACGTGCCAAAGTATTTCAACGTCCCAGAAGGCCGTATGGACATAGACGAGGAAAAGAAGTTCGGCCTGATTGACAAGCTCACGCAACGCTTCGAGAAGGGGTATAAGGTCATCACCACAGACGGCGCGCGCGTGGTGTTCCCAACAGGCTGGGCACTGGTGCGGGCTTCCAACACGGAGCCTGCGATCACCTACCGCTTCGAGTCTACCGAGTCGGAGGAAGACCTTCAGCGCATCATGGGCATAGTGCGCCAGGCGCTCACAGAGGAAGGTGTCAAGGCTAACTTCTAAAAATGTTTATCATTTTATCTTGCCCAGGAATGATCATCATTATGGCCTAGCGCCCACACCGCGCTTATTGCGACGGCTATCAGGGTGTCCTGTTGGCCGTCGTAGAACGTAACGCGCAGTTCGTGGTGCGCGTTTACGTAAGCGAGCATAGAGCCGCCGCTCGTGGGGGCAATGGCGGGCAGCGTCGTGTCTGATTGAGTGGCGGCGGTGGCTATCAGCTTCGCATCGGCCATACCGCCGTTCTTCTGGATACGCGCCGCGTAGATTTCGTGAACGTAACCACCTGTTGGGCTATTGAGGTTCTGCACTGTCGCCAACACATAATCGTCATGCGGCGCGAAACTGACCCTAACCTTCTGCGCCGCCTGCGCGGGCAACGGCACGCCCCACGAATTCAAGAAATCGTCCTTGCCGAGGCTCACCATCTCCAGTTTCGCGTCAGGACCATACTGGCGGCGTAGCCCAAGATATGCGCCGCTGTTGGAGAAGCCCACAGTGTCGTATCCCATACCCGTCGCGGGCAGGTTATAGATGATATGCGTCATGTCGCTACTATCGGCGCTGTAGAAGGCTACGTGCTCCAGGTTGGCGCTCGCACGGTCCACGACAACCCTCGTTGGCGAATTATTGGTGGGAACCAGGGCCGCACTCAAGTGCCGAGGGATGTCTGAGGAAGTACCCGCAAGCGTATCTAACTTGCGAACGGGGCCTGCTGGCGCGTCGGCGACTCCGGTCCCGATAGGCGCCAACCATACCGATTGCTCGATGCCGACGTGCGTTATAACATACCGAGTCACGGCCAGCAGCCAGCGTCCATCACCGCTGATCTGTGCCGATTGCACATCGCCTTCGATAGCCTGCACGAACCGTTGGCCCGTGCCGTCGGCATTTGCCATATAAAGGCGTGTCTCTCGGTCTACGGTGCGTGGCGTTCCATGAGCCTGGCCGAGCACAAGCCGCGAACGCTCAGGGTCTAACGCCAACACGCGGGTGCTGCTGAACGGGTTGGTGACTACTATCGCTGCCGCGCTCGATTCTGCGGCCTGTCCGTCGCTGTAAGCCACTTCATACTGGAGGTAGTCGCTGTCTTTGGGCGAACTATACCAACCGCTGTACCACCAAAGTCCTTTTTGGGAAAAAATACCCGTTCCGTTGCCATTGAGGTTGGGCAGGGGGCGCGTCTTGACCTTACCCTTATCCAGCGTCACCAATACGGGTTCCCGCTTTACTGTAACGTCGTTAAACGCATTTGTGAGCGCATGGTCGTTATTGGTCGAATTGGCGTCACCCTGGGCAGATGTGGTGTAATCGTTACTTTTCGCCCTATCATATACAAACCTGGCCCCATCTGCGGACATGGCGTGTATGACGCTCTGGGCGTCGCTGCCGGGGAGACGATAAGGTGTGTTTGTTTCATCGAGCATGTAGAGGCCGGGCTGTGGTCCGTCGCTCACCAGATACACGAGATTGTTCAGCTCCAGCTTGAAAACCTGGCTCCGCGCCTGCACCAACCTATTCTCACTGTCCGCGTAGGCTGGTTGTATAGCCTGCACCCCTTCCAGAGCCGACAGAGCAGTTTTCCAGTCCTGACTATCTGCCGCCACAAGGGCCTCGTCAAAGAGGCGGTCGCGCTCGGCGACCTGGAAATGCGCGTGCGTGGCCTTGCTGCCAGCGTCATGGTGGTCGCCCGCCTTATCGAACGCGGTCGCTGCCGTCTCCCAATCTTTATGCTGCTCGGCGGCGACTCCCTCTTTATAAGCAGACGCCTCAGCGCTGCTGCGCTGCCAGCTATAAACGGCGTAGCCAAGCACGAGCGCCAAGAGAACTAGCCCGATTATAGTTTCCCGCCGGGCCAGCCTGCCGCTCAGACCGTCCAGAGTAGAAGCAGGTCGCTCTTGCTCTTGCGGTTCTTTGGGTTCTGCTTTGACGGGTCGTATCGAGGCGTCGGCGGCATCGAAGAACGAAAGGTCGGAGTCGGGAAGAGTATCGAATGGTTCGCCGCAGGAGATACAGAAAGCGGCAAAACCATAGTTCTCCGCCCCACAGTGGGTGCAGTGAAGGGTGTTAGGTTGTCTACTGTTATGCGACATAATCGCCCCGGTTGGGCTGTGTGAGAGGCGACATCCAGGAAGCGCGCGCTGCGTTCCAGTACTTTATTATACTACTTTCTTACGGGTATCTATAACGGGTTATCTATAATAGAAAGAGGCATTCAAAACCGCTTTTGGCGGTTTTGAATGCCTCTTTCTATTATTTGAAACGCCCTACACGATTACTGGCGTAGTATCCTGGGGAGCGGTCCAATATTCTGCGGTCGAGTTTTCGGCGATGGTCACGGGGCCCCATTCTTTGCAAGCGCCCCCTACGAAGGCGGTGATGGCGCGGGCTTTTTGCGGAGACACCAGTTTCAATCCTTCAATGTGTCCTTCGTATCTAAGGCGCTCTTTCCAGCCGCCCGGCGCGCTCGGCACCAAATACAGATAGCCATCAGTTCCCTCGGCTATCCAGTTTAGAAACACATGCGCTTCGTCTGCGCAGAATACTTTAGGGGACACCTCCGTCTCCACCCTCGCCTCTTGTATGAATGTCATCGCCTTAGTTCTCCTTCTTTCATCTTGTAATTAATTTAATTCAGAACTTACGCAAAATAGAGATCGTCTATCGTCCGCCGTCTATCGTCTCTACGTAGGCCCTATAGTTATTATGCCGAGCTAAACGCGCGCCACCGAACAATGTGCGTAGTATAACATAAGTTATATGGGGTAAATTGCTCGGTGTATAATTCAGCCTTCGGCTATCGTTACCGTTCCCAGGTCGCCATACGTTAGCCAGACGATGGCGCGGGCCTTTTCAGGCGCAACCTGTCTCAGTTCGGCTTTCTGTCCCTCGTATTTGTCCCCTTGCAGCCAACCACCCGGCTGGCTAGGTACTTTATAGAGAAAGCCGTCAGTTCCCTCGGCTACCCAATAGTTGGGCATAGTATCTACTGAATAGACCTTGGGAATGGTATGTGTATGGAGTGTCATATCCTTGTCTCTCCTTTCAGCCTGGCGTCTTTGCCAGGGCAAGTATCTTTGAGAGCGAAAGTAACTCCACAGGACCGCTCGACCAAGCGTAGCGGAAATGTATAGCATATAATGAGATTAGGGCGGACGCAGCTTTATGTCAATAGTACTTAATGGTCTTATGCCATAGGACTATGGTAATAAGGCTGCGATTACGCCATTTATCCGCTTTTGAACATACCCCAATTACACGTTACAGAGAGGACCCATAGCCGAATATTACACAATTTATTTGGCCCGCAATTTGAGTGGCAAACTGCGTCTCCTTCACCAAAAGTCATCTCTCCCATCGTACTATGGTACTACGCCTTTCCGTTGACTCCCCAGGCTAATCTTCGGTAGCATCCTATTACGTAATGCGTATTGCGTAAGGAGTTTACGCAATACGCATTACGTAATACTAATTACGACACGGTCTTTGTTTGAATTCGTAACTTTGCCTGGGAGTTTGTATGGCCCGTTTTTCGGTTCGTAAGGTTATCGGTGTGGCGCTTATGTCGGCGCTCTTTGCGATGCAGGGGTCGGGGTCTGCTGGGCCATGGGAAATGAGCGCGCGCAACGTTGGCTTTGCAAGCCCCAGCCAGTTAGCGGAGCCGGTATTTGAGGCTACATGGCGGCATACCGACGCGCCGGTAGCTACAGGCAGTGTGAAACGTACCTGGTTCTGGGGACCTTCGCCTAACACCACCGGCCTGACCGAAGAATACAGGCAGGGCGCGGGCGGCAAGCGGTTGGTGCAATATTTCGACAAGAGCCGCATGGAGATCAACAACCCGGCTGCCGACCCCAACTCACCCTGGTACGTCACCAACGGCCTGCTCACCGTCGAGCTTATTGCGGGCCGAATACAAACGGGCGACAACAGCTATTCGCAGCGCGCCACCGCCAATATCAACGTAACCGGCGATACGGGCGACACTACCGCGCCCACCTATGCCAGCTTCGCGGGTGTGTCCAACGCCATAAGCGATCACCGAAACCCCGACCGCACGGGCCAGGACGTGCTCGCTACGCTGGACCGAGCGGGCCGCGTGGGTAAGGACGACAGTAAGGCAGGAGTGCAGGGAGCGCGTATCGTGTATTATGAGAAGCTAACGGGACACAACATTCCGGCTGCGATGTGGAGTTTCCTGAACGCCAGTGGACCCGTAGAAGTCGGGGGCCGTGTGGTCCAGCAAAGGCTGATGGAACCCTGGTTCTATGCCTCCGGCCTGCCCATCAGCGACCCCTATTGGGCCAAAGCCACTATCGCCGGCAAGCAAACCGATGTGTTAGTGCAGGCTTACGAGCGGCGAGCGCTTACGTACGTGCCAACGAATCCCGCAGGCTTTCAGGTAGAGATGGGCAACGTCGGGCAGCACTACTACCAGTGGCGATATGCGGGCAAACAATCGCCTGCACGGCCCCTTCCCCTTCCACAACCTACCGAGCTTCCACAGCCCATTCCAACCGCGTTGTCCAGGTTCGCAATAGACCCCAACGGCGATCTGTCCGCTTCAACGATAGGAGGGATGGCGGCAGCAGGCGCAGGCGCGATACGCACTGAGATGATATGGTCGTCCATCGAACCCAACTACGTGCCACCGACGCGATACAATTGGGCCAGTATGGACTCCCGGTTGAAGCAGTTGGCCGACAATAAGCTGTCTCCACTCGCGCTGGTTGACGGCTGTCCCAAGTGGGCTTGCGATGCCCCAAATGGCCCGATCCGTCTCGGCCAGGTGGGAGCATTCGTGGAGTTCATGTCCGCAGTGGTGGAGCGGTACGGCAAACGGCCATACAACGCACACTACTGGGAGTTATGGAACGAGCCGGACGACACCAGTGGCCCTGATGGGCAGTTGAACTGGGGTATGCACCCCGACCAATATGCAGCCATGTTACAGGCGGTACGTCCCGGCATGAAAGCCGCCGACCCCAACGCTCAACTGGTTATGGGCGGCCTGGCCTACGATAATTTTCAGGAAAACGGTGGGCCGTTCAACCGCCATTTCGTTGACGATTTTCTGAAAGCGGGCGGGGGCCAATACCTCGACGTATTCAACTTTCACTATTACGTACAGAACGTCAATTGGTGCAGCCTGAGCGCCAAGCTGACTGAATTGCGAGCCAAGCTTGCCGCTCACAAGGTTGACCTGCCCATAATCTGCTCCGAGACAGGCTTCACGTCAAGCAACCAGTTCGACTCAAGCCCTGAGACCCAGAGCATGTACGTGGCCCAGGCATACGCGCAGGGATTAGGTGAGCGCATGGCCTCTATTGCCTGGTACACCGCCAAAGATTTCCAAACAAGCGTGAAGGGCTGGCAGATATTCAAGGACTCCGGCCTGCTCGATGTGAACAACAACCTCAAGCCCTCTTATCAGGCATATAAGTGGGCCGCCACCGAAATCGGGCAGCGCAACGCTGTACGCGCCCTCAACAGCACAGATGGCCTGTCCACGCCAGCGAGGGGCTATGAGTTCGGTCCGGAGGGTAGTACGCACGCGGGGGCGTTATGGGTGGTCTGGGCCTGGGACTTCAGCGTATACGGTCCTTGCGGCTCGGCCCCCAAAGTCCGAGATTTCGCTATACCTGCAAGTAAGGCGTCCAAAGTGAGCAGGGTACTTGATATGTATGGCAACTCCGTCGCCACGCGCAGCCGGGCAGACGGCACGCTGCTCTTCTCGCTCGACGCAAAGCCGGTATATGTAGAATGGCGATAGTGCCGCTGTGAGCACCCAATCTCTAAGCCCCTCGTCCACCCTGGAACGGAGCGGCGCGAAAGCTCGCACCCTCTCAATCCCGATGGTTGCGGTTCTTTCTGTACTAATCCCCATGTTTGGGCTGGGCTACGTGCTCTTCACAGGCTATGGCGCACTAACCGAACGTACCTATTCGAGCACCAATGACACTACGGGCGAACTTCTGGCGCACCACACAGTGGGCCAGAGCTTTGTGGCGCGATACGACGGCCTCTCAAGCGTCGCGTTGCGGCTGGGCACAGTTGGACAGGCGGCGCAACGAGGTATCGTGTTGCACCTCAAGCGCGCTCCCAATGAAGCTGATATTGCTACAGTTAGCGTTCCCGCCACTCAGATCAAAGGCCAGGACCCCTGGCAGACCTTTGCCTTCCCGGCTATTCAGAACAGTCAGGACCAGCATTTCTACATTGACGTAGAGTCGCCTGGTGGTAAACCTGGCAGAGCATTGACGCTATTCTGGTGGCAATCAAATGGCAAGGGCGACCCTTACCCACTCGGCAGCGCGTTTATTGACGGTAAGTCCTGGAACGCCGACCTCGCGTTCAGCCTGCATTATTCGCCGTCCCTTATTGGGGCGTGGGTGCAAGTGGCGCGGGCTTTCTCTGTTAACGCTCCGCCTCTGCTCGTAATTGCGCTGGGTGTTCTGCTGCTATTGGCTCTAGTCTGGCCCATCTGGAAAATCCGCAAAGGCGGCCATACATCAAGTCCAGCGACGATACTCACCCAACCCTGGGTGCTGCCCGCGGTGCTCTGCGTGGGCCTCGCGCACGGGCTGTTATATTCTTTGCTCATACCGCCCTGGCAGGGTCCTGACGAACTCAGCCATTTTAGCTACGCGGCGCTGCTAGACCGCTACAACCTGGACGACCGCGTTGTGCAACGCCTCGACTGGCAGGGTAAAGATCGAGACGGGGCGCTTATAGACGCAATCGCCCGGTCCATGAACAGTCACGATTTCACCCGCTACGTGGGAAACTCACCCAATCCTGGCGCGCCCATTACGCCCGACACGAAATCGGTCTATGCCGAACTGCGCCAACCCGCCACCTACTACTGGCTATGCGCCGTTACGCTGAAAGCCGCCCGGCATATAGGGCTAAATACAGACCCCTACACGGACCCCGATGCCGCCCTGCGCTTGATGCGCCTGGTATCCGTTATCCTCAGTCTACCGATAGTGGGCCTGGCATGGCTCGCCGGGAGGCTGCTGGCCGCGCCACAGAGCTTGCGCGCCTGGCTTCCCTTGCTGCTGCCTTTGACAGTCACTTTGCTTCCAATGCACGCCTTCGTGGACAGCATCGCCAATAACGACGTGTTGTCCGAACTAGCAGTGTCGGCGCTTACTGTGACACTTATCGCCCTCCTGCGTTGGCCTCGCGGCTTGCGCGGGCTGCTCCTGGCGGCCCTTGTGATTACCCTCGCGGTGGTTAGCTCCCGCACGAAGCCATCAGCCCTGGCGGCTGTTGTGCCGTTGGCAGGGCTGGGTCTGGTGGCGTGGATAGGGCTGCTCGTGGGGAGGACGATGGACGATAGACGATGGACGATAGCCAGGGCATTCCATCGTCCATCGTCCATCGTCCATCGTCCTCCTAATAGAAAAGCCCGCGTCCGAGGCGTAGCAATAGGAGCGGGCATAGCCCTCGCTATCGTCCTGGCAACTTTCATCCTCGCGCCGATGCTTTACAGGCCTCTGGGCACTGCCGCCGGTTGGAGACTGGGCAACCTCCCAATCGAGAAGGTTCCGATAAGCCAAACGGAGAGCGCACACGCGGGCAAGTACGTGCTTTCCCTGGTGAGCGGCGTGTCCACGTCCCAGCAGTTAGAGTTGGCGGTGCCGCACCCCGAACTGAGCCTGTCGCTGACCGGATACGCGCGGCTCTACACCGGCAACGGCGCGAAAACGGCCAGGGCGGTGATCGGATTAAAGGCAGCAAACAAGCTGAACAGGAATAAGGGGCTAACACTAGGCGCTTCAAGTGGTTGGGAGCCTTTTAACTTAACCCTGAAGATTCCCGCAGATGTAGCGGCGGCGACCGTTAAGCTATCCGCGCAAGGGGGTACGGTTGAGTTTGACGACTTCAGCCTTGCCAGCGACGGCATCTCTCCCATAGCGGTCCTGCTGAACCCATCCTTTGAGAAGCAAGAGGTGGCCCTCGCTAAACCAATAGCCCACTTCCTGCCACAGGAGGCACAATGGATGGCAGAGGTAGCTGCCAATCCGCAGACCTTCGACAGAAGCAACCTGTGGAGCTATTACATGAATACGCAATTCCAGTCGTTCTGGGGCAATTTCGGGTGGGTATCGCTGCCCCTGTCCGATGCCTGGTTCCTGTTTTGGCTGGTAGTTTCGATGCTTGCCCTGCTCGGCGTGCTCTGGAAGATCGTGGTTAGCGAGGAAGAGTGGGATTGGAAAGACT